>DASUGQ010000331.1:0-4134 GCA_036273935.1 Cyclobacteriaceae bacterium | reverse complement strand
AAGTCACCCTGTTTATTCAAAGCAAGAAATCCAACCTGGACGTCCCTGGATTTTTCCGGGCTCTTTTTTAATATTCTGTTTACCGCCTCCCTACAGGCTTCTTCAGGTGTCCGCCCTTGCCGCATTAATTCAACAACCAGGTGACACCCCACAATGCGAATGACTTCCTCACCAACGCCTGTCGCGGTTGCTGCCCCCACTTCGTTATCAACATACAGACCGGCCCCGATAATGGGAGAATCTCCAACCCGGCCGTGCATTTTAAAAGCTAAACCGCTGGTGGTACAGGCTCCCGACAAATTCCCGTTTGAGTCAAGCGCGACAATTCCAATGGTATCATGATTTTCTATGTTTATCACCGGCTTGTATGCTGCGTTCTTCATCCATTCTCTCCACACCTTTTCAGATTCATTCGTAAGAAGTTTCTCTTTCCGGAAACCATTCGCCAATGCAAATTGCAGCGCGCCTTCTCCCACAAGCATAATGTGAGGTGTGCTCTCCATCACTTTTCTGGCGACAGAAACAGGATGTACGATGTTTTCAAGAAAGGCGACAGAACCGCAGTTCCCATGTTCATCCATGATGCAGGAATCGAGCGTGACATGTCCATCACGGTCAGGCAAGCCGCCCAAACCGACTGAAGTCTCGTTAGCATCTCCTTCCGGTACTCTTGCTCCAGCCTCTACGGCATCCAGCGCCCGACCGCCCCGGTCAAGAATTTTCCACGCCTCAACATTGGCTCGTAGTCCGAAGTTCCAGGTTGAAATAACAATGGGTTTGGTTTCAAGAATTGTTTTGGACGATGCGATTCCCTGCAATGGTGTGAGCGCACCACTTGCCGCCGCGATCCTTATGAATTCTCTTCTTGTTTTCATGGACCTCCTTTTTCTCTTCAAGCTATCAATCACGAAAGCAACTTGCAAGGAGTATTTTTAGTTGATCACACGACGGGCGGTGCGAAAACGTTTTTGGTAATAATCCTGAAAAATGTTTGTCTCCACAACCCCTAAGGAAGAAGATGCATGAATGAATTTGATATTATCCCTACCACGGCATTCCGTCACCAGACCTACATGCGTGATTTTTCTCTTCTTATTGCTGGTGGCAAAAAAGACTAAGTCGCCAGGTTGCAGATCATTCATTTTTATTTCGTCACCAATCCGGCTTTGATCGTCTGAGCTCCGGGGAAGGCTGACATCGATTGCGCGAAAAGAATTCATCAATAACCCCGAGCAATCCATTCCGGATCGGGTCGTACCACCATATTTGTAAGGCGTGCCGATGTAACTTCGTGCGACATCAATAACTTTGTCCACTTTTTCATCGCGTACCGAGGCCTTTTTTGGAGATGCACATGAGTTCAGCAAAACAATCAGTGCAAGGGACGAATGAAGAAAAAGCTTTTCGCTAATTTTGAGTCGAAAAAATGTCCTCATTTTCAAAAGCTTAAAAAATAATTCCAAATATAACGGATTCATGGCACTTACTGAAGTTACTGTAGATGTAGTTGGCCAACTGGGGGCCATTGTTGGCAGTGAAAATATCATCCTTGATGAAGAAAAGCGCTACGACTATTCCCATGACAAAACGGAAGACTATTCCTTTATGCCCGATATCGTGCTGAAGCCGGGAAAAACGGAAGAGGTTAGCAAAATCCTCAAAGTCTGCAACGATAATCGAATTCCCGTCACCCCACGGGGAGCAGGAACAGGTCTGGCCGGCAGCGCGCTTCCTGTCAAAAAAGGCGTTGTCATATCGATGGAACGCTTCAACAAGATTCTTAGTATAGACGAACTCAATCTTCAGGCGATTGTAGAGCCCGGCGTCATCACGGAGGTGTTTCAAAATGCCGTCAAAGAAAAAGGCCTTTTCTATCCCCCTGATCCTGCCAGTCGCGGATCGTGTTTTCTGGGTGGTAATCTTTCCAATAATTCTGGTGGCCCGAAGGCTGTTAAATACGGTGTCACACGCGATTATGTTCTTAACCTGGAAGTAGTATTACCAACGGGCGAAATAATATGGACAGGGGCAAACGTGCTAAAATATTCCACCGGTTATAACCTTACTCAACTTATCTGCGGAAGTGAAGGAACGCTGGGTATCGTAACAAAGATCGTTTTCAAACTGCGAGGCCTGCCTGAAAAAAATGTACTGATGTTGATCCCGTTTAGCAGCAGTGATGAAGCGTGTCGCGCCGTTGCAGCAATCTTTGTGGCAGGAATAACCCCTTCCGGGATGGAGTTCTTCGAACGGGAAGCGGTAACCAGAACAATTGAATATTGTGATAAGGTGCTCAACAGTCCTGTTACCACTTCGTTTCCGGATAACATGGACGCGTACCTGCTGTGTGAACTGGATGGAAATGATGACGAAGTATTGATGCGCGATGCCGAACGTGTGATGGGCGTTGTGGAAAAATTCCAGGTTGGTGAAGTGCTGTTTGCCGAAAGTTCGGCCCAAAAAGAAGAATTGTGGAAAGTGCGGAAGAACATTTCTCCGGCGGTGAACTGGTATACGCTGACAAAATCGGATGATGTTATCGTGCCCCGGGCAAATCTGCCCAGGTTGATCTCAGGAATAAAAAAGATTGGCAAAGCCTACGGCTTCAATACCGTATGCTTCGGCCATCTTGGCGACGGAAATCTGCACGTGAATATTCTCAAGGAAGCGATCAGCGAACAAGACTGGAAAAACAAGATACCGGAAGGTATTGGCGAAATCTTCAAACTAACGGTAGGCTTAGGTGGCACTCTTTCAGGTGAACATGGAATTGGAATTGCCAAACGACCCTATATGCCCATTGCCATGAGTGAGGTAAATCTTGAACTCATGCGCGGCATTAAAAAGGTATTTGATCCGAATGGAATTCTGAACCCTGGGAAAATTTTTTAGAAATATAAACCTGGTGCTAAACACGAATTGACCACTCTTCACGCCTCATTCGTATTTCGTACTTCTTATTGAACGGCAGTCGGCTCATTTCTCTATATTTGATTCTTAACCAATCAAAAATCCGATGACAATGAGATACCTTTTGTGTGTAATTATATTCAGCACTTTGTTCTTTACAGGTTGCAAAAAAGCTGACGAAAAAAGTGAATCTTCTACAGAGCCTGAGGCTGCGCAAACGCCTGCATCCATGAACGCCAAACAACTTTCTGAAGAGCAAAAGGCTGAGGGATGGAAACTCCTCTTTGACGGGCAATCCATGACAGGCTGGCGGACGTACCGGGGGCTGGAAAACAACAGTTGGGAAGTAGTGGATGGAACCCTTCATTGCAAGCCATTTGATAATGCCGAAAAACGTGCCGACCTCATGACGGAAGGCCAATACAAAAATTTTGAGCTGGCCTTTGAGTGGAAGATATCCTCGCAGGGAAATAGTGGCGTTATTTACCGGGCAACGGAAGAATATGATGAGCCCTATTTTACAGGTCCTGAATATCAGGTCCTGGACGATGGCGGGTATCCGGGAGAAGTAAAAGAAAAGAATTTTTCCGGCGGCGCTTATGACATGTACGCACCAGTCAATAAGACGCTGAAGCCGGTTGGCGAATGGAATTCAGCAATGCTTATCGTAAATGGCAATCATGTTGAACACTGGCTTAATGGGGCCAAAGTTGTTGAATATGAAATTGGCTCGGATGATTGGAAAAAAAGGAAAGCCGAAAGCAAATGGAATGACGTGAAGGATTATGGAGTACCAACCGAAGGCCACATCGATCTGCAAGACCACAAAAATGAGGTGTGGTTCAGAAATATAATGATAAAGGAACTCTAGGCCAGGCAGGTGGCAGATTGTAAATCAGAACCTTACAGGTTTTGGTTCATGATCCTTCTCTCGATGGTCTTCATTCTTGGAATTCATCTTGTTTAATTTCATGGCGGCCCAAAATAAACAAGTGAAAAAAAGCCCTACCCCGGCAAACACAAAACAATCCATAACCCCAGGCGTTTTAGTGTGTCAAATGTCAACAATCCCCCCGGCCTGAACGAGATTCATTTCATGAACGCGGCACCAGCGTAAGTTTTGCACGACTTTTGAACACTCATCCCCGGGACCCTTCCTGTAAATTCAGGAAATGAAATGAACAATTACTTCTATATTGCAAAATCAAAATACTGAAAACCAAT
>DASUGQ010000330.1:0-8947 GCA_036273935.1 Cyclobacteriaceae bacterium | reverse complement strand
GCCCTGGGATTCTTCCAGGACATGATACAATCCCTGTCCGACGCATCCAAAACCAAATAATCCCAACGTCAAATTCTTCCTCATGATAGTATGCTGATTTTTTCTTTATAAAACTTTTTCAAAATTGAATTTAACTGATCGAATTCCACGAGAAATCCGTCGTGTCCATAGAGTGAAGTAATTATTTCGAGTCGCGCGTTCGGAATATTTTGTGACAGAAATTCCTGTTCCGAGAGGGGAAACAAAAGATCAGAATCGATCCCAATAATTAATGTGCGTGCTTTGATTTTCTTCAAAGCCTCTTCGGCGCTTCCCCGCCCCCTTGCTACGTTATGGCTATCCATTATTTTGGTTAGTATCCAGTAGGTGAAAGCGTTGAATCGATTGGCTAATTTTTGCCCCTGATATTGCTGATAGGATGAAGCGCGAAAATCATCCAGCTTGTCTGTACTTTTTTCGTTTTGCGTGGTTTGAAAAGTATCGTAGTGACGGTAGGAGATCATTCCAATAGCGCGTGCTGCTTTGAGTCCCTCAGCACCTGCTCGAGGTTCACTTTCTTTCCAGGTCGGGTCGGCTTCAATTGCCAGTCGCTGAGCTTCGTTGAAAGCAATTCCCCATGGTGAGTGCCAGGCGTTGCACGCGATCGGAACGATGTTCTGAAAAACATCCGGCTGTTCGATTGCCCATTCAAGCGCCTGCTGCCCACCAAGTGAGCCACCGAGAAGGGTGTGTATCTTTTCAATGCCGAGATATTTCCGAAGCAGATCAAAGGCCCCGATCACATCGCGATTAGTAATGAACGGAAAGGTATGGTAATAAGGTAATCCGGTCTTCGGGTCAAGGGAAAGAGGACCGGTTGATCCATAGCAACCGCCGAGCATATTGGCGCAGATAATGAAGTAATGACGAGGATCGTATACACTGCCTTCTCGAAACAGATCACCCCACCATGTTGTGAAATCTGAACTTCCGGTCAATGCGTGGAATACCCAGATTACATTGTCGCGGTTTGCATTCAGATTCCCCAAAGTGGTGTACCGAAGTTGAAATGACGGCAGCGAACCGCCGGTCTCCAACTCATATTTCTGATCGAAATGGAATGTATTGTCGTTTTTCTCCATGCTTTACGTTTCGGTTGTCAGTTAATAGTTATCCGTCATCTTATAATTGATAACGGATAACTGATAACTTCATCAGTTCTCGACAAGCTCTTTGCTAAATACTTTTTCGAATGATTGCTGAAGGTCTGCTTTTATGTCGTCAATATGTTCAATCCCTGCGGAGATGCGAAGTAAATTTGGTAACACGCCGCTGGCAATCTGCTCTTCATCTGAAAGTTGCTGATGGGTTGTTGCAGACGGCTGGATAATCAGTGTCTTTGCATCACCAAGGTTCGCAAGATGACTCAGCAGTTTAAGGTTGTCAACAAATTTTGTTGTTTGCTCTTTTGTACCTTTCAGAGTGAAAGACAACACACCACCAAATCCATTTGTCAAATATTTCTTTGCAAGTTTGTGAAAAGGGCTGCTCTCCAATCCCGGATAGTTTACTCCTTCAACATTCGGATGTTTTTCCAGCCATTTTGCTAAAGCGAGAGCATTGTCAACCGAACGCTGAACGCGAAGCGACAATGTTTCCAGACCCTGAAGGAACAGGAAAGAATTAAACGGACTTAACGACGGTCCGAAATCACGGAGACCTTCTACCCTCGCTCTTATAATGAAAGCAATATTCGGCAGACCTAGTGGATTTCCTTCTCCGAAAACATCCCAAAATTTGAGTCCGTGATATCCTTCAGATGGCTCAGTGAATTGAGGGAATTTTCCATTTGCCCAATTAAAGTTTCCTCCATCGATGATAATACCTCCAATAGAGGTTCCATGTCCCCCGATCCATTTTGTGTTTGAAGCTACGACTACATGCGCGCCATGCTCAAGAGGTCGGAACAAGTACCCAGCAGCTCCGAACGTGTTGTCAACAATAAGTGGCAGATCATGTTTTTTTGCGAGGGCTGCAATGGCTTCAAAGTCAGGGATGTTGAATCCAGGATTACCGATGGTTTCCAGGTAAAGCGCTTTGGTCTTTTTGTCAATCAATTTTTCGAAGGATTCGGGTTTATCTCCATCGGCAAATCGAACATCAATTCCCAGGCGCTTGAAAGATACTTTGAATTGGTTATAAGTACCTCCGTACAGAAATGAGGTCGATACGAAATTATCGCCTGCCTGAAGAATGTTATTCAATGCTATGAACTGCGCAGCCTGTCCTGACCCCACAGCAAGTCCTGCAACGCCGCCTTCCAATGCTGCGATTCTTTTTTCAAGCACATCAGTTGTGGGATTCATGATGCGGGTATAAATATTTCCGAATTCTTTGAGGGCAAACAGGTTGGCTCCATGCTCTGAATCCTTGAACGTGTAAGAAGTTGTCTGATAAATAGGGACGGCTCTTGAGCGGGTTGTGGGATCGATTTCCTGGCCGGCATGAAGTTGAAGCGTTTCAAAATGAAGTGTTGACATGTTTTTAATTTTTTTAAGGTTGTTTAATTTTTTTTACAAGGCAAGCCTCACTGTTTAATCAGATGTCGAAGCTTGTGTTTACAGGTAAGACGTTGTTAAGATTTTGGACTAACAACAGCAGTTGCTGCAACAACACATTCGTATTGATGTGAGGTCATCAATGTATTCATAAATGTTTTGCTGAAAACAATCCGTTAGTCGGATAATGGAAGCATATACCCCTTGGGCAAATACTTTTAGAGTGGATCGGATTAAATTGTTCATTTTAATCGGTTTATATTTTCCTCCCGATGTTATCGGAAGAATCAGGAATTAGCACCTTGCATTGCTACAGGTTGCTAGCGCTTCATAGAGCCTGTCTCTCAGCGCTTCTTTATAAATCGATAAAGCTGGTGTGCTTATTCGACTTGATACTGCAAACGTAGGCCATAGAAGCTAAGTTTCCAAAGCTTGCAAAGATTTTTTTATTCACTTACGACTGTTAGTGGTTTTGGTTGCTGCTAATGGGCAGTGATACAACAAAAGATGAACCTATGTGCAGTTCACTGGTAAAGGATATTTCGCCCTGTAGTCGCTCGACGGCGCGCTTCAGAATATAAAGTCCCAGACCCGTTCCCTGTATACTGGAATTGGCGCGGAAGAACATATCGAATATTTTGGGTTGATGTTCAGGATGAATTCCCTGGCCATTGTCATTAACACGTATTTGAATGTGTTCGTCAATTCTCCCAATTGAAATGAATACGTAAGGATTATCTGTGCCGTGATATTTAATAGCGTTCTCGATGAGATTTTGAAGTATGGTGTTCACAATTCCCCACTCGGAAATGAATTCGAGATCTTGCTCAATGATTTTTTCAAACCTGATGTTTTTGAAATTATTAACGTAGTGAAAGGAATGGATGCAATCGTCCACCATCAAATTGAAATTGATCTTTGATTTTGTCTGCGCATTGTTATTCATTCTCGCAAGGTTGATGAGATCCATCACAATGGTGTTCAACCGGACAATTTGTGATTGGTAAAGATCAAAGTAATGCAGCGATGGCTGGTCTTTGATTTCAAGTTTCACGAGGCTATGAAGACCGAGGAGCGATGAAATCGGACCTTTCAAATCGTGTGATATGCGATAAAAAAATGAATCCAATTCCGCATTTTTCTTTTCGATTATGGCAGCCTTTTCTTTCTGCACCCTTGCTTCGTACTCAAGGGATTCAATTTTTTTTATGGCTGCATAACTTTTCACCACGTCATAAGTATGTGCATTGATCACGGTCTCTTTCAGTGATATGTATTCCTCCAGGTATCCTAATGCCTTTTTGGAATCACCTTTTTCGACGGCGATGCGATATAAATTAAAATATGATTTAAAAAGAATGAACTTAATGTTGAGTTCCTCAGCGATTGAAATTGCATTCATTAAGCTTGCTTCCGCTTTCTCAAATCTTTTAGCCTTCCGATAAGCAACTCCCAACTTATAATGTGCCATACTTTCCCCAAGGCGGTCGCCCATTTCCTGGTGGATGCCGATGGCCCTTAAAAGATCACTGATGGCTTCATCGAGGAGGTCCATCTTAATGAATACTTTGCCCCGCCCGTACAACGCAAACGCATAACCCCGTGTGTCGTTCGTACTTTCCTTGATGGAGATACTTTTTTGAATCATTGCCAGGGCTTCGTCCACTTTCCCTTCATCAAGGTAAATTCCAGAGAGTGGATTGTATGCATTTGAAACCTGATTCAGGTCACTCACTTTTTCCGCAGCGGCAATGCATTTCTCATAGCTTTCAATAGCATTGGCGACATCTCCGAAATATTCAAAAATTGTTCCCAGTGATTTTAGTACCCGTGCTTCATTGTGATGATCATTCAACTGTCGATAGAGTTGCTGACAATCGAGGAGGTATTGCAGGCCGGTGTGATAGTTGATCGTCTTGTAGTGAACACTTCCAATATTATATTTAGCATCGGCAATTCCTTTGATGTCGTTGCCTTTCTCACACAGAATCAGCGCCTGTTCGGAAAGCTCAAGGGAATTTTTGAATTCTCCCTTGATCATCAAACACAGACCAAGGAGATTTAATGACCGGGCATACAGGTTAGGGTATATTTCCCTCGACAGGCCGGCTGCTTGTTTTGCCAGATTGATACTTAATGGGAGGTTATTGATTCTTGCTTCATAGGCCTTTGAAAGAAGGTCTTCAATTTCCTCGGCGATTGAAACGTTGGTCTCCACGAGAAGGTATTGTTATCAAGTAAAGTTAAGAATTTCTTCAGTGGTCTGGCATCACTTAGGCTTGCCTAAAGTCAACTGGTCTGAAATCAGGTGAGCATTCCGCCATCCACCTGGATGACCTGGCCGGTAATGTAAGAGGACAAATCGGATCCTAAAAAAATACAGGCGTCAGCAACATCTTCCGGTCTGCCACCACGCTTCATGGGTATTGCATCCCGCCAACCCTGCACTGTTTTTTCATCAAGTTTGGCAGTCATCTCTGTCTCAATGAAACCCGGGGCGATGGCATTCGAACGAATTCCCCTGGATCCAAGTTCTAACGCCACTGATTTTGTGAAACCGATTATACCGGCTTTAGAAGCAGCGTAGTTGGCCTGGCCGGCATTGCCCTTCAATCCAACGACAGACGTCATGTTAATGATTGATCCACTCCTCTGTTTCATCATTTGTTTGGTGGCAGCCTTTACAGTATTGAAACAAGATTTCAGGTTCACGTTGATCACCTTATCCCACATCTCTTCGGTCATGCGCAAAAGCAGAGTGTCTTGTGTAATGCCCGCGTTGTTCACCAAGATATCCAGCGATCCCAAATCAGCAATGACGTCGTTAATCAATTTTTCTGCCTGGGAAAAATCAGAGGCATCGGATCGATAGCCTTTTGCCTTGACACCCTTAGAAGCAAGCTCTGCTTCAAGTGCCTGTCCTTGCTCAACGCTGGACAGATAAGTAAAGGCAATGTTAGCGCCTTCGTCAGCATAACGCAGGGCAATTGCGCGCCCGATTCCTTTTGACGCTCCTGTTACCAAGGCTGATTTACCATCTAGTAGTCCCATTTAAGAATTGATTTTATGAAGTTTTACCTATGTTAAATTTTAATCTTTTGCATTCAGGCCGCTAAAATTAGTTCTACTTTGACAGAATCCGAAATTAATGAAGGGTTTAAGTTCTCCGTGCTGTGGGCAATTTAATGATGTAATTTTTGAAAGAGCGTTCCGGGGTTTATCTTTGGCACCAAATTTAAAAACAAGGCATTATGTCAAAGTATGATCTTCTTGTGATTGGCAGTGGTCCGGGTGGCTATGTGGCTGCTATCCGGGCTTCGCAGTTGGGACTGAAAGTAGGTGTCGTAGAAAAAGCAGAGCTTGGCGGAATTTGCTTAAACTGGGGTTGTATACCAACCAAAGCTTTGCTTAAAAGTGCCAATGTGTTTGAATATATAAAACATGCCAGTGACTATGGTGTCGAAGTGAAAGATTCTAAAGCTGACCTCACGGCGATGGTCAAGAGAAGCCGTGCGGTAGCGGATAGCAATAGCAAAGGAGTAACCTTCCTGTTCAAGAAAAACAAGATTGATCATATTGCGGGAACTGGCAAATTGAAAAAGGGAGGCAAGGTTGAAGTGACCGATGCCAATGGTAAGAAAACTGATTATGAAGCCAGGCACATTATTCTCGCTACCGGTGGACGCAGTCGTGAATTGCCAAGCATGAAGATCGACGGCAAGAAAATTATCGGTTATCGTGAAGCAATGATCCTTGATAAATTACCGAAGAAGATGTTGGTAGTTGGCTCAGGTGCCATTGGTGTTGAGTTTGCTTACTTTTATCAAACCCTTGGCACGGAAGTGACGATCGTTGAATTCCTGCCGCGCATTGTACCGGTGGAAGACGAAGAGGTATCCAAGACACTTGACAAGGTGTTTAAGAAAGCGGGGATGAAGATTCATGTGAACTCTGAAGTAACAGCCGTGGATACTAAAGGCGCAACCTGCATAGCTACCGTTAAAACACCGGACGGCGAGGTGAAAATGGAAGCGGATGTTGTTTTGTCGGCAGTAGGTATAGCTACCAACCTGGAAGGAATAGGACTTGAAGAGACGGGCGTTAAGACAGAGAAAGGGAAAGTCATTGTAGATGATTATTACCGGACAAATGTCCCGGGTGTCTATGCCATTGGTGATATTGTAAAAGGACCGGCTTTAGCGCACGTCGCGTCTGCGGAAGGTATTATTTGCGTTGAAAAAATTGCAGGCCTTAATCCTGAACCGTTGAATTATAACAATCTTCCGGGTTGCACCTATTGTTCGCCGGAAATTGCTTCTGTTGGCTATACCGAAGAGCAGGCAAAGAAAGCGGGGTATGAAATTAAAGTAGGGAAGTTTCCATTCAGTGCGTCGGGCAAAGCAAAGGCCGCCGGGGCCACAGAGGGATTTGTAAAAGTTATATTCGACGCCAAGTACGGCGAATGGTTAGGAGCCCACTTTATAGGAGCCAATGTTACTGAGATGATTGCTGAAGTTGTTGCCGCGCGTAAGCTTGAAACGACAGGACATGAAATCATCAAATCAGTTCACCCTCACCCAACCATGAGTGAGGCAATAATGGAAGCCACGGCGGCTGCCTATGGTGAAGTAATCCACTTGTGATTATTTTTTTGGAGCTATTGCATAGGCGCAATGCATTTACCCCTATGCAATAACTATCAACTATTGTTCAGGTCTCGCCGGCATTCCCAGAGAGGCAGCAAAGCGATCGTATTTTCCTTCAATATCTTTTGCCAGGTCCGCTTCACCATATTGATACATGAGGCGCTGAAGTTCACCAAGGACTGCCATGTTGAGCCGCAAATCACTGTTCATTTTATTGCTTGTGATGAGATAGTCAAGCATCGATTCACATCGTCCGGCCATCAGCTTAGTGATCTCGATTGCTTTTTCCTTTTCACCTACTTCCATTAATATTTCTACTGTCGGTATTGTCGTGAAGCGGTCAAAGCGAATGCCCTGATCCGGCATTTTCTCAAGGCTAAACATGATTACGTCGTGCGCTTTTTCAGGATTGTCTTCCATCAGGAAAGCGCGGGCCAGCGCAATAAACGTATTGCGTTGGTTGAGGATGAATTTCCTGTAGTCTTCAGAGAAATATACTTTTGGATTGTCGAGCTGGCGAAACTGAAATTTCTTAGTCATGTGTTCGAAAGCCAAATCTGTGTTTACCAATTCATCTCCCCTGGGATTTGGATTCTTTATCGGAAGGATTCGGTATGCGTTTCCTTCCTGGACAACGTACGGTCTAAGATCTACTTTGAACTGTGACAGGGATGTATTGTTAACATACAACGGCCGTTCCCAGTTGTTCGTGGCAAGGACGTCAAGCATGGCGAGATCTTTTTTCTCAATAGCGTTTCCGATTACCCGCAGTCTCATCTGGGGAACGAGAAGGCTATCCATTCCTTTTGGAACAAGTCCCATGGACCGAATCTTATCCACATCCACGTTGAGAATGATTTCTTTTGCCGGAAGCATGTTGCCATCGGTCAGGTAGGGATGTCGCAGCCCCTTGTAATCTTTCCTGAGCAAATCGAGGTATTGATTCAGGTCTATGTTCTTCAACCCCGCATCCTGGTACAAGAGGTAGTCATTCGGCCCGCCCTGGCGATAGTTTTCAATGGTGAGGGTGTACGGGAAAGCTGGCGACTGATAAG
Organism: Cyclobacteriaceae bacterium; assembly: GCA_036273935.1. Lineage (GTDB taxonomy): Bacteria > Bacteroidota > Bacteroidia > Cytophagales > Cyclobacteriaceae > ZC4RG29. The sequence goes on along the minus strand of DASUGQ010000330.1, from coordinate 709 downwards.
TTTGTCGCATGGTTTGACCGATGTACCAGTCTGTATTGTAGTAGCTGAGTACCACCACTCTCATATCCGTTCGCACGCCTTCAACTTCCTGGGCATACCATAGGGGGAAAGTGTCATTATCGCCACCCGTAAACAGAATAGCATTTTTAGCACAGGACTGGAGATAATTGACGGCAGAATCAACCGAAAAGAAACGGTCACTGCGGTCGTGATCGTCCCAACCCTCCATGGCCATCACTGCCGGCGCCGAAAGACAAACAAGCGTTGCCGCGATAGCAGCGACCTTTCCATTCTTGATGAATCGTCCTAAGAAGTCAACAATTGCGATTACGGCGAACCCGATCCAAAAACAATAGGCGTAGTATGATCCTGCGTAGATGTAGTCACGCTCACGAGGCTCGCTGGGTGGTGAATTCAGATAAATCACCAGCGCTACACCCAAGAGGATGAAGAGTAATCCAACGACAGCAAAATTTTTAGAATCGTAAGTGATCTGATAAAACATTCCTAAAATTCCCAACAGGAACGGGATCATGAAGTAATTATTTCGTCCCGCGTTTTCTGCTAACTCTTGTGGCAGTTTTTCAAACCAACCGCTTGGGCCTAACCAATCGGCATCCTGGATATCGCTCTCACGACCCGCGAAATTGAAAAAGAAGTAGCGGACATACATCCATCCGATCTGATGCGTGAACATGAACCGCATGTT
>DASUGQ010000329.1:0-15199 GCA_036273935.1 Cyclobacteriaceae bacterium | reverse complement strand
CCCTCGCCTTTGTTGGTGTTCTTCACCAACAAACAGGACCAACTCCCGCTTTTGTTGGCGTGCATCGTTTGACCATCCAACTTTCTGATCACGCCTTATCAATTTTATCCAGGCCGATCAACATTGTTCTGAGAGAGTTGTTACAGTTTCACATTCAAATAGCCAAAAAATTCCCTCACGCCATCACCGCTAATATTGCTGCGAGAAAATCGTGCGACTGAACGTGCCTAGTTTTGTTGGTGAGGAACACACAACAAAGGCGTGCTGTGTGCGGCTCGCCTTTTGTTGGTGCTGTCCAGAAAGTATACCTCGATAGTCAACTCACCTGTTCCGATGAAGACATCCCTTCGAAACACAGAGTCCACGAAGCGGGAGACACTGCGCAGAATTCAGTCTAATTGGTTAAATGACTTGTCTGCCGATAGGCACAACAAAAGCGGGGTGCATGCGAATTCGAAATAAGAACGACAACACAACGGTGAACCATGCGCGTTTGCTTTGTGTAACAAGCTTCGGAGAACAGTGTATTTCCGCGGTCGATTCGGTGTTTCTTCAGAAAAAACGCGTTTTTACGAAGGTTGACCGAAGCGCGACCGAAGGATTACCGAAGCGAGATGGAGCCTGTCCGGTAGGAAAAAGCTTCACAGTCTATGTTAATCCTTCGCCATTGTTGGTGTTCTTCACTAACAAAAGGAACACTTCGAAATGTAAACCAACTTACCCGCAAACCCCCTCGCCTGTGTTGGTGTTGCGCGAAAGCTCGTGCTGTGGCTCACCAACAAAACTGCACGTTTGGATTTATGCGCATAGTATTCAACCTACTTGTTCGCTTGCAAATAAACGTTGCCTCCGCGAATTTGATAGCGCGGTGCTTTTGTTGGTGAAAACACACAACAAAGGCGGCGCGTGTGCAACACAAACCTGGGCTAGAGATAACAATTGTTCTTTAGACTCTTTTTTATAGATCTTATCTCTAGCCTTTGATTTGGTGTTGCGCTTGGCCTCGAGCGAAGGCTCACCAACAACACCCTGCTTCCATGCAACGACACAATGAATCAAAAAACTCCTGGCTTATCGCGGATCCGCCCTTTCCTTCAACACCAAAAAGGAAGTGAGCAACCTGTATTCATTCATTAAAATCTTAACGCGTTCTAAACGGGTTTAAAAAGATGATAACCTCTGAAATCGGGCCTCATTATCCGGGTGTGACCTGCCAATAACCCGTTCCTTAAAAGAGACGGGTCAACTACGGGTTATATACGGGTTAACCACGGGTCAATTGCGGATTATCTCAGGTCATGGCAGGTGTGATGGAGGGAATCTCCCCCAGGTTCGCCGCCATTCGTCACCAACAAAAAGGCGCAACGGCATAAAATCAAATCCCCCCTACCGGCATTTTGATATAATTCCCGGAATTAATAATATCCCAACCAAATTCAATTCCAATGAAACTGACATCGCTTAAGTTCTTATTCTCATTCCTGCTGATAGCCTTGATGCTTTCGGCCCACGCGCAACAGTTGCCAGCCGCCAAACCTGAAGCGGTGGGCATGTCGACTGAACGGCTGAAACGTTTCGATGCAGTCTTCCAGAAATATGTTGACGATAAAAGGATGGCGGGCAGTGTGACGCTTGTGATGAGAAAAGGGAAGGTGGTTTATCATGAGGCGTTTGGTTACCGGGATATTGCCTCAAAGTCTCCCATGACCAGGGATGCCATCTTCAGGATCGCTTCGCAGTCCAAGGCGCTCATCAGCGTTGGTATAATGATACTCCAGGAGGAAGGTAAGCTGCTCATTGGCGACCCCCTTAGTAAATACATTCCCGAGTTCAAGTCAACGACGGTGGCTGTACTCAAAGACGGAGGTGGCTACGAAGTGGTGCCGGCCAGGCGTGAGATTACATTAAGAGATCTGCTCACTCACACAGCGGGTATTGGATATGGAGAAGGCGTTGCTGCCGATAAATGGAAACAGGCTGGCATCCAGGGCTGGTACTTTGCTAATCGCAACGAGCCCATCGCTGCCACGGTGGCACGCATGGCAGCACTTCCTAATGATGCACAACCTGGGGAAAAGTGGGTGTATGGTTACAATACCGACATACTTGGAGTTGTGATCGAGAAGGCATCCGGAATCCCGCTTGATCAGTTCATCAAAACGAAAATAACGGATCCGCTGGGCATGGTGGATACTTATTTCTATCTACCCAAAGAAAAAACCAGCCGCTTTACAACGACATACGCACTTGAGAGTGGTGTGTTGAAACGCTCTCCTGACGAAAGCAGCATGTCAGGGCAGGGCGAATATGTGGATGGACCGCGGAAGAGTTTTTCCGGTGGCGCCGGATTGCTGAGCACAGCCACCGACTATGCCCGCTTTCTTCAGATGTTGTTGAATGGCGGCGAGTTGAATGGCATGCGCATCCTTTCACCCAAGTCGGTTGAATTAATGACGGTAAGTCACACGGCACTTATTGGGTTTCGACCCGGTGAAGGATTTGGGCTGGGCTTCTCGGTAGTTACAGATGTGGGAACACGCGGTGTGCCAGGTTCCATCGGTGAATATGGCTGGGGCGGCGCTTATGGTTCCAGTTATTGGGTTGATCCGAAAGAAGAGCTCATCGTGGTTTACTTCAAGCAGTTGCGGCCATCGGATGGACTGGATGATCAGCAAAAGTTGAGGACGCTGATCTACCAGGCGATTGTTGAGTGATTTGCGTTGAGGCATTCCTAACCATTGTTGGCGTTTCCCCCAAATAAAGGCGACGCTACAATCAAAGAGCACCATTCCATCCAATCGTCGGTGATTCAATTCCCACTTCCTTCCATCGACAACACCAACACCCGTTTCTACAAATGCAAAATAAACCTGCTATCTTGTTATACCATTTCAGGGAGCCACCTTTATGAGCCAACCATGACTAAAGGTTTTTTAGTACTGGCCGATATCACCGGATTTACGCCATTTGTCGCCACGACAGAGTTGGAGCACTCGCAGGAAATATTGCAGGAGATGTTAAAGGGTATCATTTCCTTTTTAACTCCAACCTTCCGGTTAGCTGAGGTTGAAGGCGACGCTGTATTTGTTTACACGGACAAACTTCCTCGCCACGACATGATCCTTGAAATCATTGAGTCCGTCTACTTCAACTTCAGAGATAAAAAAGCATCCTATTACAGAATACGAACGTGCCATTGCAAAGCATGCGAGATGGCCTCAACATTGGATCTCAAATTCATTGTGCATTATGGCGACTATGTTATGAATGATGCCGGTGGAAAAAAGAAACCGCTTGGGTCTTCCGTAAATATCGCGCACCGGCTGTTGAAAAATCACGTCATGGATGCAACCGGATGGACAGCGTACGCGCTGTTCACAAAAGATTGCCTGGATGCAATACAAACCTATCCTGATAACCTCCACGATCAGGTGGAAGAGTATGAGCATATCGGCAAAGTTCAGACGTTCAGCGTCAACCTTGACAAACAGTATCAGAATTATCTTTCCGAAAGAAGGGTATATCTCCGCGCCGAAGATGCTGATTTAGTTGTTTACAAAGATTTCCCCGTCCCTGCGCCCATATTGTGGGAGTGGTCAAATGATCCAAAGAAAAGAACGCGATGGGCCGTTGGGTCTGACTGGCGGGTACGATCACGCCCAAACAGAAATACCCGGAGAGGCGGCACCAATCATTGTGTGAACAGTAAAGTGATCGAACGGATCCTTGACTACCGACCCTTTCAGTATTATACATCTTCCATGGGAAGAGGTCCGCTTAATTTTACCTTGACCGTTAGATTTGAAGAAATAGATTCAGGTACAAGATTATACTGGCATGTAAAGATGAATGGCATTTTACCAGCGTTCATGACGCGCCTGATCTGCAAACTGATTGTTGTCAAGGGAATGCAGGTTCATAATGCCTTCGAAAGACTTCTCCGATTGGTTGAAGAGGAGAGTATAAATAGTGAAGTGACGGCTTAAATCAGGCTGGTGTTTCTCCCTGCAATGGATGAGTGTGACGCTCTTGTTGGTGAGGAACTGCCTTTGCCGGCAGGCTGGCGCCAACAAATACAGAGATCACATTTAAGTTCCTTCGTAGCGCGTGACTCCCCAAAGAACTCAGGATATTTAATACCGATTTTCAGGCAGGTAAAATATTTTGATTAACCCGGAAAAAATTTTCCGGGTCGTACTTCAATTTGATTTGTGCAAGCCGTTCATAGTTTGAACCAAATGCAGCAGCTACCCGGTCTTCTCCTTCGCTGATAAAATTTACATACACACCCCCGGTTGAATATTGGGCAGTTTTATCAGACAACTTTTTTGCCCAGTCAATGCACATCGTGTCATCCGAACTGTTTTCCCACCTGGTGTGTGCAGTCATTACAAAATTCGCATTTCTGTGAGGATAAGCAGTAGCATCCGGGGCTATACGATTAATAGCTCCTCCAAGTTGCCCGACAAATATTTCGGTAGAAGGGGTTGGCAACTGCCTGGTATATGCAATAAGAATATCGAGTAAGCCATCAGCAAGCTCTGTAAAGTTGTGCGACTTCCAATAGTTACGGACTCCAGGAGTGAGCAAGGGATCAAATGCCTGCTGCCATGCAGAAAAAGGAACCGGCCCTATGATATCTGCAATAGGATTGCCGAAGCGCCTAAGTGGTTCCAATATTTTTTCGCCTTCTTTGATGTCACCTGCATAAATAGCTGCAATTATAAAAACTTCTTTGCCATGAACCTCCGGCGGCAGAAAAGGAAGAGGAGGAGCTTTTCTTAAAATTACCCAGCAAGTCGCTTTTTCGGGTGCCGATGCAGTAAAGCTCCTGTAATGCCTGAAAATATTTTCAGCATCACGGAAAGGATGAACAACCAGTCCGGCCAACACCTGTGGTCCTACGGGATACAGTTTAAATTGGAATGAAGTTACAATTCCAAAATTACCTGATCCGCCGCGTAAAGCCCAAAAGAGGTCAGTATTTTCCTTTTCACTGGCCTGCAATACTTTTCCATCCGCAGTTACAACTTCAGCGGATAGCAGGTTATCTGCGGCGAGTCCATAAGCCCGACTAAGCCATCCAAAACCACCCCCTAAAGCAAGTCCCGCGACACCAGTGGTTGACGCAATTCCTAACGGGGTTGCTAATCCATAAGCTTGTGCTTCATGATCCACATGACGAAGTGTCGCGCCGGGTGATACAAATGCTGTATGTGTTTGTGGATTTACCCAAACCCATTTCATTGGTGACAGATCAATCAGCATGGTATCATCGGCTAACGACATACCGGCGATGTTGTGTCCTGCACCCCTGACAGATACCGACAGATTATTTTCACGGGCAAATTTCACACAGTTTACTACGTCGGCAGTTCCTACACATCTTACTATGAGTGCAGGCTTCCGATCAATCATCGCGTTCCATATTTTTCTGGATTCGTCATATTCCGGATCGCCGGGAAGAACAATTTTTCCGAGAAGTTTGGAAGCAAAATCAGCCGTCAAAATAGTATCCAGACCTTTCACTGCTGTTGTCATATCAAGAATTTTATTTTGAGTGAATTATTCCGTTCGTTATTTAAGTACACTCAAAATTATACTCTGTAAAAAAAGTTGGATGTAAATTTTGGCTCAATTGTTTGTAATTTTCATTCAAACCCTTTCGGTTTGTAACAAAAAAAAGCAGTCAATGGATTAGCTGATTTAGTGAACCATTTGGCTTGAAGGAAAACAACCATATTTTTCCCGGAAGCATTTGGAAAAATATGAAGGGCTGCTGAACCCTGTTTCAAAAGCAATCTCTGAAACATTGCCTGCATTTTTTTCAAGCAACTTAAGGGCCTCCTGCAAACGGTAATCTTTGATAAAAGTGCTGGGGGATTTTCCCGTAAGGGAAAGTATTTTACGATAGAGCTTTGATTTACTGCATCCAAGCGGTTTATTGAGGTTCGCCACGCTGAAGTTGCTGTTGTTCCAGGCAGATTCTATATAATCCATTAAACCGGTCAAAAATTTTTCATCATCGGGTGTAAGCGAAATCAGCTCCTTTTTTTTATAGGGGAGATCAGCGTTTTCTTCTTTGTATAAATAATTCACCTCGGCAGACATGATCATCTCACCTTTTATTACTTCGCACATTCTTTTTGCGAGTTTTACAGCGTCTTCGAACAGTAATTTTTTTTTCGTAACAGGAACTCCGGCGCTTATACCCATTTTCAAAACAATTCTTTCATTGGTGAAATGAGCGCTTAATTTTCTGAACATTCCGCTTATTTCAAACGCCGCCTTTGCTGCGCTGGAAACGGATTTGAAGGAAACCAGGAAATGATAATCGGTTTTCTCTACCGTGGAGCCCCGATAAGCGTATAAAATATCAGCCACCTCATTGCAAAAATTTTTCACCGGCGCGTGAAGGGTTGCCAGGCTATTTTTGGGCAGCGTAACTTTTTTCAAATCCACTACCATAATGACTCGGAAAGCCGCTTCGTTAATAATACTCAGTTCGGTGTCCGGGTCTTCAATTCTTCCAAGAAAAGATTCAACCAGCGAAGCATCCACTTCAATGATCCTGGTAGGTACATCGCCATGCGCTTCTTTATGCATCCTGTGGATGGCCAAAGCATCAGGCGCTTCAATAAGGCAGAAGGTAGTGTTTCTTTTTTCATCAAACCAGTACGTTAAACCGCGACAACCATAGCGGTGTTGTACCTTCAAATCCTGCCGATGCAGTTCAGCCACCTGTTCGGCGGTAATGGTTTTTGAAATATCATGACGATCCATATAGATTGGCATAAAAAAATATTTTCTTGCTAATCGTCAGTCCGAAGTCTAAATGTACTCAAGTTTTTGAAGAAAAACTTTGTGCGACCATAATGGAACACTTAAGGAATTCCGTTCCCATACCTGGTACTTTCTATCCTGGGATTGAATAGACATTCACTTCCCCGCAGATACTCCAGATTCAGGGCCTCTGCTCTTATGTACCAAACATTTGATCATTACTCATCACGCTTTGTCAAATTAACATCTTTCAACGTCATACAACTCATCACCGAGTAGGCCCACTGTTCTCCCGCAAAATAAAATTTTGCTGAACTGTGAACATATTCCCATGGTTGTTTTGCCAGGTCCCACTTCCACGACATGAATTCTCGTGGATATAGTTTAACTTCTGTTCGATAAATTTATCACCATAACATTCCTTCCAGTCAAACGAGGGCTCAAAAATGTCATGCAACTTGCTTTGTCGCTATTCCGTCGGAACATACGAGGCGAGCTCCGGCAGCAGGTTATGATGATTTGTTTCCGCCAGTTGCCTTACCAGGTCATATGCCATAAACCGTTTAACATTGCCTGTTATCTTGTTATTGACTTGTCAGTATGACAATGCTTCCCCAAACAACCGCCATGCCCAATACCTCCTCAATACTATGCCCCGGACGGCCCCGCTCACAGCAAACCACCATGCTGGTCCGGACTGCCGGCTTCAAGTCAATGGCGCTGATCATTGCCTATTCAGTTTTTTGATCGGATGTATCGGCGTTGAGGTCAACTTTCTGACATCCCACATAATGAAGATGTGGCCATGCTTTGACAGCCCTGTAACAATTGATAGAACGATTGTAACATCAGCGATTTTTAGCCTGTTTCAAGATAACCACTGCCGAAACGTGTCTGTATCTTTATTGTCTGGAACTTGTTCAAAAGATTATTCAACCTAAATTCAAAGCCCATGAAAAATTCACTCTCCACCCTGCTCCTTTTTTCATTTATCGTGTTCTTGTCAACCTGCGAACCCGATTGCCGGGTAAGTATATGCCACAAAGGCAAAATCATTACGATCGATACCCATGCGGTGAAAGCCCATGTGGCACATGGAGATGCTGTCGATATGGACGGCGATGGATACTTTACGGGCGACAATTCATGCAGTGAGCCCGATTGCGATGACACCGATCCTGCCGTCAACCCTGGCGAACCCGCGCCGAACAACTGCGTGGTGAATCCATGCAGCATCACGGACCTGGAAGTTCTCAATGCCACCTGCACGGACCCAACCGAGACATACGACCTTCAGCTTCGCGTCACTTTTGCAAATGCACCGGCCGCTGGCACCCTTGATGTTACCATCGATGGCGCGTTATCATCGTTCGCTATTGGCGCGTCTCCCCAGACGGTAAATGTCTTTGGATTGCCTCCGACCGGCGTGGACGTAGACGTAACGGCCAGTTTCTCCGATGATCCGACATGCCAGTTAATCGTTGATAATTTATATGAAGCTCCGGATTGTGGACTATAGTTCTCATCACAGAAAAAATTTCGCGAAGGATACAACAGGGATTAAACAATAATCGTATCATTCGCCACTAAGGCCTAAAGGCACGAAGGAGCATAATTAGTGTTGCTTCGTGTCTTGTGTTTTAGTGGTTAAAACAATTACTCACGATTGTTCCGTTCTAAAATCAGTTCCGCCTTTACCAGACTGATCGAATAAAGACGAGCGAAATTAATTCAGTATTTATCCGCGCTTGGATATTTAAGTGAATTATAACGCAAAAGGACTTCAATAAAGTCCCATTCTTTCTTTAGTTTATTATTCTGCTGTTCGAGAAACAGTTTGATATCAGGTTCATAATCACTTGTCAGCAAAAGCAAAGCTTTTTTGGAGGCCGCTACCAGGTTCTTATTCTCCAGGTCAAGAAAATAGAGACCTGATAAATAATCGGTCTCATTCTGGCAAATTAAGTCCTTGATAATTTTTTCCTCATTTCTCACCAAAAGAAAGTCGTTGTCTTTATAGACAACTTTAAAAAAATATCCCTCCACACTCATGTTACGATGGAAAGGAAGGGAATATAAAACGACATTTCCCTCATTAAGATCCAAATAGGATACGGCCTTTACAGCAGACGCTACAAGCTCATTTGGTCCATCATCAGACTCAATGAAATATTTTTTTCCTTTAACCGTTAGGGTGCACTCAATTGTATCATTCTCAAGATTGACAATGTAGCCATGCTTCCATTTGTCCTTCGGTGCATTTCTGGACTTCAGAGACAAAGGTTGATAAAAAGCCATCACCTGCTGCCGCCTGCGCATAGCATCAAACGATTCAACCTGCGCTAAAGAATTGCAATAAACTGAGAGAACAATTAATACAGATAAGAAATATTTAGTCATATAGCCGATAATTGAGTTCCAACTTAATAATTTAATACCGATCGGTCAAACTCCCTAAAAGGGATTATGCGCTAGAAAAACATCCCGACGCTAAACTTAACTCCGCTAAAACCCGCGTAAGTCCCTGACTGAACGATGGATCCGCTCTTACTGTAATCGCCCTCAAGCGAGAATGAACGATTTCCCAATAAAAACTCGGCGCATACCCCACCCATACCATTAACCAGAAAACTATTTTTTTTCAGATCGTTATTGTATTCGTCCAGCACATAGCCTGAGGAGGTAGAAACGATCAACCGGCTGTCATATTTAATAACGCCGTTAAAACCGCATCCTGCCTTCAAACTCCATTTTATATTACCCTTTGTAAGAGCGTATTTAAACAATAGAGGAACTTCAATTCGAGATGCTTCAAGAGAAAAGTCATTTACTAAATTGGCTGATGGACTTTCTGCGTGGAAATTATTTTTTGTGAAATACCAATTTAACCCTGTACAAACGTCAAACCTACTGGACATACCAAGCTCAACAAAAAAGGAAGGTGTAAAACTAACGGAGGGATCGCCAGACCCGTAATCCCCAAAAGTATAGCGGTAATTTGCGTCAGACTTCAAATTCAAATCAGCGACCAAAACCCCGAGACCGGCACCGAACCGAACTTTAGTTGTCTGCTCACTTCCGGACTCAAAAACAATTGCCTCATGACCGGTACACGCCGCGTAATCGTTAAACAATTTCAGAAGACCCTTCTTCGTCAATGTAGTCTTCGCAATCTTTTCATGAATAAACGAACAATCATTCATTTGTTTCTGAAGCACGGATTTGTATAATGGACGTTTTACGGTAAATGCTTTTCCATCCCGTTTCACCACTTCCTTTACCTCAACCAATTCTTCCAATCCGTTTTCAGATTTAACAAAAAACCGATCGCGATAAAAAAAAAGATTAATATTGCTTTTGACAATGCACTCTAAAAAAACCTTCGGGCCATTTGATTGACCATTCTGAATGTCTGCAGCATAAAACAAATATTTACCTTCAACACCATAACCGATAAGATCATCCGGCGAATAGGTCTTCGTCAAACCACCTTTCGACTCTTTGAAAACGCATTGCTTTGAATTGGAAAAATGGTCTTCAAAAAGAATAAACCCATTCAGCGTATCCCCACCGATAATGATGTAGCCAGCATGAAAATTGTCAGGCCTTTCACCTGAGACTACCTGGCACACAAAGCCAGTCATAAAGATTGTGATCAAGTTAAGTTGTAATTGAATTGCTTTCATTGCTGTCAACCATGAGAAGTTTTGAAATATATTTTGCCGCAAAATACTGAACACATCCCAATCTGTTGTGAAATAAATTGGAGATTATCGCGATAAAAGGTACATCGCTGTAACAGGAATATCCGATTATGTTGATTTAATCAAGCCGGAAATGTTGTCTGTTATGTCGGGAGTTCAAAAGGACACGAACTGTGGGGTATGCCAACAGCAGCAGAGGCCAGGGTGTATTGCCTTAACGACCTCCCTTCCATCCTGGCATTTCATCCAATGTAAGAATGTTATCCGAAGTGTAAAGATCCCTGATTTGCGACGAAGTATTTTTTTCGTAGGTAAGCTCTGACCAGCTCATGAAAAAAGTCCAACGAGATTGGTCCTTTAACTCGGCGGCTGTTGGTAATTTTTGGCATTCTCCAATGGCTATTGGTTTTCCTCCACAGGCTTTTATCATGGTTTTATATTTTTCCTTCGTATAGCCGGTCTTGTCATCATAGATGTCCATTGCCGCTACATCAAAATAATTTTCACCGGGATTATAAGCTACCGCATCATTTTTATAGGAATCAAAATCCTGTATGTCCCAAACCCAGATTAAATTCGTCAATCCCTTTGTACTGGTCATATAATCATGCAGTCGTCTCCAAAGTTTGATCGTTCCGTTTTCTCCTGGTCGGCCGCCCCACCAAAATTTTCCCTGGTTCATTTCGTGTAAGGGCCTCCACAAAACTTCAACGCCTTTGTCTTCCAGTTCCTGGAGGAATCTACACACTTCATCCACCCTTTTTTTCCAGGTCATATTGATTAGCGTTCCGTCGGTTAAAAGTTCATTCCATTGCTCATCTGTCATTGTGCTCAATACACCTTTGCCATCATCCCACCCACAAGGTTGAGAATAGACGGGATTGCAGGCATGCCACATGAGATTTATAACGGCACCTCTTTGCCATTCACTGACCGCTTCATCAATCATCATTTGGCGGTTAGCAATATTATCTTCTTGAAAGAGAAAGTCGCCACTCCAAAGCGCCGGAAATTTTCCCGTTGTTTTATTGATTTCATCCGTCCACCGCGCAGGTGTAGCGTTTGGCTCCCGGTTGTGAATGCCGGACAGAGTTTTTTTACCCGAGATGCTGTACAAGAAGTTCAGGGCTTTGAAGGGACCTTCATTCAACTTAGCTTGAATCGAATCAGAACGCGTGTTTGGGGTCCATGACAATATCAACAAGACGAGAAACACCCGGAACAAATACTTCATGGTTGATCGTTTAACAATGGTGATAAAATTAATTCAATCCTCTAAATTAGAAGAATTGGGTTCATGGATCTTCTCTGACCGGCAATAATGAAACAATTAATCTTAACCGTACTTTCTGTTGTAATCATTGGAGCATGCTGTGCTCAGGAATTCACGAATCCACATCTACAATCCCTTGTCAACACAGAACGCGCATTCGCAAAACTGGCTAAAGAAAAAAACACACGAACAGCTTTTCTCACCTACCTCGCTGATGAATCTGTTACCTTTGGCGGTGGAAAACCCCAGAATGGTAAAGACCAATACAGCAATCGGCCGGAAGATGAAAGTCTTTTGATATGGGAACCCATCTACTCAGACATATCCGCTTCCGGTGATTTTGGATTTAATACCGGACCATGGGAATTCAGAGGTAATCGCAAAGATCAGGAGGCAGTCGCGTATGGTGACTTTGTTTCGGTATGGAAAAAACAAGCAGACGGTAATTGGAAATTGGTAATCGACCTTGGCGTTGTTCATCCAAAACCGAAAAGCAGTGACACATTAAAGACGACTGCGATGCCATTAACGCAGATAACAAGCAACATCAATTCGAAAGACAGCTTTATTAAAGTTGAAAAAGATTTCCTTATGGCCTTTGCTAAATTAAAAAGTCCGGCATACGAAAGTCTCCTTTCGGAGGAAGCCCGTTTTTTCCGTACCGGAGTTGAGCCCCTGACCAATTCATCCGACATACATAAATTATTAGTGGACCAGGACAGGGAAATAGAATATACATTGATTGATGGTGACGTTGCCTCCTCCGGCGATCTTGGATATGTCTATGGCACGGTTCTCATTAAAGGAGACAATAGAATCTCCAACGGAAATTATCAGCGAATATGGAAGAAAGAGAACGGAAGTTGGAAAATTGTGATCGACGTGATCAGCAGCAACTAACTGGTTTCTGGGACGTCGAGAGCGCATGGCAACTACTTCTGTCTCATCAATAAACTTTTCCTGAGCATTTAATAGCCTTTCTGGATTAAACACTCTAAGTTGTACAAGATACGATTAAGGCCTGCTATTCGATCGGTGCCAATTTTCCACCCCTCCCTGGATTTTGACTTGCTTTCCTGAATGTGGTTATGAATAGGCAGTTGTTCATTCAACCTGACTTTGTTAATCAATTTCATAACCTAAACCCAATTTTTATGATAAAACAATTTCTTTTGGCCGGGCTGTTAGTCGTTATCTATACAGCAGGCATGGCTCAAGCCAACTACCAGGTCTTTGAAGTAATTTACGTCAAACCCAAACTGGATAAGATGGACCTTTTCAGGAAGGCCATGACAGCACACAACAAAAAGTATCACGCGACAGCTCCTTACAAAGCCTCCGTTTCGTCAATTATTACCGGCCCCAATTCAGGCGAATATGTCTGGGTGATGGGACCATTCACATGGGCACAAATGGATGGTGCTCCAGCCAGCGGGCCAGGTGAACATATGGGTGACTGGGAGAAAAACATTAATCCCAATTGCGAATCCATCGGCGAACTGATGTACTGGCGAACGGTTCCCGAGGTATACTACGAAGCCCCTGGGTCGGCAAATTTTAAAAAGAACCGGATGAGAGCCAGTTGCGTCTATCCTGGGCAGATGGAACGATTCACAGAGCAAATAAAAAAAGTTGCTGAGGTCTTCAAGCAGAAAAAATATCCGGCTTCTATTTCAATGGCAACACGGGAAGGATTGGCATCAGCACCCAGACCTAACGTTGTAACGTTTGTTACCTTCGATAAGTGGGCTTACTGGGATAACAACACGTTCGAAAAAGATTTTGACGAAGTACATGGCACCGGAGCTTATGCCCGCTTCCTGGAGCAAATCGATCTCAGTCTTGACCGGTCTACTACTTATGATGAGCTGAGCGAAGAAATGCCCGAGCTGGGAGGTTGATCATCTAAGCAATCACTCCAAACAAATCAAAAAAGGAATAGGGTAGTGAAGACTACCCTATTCATAAATTGTGGACCCTCAGACTAGTTCAAACTTGGCTTGGCAAGTGAATGCTTGGCGGCTATCTCCAGTCCTTTTCCAAGCTCATCAGCATTCATGACTGGAATAAATTCAACTTCCGCGCCGAGGTTCAGGAAGTAGGGTTCTGCAATGTCAGGAATCTGGGAAGGATCTTTCATGTCAAAAAAGATATAGCACCCGCGCTTCCCATTCATCGACAGGAAGTAGCTTGCTTCCGGTTTCAACTTTTCAATCGTGTCTTGAACGATCTTCGCTAAGGTACCGTCCTTCATCGCGCTGTTGGATGCGACAACATCGCAGGAAACTCTTAATAACATTCTCATGGTGTTGTGTATTTAAAGGTTTTGAGATAGGAGGATTTTTTGACGTCGGAGATACAAAGCTTATGGATTTACTTTGAAGGAAACAAGCATTATTAAAAGTAATCCCTTAGATGAAGTCTCATTCGACGACACAAATGAATCCCGAGGAAAGAATAAGGACGTACCGACCGTCCCATTCACTAACCTAAAACCGATAACCCAGGTATAACTGCACGACATTATTCTTTAAGTCAACATCCGGAATCATGGATGGTGGTGTTCCTGAGGAATATGATTCGGGATCCTTTAACAATTTACCGAAACTGATATTCGCTCTTGCCCCTATAAGCAATCCTTTAAAAGGGATGATTTCAATTCCTCCCGCGGCACCGTAGTCAAATCGATTATAATACTCCATGATATCATTGGCAGGATTGCTTCCTGAAGAGGAATCATCGCTCTTCTCTTTAGCGCTAATGAGAAAAGCCATTTGAAATCCTAACATTAATGAAACCACTTTACCGATGTTGATGGTTGTTAATTGTGGCAACAAAATGTAATCCAGGTTAACCGATCCTGTATTGGTATTGGTTTCAAAGTTAAAGCCTTGCCGCGAATACATCACTTCACTCCGAAATCCTAAAACACCCTGCGAAGGTGGTGAAATAAATACCCCTCCCATAAAACCGGTTTGGCTGCTGCTATTGATGGACTCAGCATTAGTCACATTGGCGAAGTTGACGCCTCCTTTTATGCCAAAGCCCATTTTCCCCTGAGCTGCGAGAGGATGCGCGGCTACGGCAAATAAGATAATTAGCAAAGATGTTGAGCGTATCATATTTATTAATTTGATGAGTGCAATTAATTCTGGCAAATTCAACTTGTGACGTAAAAGTATCATGGATTGGCCGGCGTGGCTATAGAACAAAAGTTAGGTGCACCTCACATCAATCGCCGGAAATAGTTAAGAGAGATAGAATAAAAGTTATAAGTGATCAAATATTCCTCCACAGCTCACTGATTACTATCGTAAAACCTGAGCAATGTCATTCTTTCTATGTGCGCAAAGTCACTGAAGGAAAGCGACAGCTTATCGAAATTTATCCATCAAAAAAATATTTAAGGTTATGAAAAAGACAATGTTATTATGGTTTG
>DASUGQ010000328.1:0-3262 GCA_036273935.1 Cyclobacteriaceae bacterium | reverse complement strand
CAGGATGGAATCATTGGGCGGTTGTTTTGGACAATGCCACGTCCACTATGACCTTGTATAAAAACGGTGCGGCCTTAGCGACAGCAAGTGGATCAGTTACGTTAACACCTCAAAATCTGGAAGCATCTACGGCGAACTATTTCGGCCGATCACAATACGGAGCTGATCATTACATAGATGCCGTTTTTGATGAATTCAGAATTTCGAACACCGCTCGCTCCGCCGAATGGATTCAAGCCTCGTATAACAATCAGAATACACCAACGAGCTTTTATACTCTAGGTACTGAACAGGCAGCCACTGCTTTATGCGCTCCTCTTCCAATTACTTTATCCTTGTTCGATGCGACACTTGAAATGAATAAAGTAAAAATCTCGTGGACTACAGCTTCAGAAATCAACAATGAGTACTTTACGATTGAACGTTCTGTTGATGGAGTAACGTGGACTGAGATTGCAATGGTACCAGGAGCAGGGAATAGCGATGAAGAACTATCATATGTTCACTGGGATAATCAACCTATTCCTGGTACTTCATATTATCGTTTGAAGCAAACCGATTTTGATGGCACATCTTCTTATTCCAAAATAGATGCTGTAGTATTTAGCACCGGATCAGAAGTAAGAGTCTACGCTCGACCTGAGAATCATGAGTTGATTGTTGAGTTAGGAGATTTACAACAGGGTGGCGATATTTCAGTTCTTAATATTCTCGGGCAACCTTTGTCCATTCCTTTTACCGATGACTCGGCAAAGAGAGTATACAACACTCTGGAACTTTCATCAGGAGTGTATATTGTCCGGGTAAGATCCCATAATGGAATAGTTGCTGAGAAAGTGGTCATCAAGTAAACTTTTACTTCTAAGAAAAATTCTTTAACATGGAAATAATGTAGGTTAATTTTTTTGTTAACATTAGCTTTTACATTCATTGATGCCTTGACTTTTTAAACTTATTTAGTGTTCAAACATGCAGCTCGAAGCCGAGATCAAAAAAACCATTCGTGATATTCCTGATTATCCTAAACCTGGTGTTGTTTTCAAAGACATATCCCCTCTGCTGGCTAGCCCCCGTCTGGTAGACCAAATGTTGAATGAGCAGGTCCGTTATTGGGCGGGTAAGAACATCGATGCAGTTGCGGCCATTGAAGCGCGCGGATTTATTTTCGGATCGTTGTTGGCTCATGCTTTAAAATGCCCTTTCATCCCTGTGCGCAAATCAGGGAAACTTCCCTATAAAACAATGTCTCAGGACTATTCCCTTGAATATGGCAAAGCATCTATCGAGATGCACATTGACTCCATTGAAAAGGAATGGAATGTTCTTGTACACGATGATCTCCTGGCAACAGGAGGTACTGCAATTGCTGCGGGCAACCTGGTACAGAAGCTTGGCGGCAAAGTCATAGGTTTTTCGTTCCTCGTTAATCTGAGTTTTTTACCGGGGGAAAAAAACCTGAAAGAAAAATTCAGCACAGATATTTTTTACCTGGCTGAGTATTAACAAATCATTAGGATCATTGTTTAGGAGTTATGCCACAGACTGTATTAGCACCGATGTTCCCCCTTGCGCTATTGCCGTTGCCGGGAGAACTTGTTCCGCTGCACATTTTTGAACATCGATACCGCGAAATGGTGCGGGAAGCAGAAACACAGGATATCAGTTTTGGAATCTATTTTTCTCATGAAATCAACACCGCAAAACTCGGCTCAATGATGAGGCTGGAAAGTATTTTAAAAAAATATCCCAGCGGAGAATCGGATATTGTTGTCAGGTGTTTCGATATTTTTAACCTCGACACCCTATACCGGAAATTCAAAGACAGGCCGTATCCTGGAGGTGATATCAAACAATGGAACATACTTGTGGATGAATCACCAGGATATGAATTATCGGAATTATTTTATCAATACCGCACGCTGAGGAGCAGCAGTCAGCGATTCGCCAATTTCACCACTTTCCAAATTGCCAACGACGTGAATCTTGATTTCCTGGAACGTTATAAATTCCTCATATCAACAGCTGATACACGACAACGCATTCTCATTAACCGGTTGAAGTTTCTTATCCATTCTCTGAAACTCGAATTGAAGAGCCGTGATCTTTATCACTTGAATTGATCTCTCTTCTTTGTTCCCATTACCGCGCCTGATGCTCAGATTATTATTGGCAACGTATAGAATTGCGATGTGTTGCCGTGATCGCAGATAAATACACCCAGGTTAATAAACCGTTTGAATAACGTCGACACTGCAACCAGATCGGAGAACGTCTCGTCTCTAGGGGTGTATCCAAATTCAAAAAAGTATGAAAAAGTTTTTTTTAGTAGCAGCATCAATTGCTATCGGCAGTATGGCGATGGCAGCGAAGAGTGACCCCTCTTCTTCGAGTGGCATGGCGGTGACAAGAGAAGGTTCTACCTTCAAAGTATATTACAAAGCTCCGGAACAAAGCGATGTTAAGGTTACGATCTACAACGCTTCAAACCAGGTTGTGTTCTCAGAGTCGTTCAAGCGGTCTGAAGGTTTCATTCGTCCTTACAATTTCGAAAAGCTTGCAGAAGGTGATTACACCATCGAGCTGAAAGATGAGAACGGAAGACGCACTGAAAAAATATCTTATGCTGAGGCGAGGCCTGCTGAGAAAATTGCCAAGATCGTTCAACTGCCAGGCACGGAAAAATTCGCGTTGCTGGTACCTGACAACGGATCAAAGTCGTTGTCTGTCGACATCTACAACGAGTATGGCACAACAGTGTATTCGAGAACACAACACATCAGCGGTGATTTCACTCAACTGTTCAATCTTGAGGGACTGGATTCTTTCAAAATGGTTGTGATGGATTCAAACGGTCAGACTAAGACAATTTACCGCTAAGCAATAAATTGCTATCAGCAAGAGCACAAAGCCGGGAAAGGCTTTGTGCTTTTTGTTTTTACTAATGGCAGCTCGCTACACAGTGATCGCGCTATCCATTTTGACAATATGACGGCCAGCCCGAAAGGGTTCGTCATTGTAAAAGCCGGATAAAATTCTGTGCGTGATCTGTTCGATGATAAGCTCCTCATCAGACTTTCCCTGCTTGCCCAGCCAGAACACCCTGTTCGGGTGCCGTTTCATATCTTCTACATAATTTCTCGCGTGAAGGTATTGGTCTTCCGTGAAGGTAATCGTAAAACAGGTTTTGACTTTTTGTGTGCTCATAAGATCGGTTTTTACAATTGTTGTGCCATGGGAAACGCCCTTAAAATACTCAAAACCA
>DASUGQ010000327.1:0-6099 GCA_036273935.1 Cyclobacteriaceae bacterium | reverse complement strand
AGACGTTATCGTTCACTGTGGCTCGGGTGTTACCGCATGTCACACACTTCTTGCTATGGATTATGCGGGAATGCCAATTCCTAAATTGTACGTTGGTTCATGGAGCGAATGGTCAAGAAATGACAAGCCGATCGGAAAAGGTGAGTGAACGTTGTACAATTATTTCCTGACTATCTCCAACAACTCTTCATCCGTCATATAATATTTATCCATAAAAGATTTCCCGGCTGCATAGAATGGCTGGCAACTGGGATCATAACGCACGTAATAGGCATATTGGTATATCTGGCTACCCAGTCCGTGGTAGAGGGGCGCGAGGTCGGTGCTTCGCTCGTGTTTTGCGCGGAACGTATCATCTGTGAGATACATCAATCCCCATTTTCCAAACTGTAACAGGTTGAGTTGTTGGTAGTAAGCAATGTGACCCAACTCATGCGCAAGAATGCCAACCTGAGCATCAAAAGGAAGCGCGCGCAACAAGATTGGATCAAAATAAGAATTCTCAGCATCATTCAGCAGGACATGATATTGGCGATTCTTCCGGGCACCAAACAGCGACCAAATATCTGGAGTCGATTCCATGGGAGCTCCATCCATTGTGAGGAGCATATCAATTTTTACATCCTTCAATTCGGGAAAAGCAGAATAAGCAATTGCGGCCGCCACTTCAAATCCCTCCGGGAGGCCTTTGTTGTCACCGATGATCGCCTTTAAGCTATCCAGGTTATAGTCGCGGCCTCCAAGTGTGTCTGCGAATTCAAAGGTTTCAACACCGGGTCTTTTTTGTTCCGGATCTACATCTTGCAACAACACTGCCACGACAAGCAATAGGACGGACGATACAGCGACCAGCAATATTCGTTTAAGTAGTTTCATACTTCCGTTATCGGTGAATAGTACCAGAAGCTAACCAAGGCCGGTACGAACATGATTAATCTATTTCCAGTTTCTCCAGGACTTCCGCCAGGTCACCGTAATCCTTGTATCCCGGCCGCAGTTCAGGACTTCCATTCAAAGCCACTCCCTTCAGGGGTAATTCGTCTAGCAACTGCAGACCCGACGTTGAGTGAAGGCTTAAAATCACATCAAACAATTCCGCTTTCCGGATCACATCTATTCGGTCTTCATTTATGATCACATATCGAATCATTTTATTCCGCCTCTGAATCCTTGAGAGATCCTCGGTCGAATGAATGCTGACGATCAAGGGCTGGTCAAGCGAATCAGGGATGAGATCCAATTCTTCCATACCCACTTCGAGATAATCCGGGCGATAGTCTTCCAGCAAGCGTGGCAACGAGCCTCCATCCTTCAGACCATACAACTCCAAAACAACCGCCGGTCCGGCAACCCAGCCTCGAATGTCCTGATAAAGTTTTAAGGAAATGTACGACGGCTGACCCTCAATGGCAGTGAAGCCCAGCAGATCAACACCCATGCCGGCGCAGTACCGGGCATCGCTTAGGTTGGCAATATTTCCCACTTTGACGAGAGTTTTTAGCGCCATTTTGTGTTGTAGAGTGAAATTTGAATGGTTTTTGTTTACTTGCTAGTTCGCATTCGGATTCAAGAAAAACAAGGTACGTGTGAGGCGATTTTTTAATTATCTATTGATCGGCGCTTTTGGATTGAGCATTGCCTGTTCTACCGATTCTGAGCCTTCAATTTCAGACAAGGAATATCTCCCTTTGCATAAGGGAGTTTATCAGATATATGATGTGGATTCAACATGGTATGCGCCCATTGACGGGGAGCAGACCATTCACTATGAATTGATGACTGAAGTGGTCGATTCTTTTCTCAATGTGAATAATCAGTATACGTATGTGATGTATCTTTACAAACGAGCGGATGCAACCCAATCGTGGCAATATGCAGATACATGGTCGGCGCGCATCGACAACATTCGGGCCGTTATCGCTGAAGGGAACACCGAATATGTGAAATTTGTCTTGCCTGTATCGGAGGGCAGAGAATGGGACGGTAACACCTTCAATAGCCTGGGAGAAGATGAGTATGAGTTGATCAATACGCGCAAGCCGGCAACCGTTGATGAGATTGTATTTGATGACTGCATTGAAGTCAACCAGAACAATGATGATGATCCAATTGTCCGCACAGACATCCGGAGCGAAATTTATGCAAGAGGCATCGGACTGGTGCGGCGGGAAATAACCATTCTGAATTTTTGTACCGTTGGTTGTAACCAATTTGGAGAAATTGAAACAGGAATAATTTACTCGCAGCGAATAAAGCAGTTTGGTGTTCAATAGAATAGTAACGATAGCAATCTTTTTAATTACAACCTGTGTTCAGGCACAGGACAACCGTTACATGGTTTTCTTTAAAGATAAAACCGGCACCCCCTACACGATATCCGCACCTGAACAATTTCTCAGTGCGCGGGCAATCGAGCGCAGGAACAGACAGGGAATCGCTGTTAATGAGAGGGACATGCCCGTCGTTCCCGGTTACGTACAGGCAATCAAAGATCTCGGAGTAGAAGTAATGTACCCGACCCGCTGGATGAATGGTGTATTGGTTCAATGCCCATCGACTTCGCTGCCTGTTATCGAATCCTTATCCTTTGTTCAGGGGACGGAATTCGTGGCGCCAGGAGAAAAACCTTTCAGCTCCGGGCGGAGAAAATTCAATGCGCGAAAAGCCAGTGCGAGCGGAGACCAGCCGACGGACAATCAACTTACCATGATTGGTATTCCCGATATGCATGATGCCGGGTATCATGGTGAGGGAATGATTATCGCAGTCTTTGATGCGGGCTTTGAGGGCGTGAATACAGCAGAAGCGTTCCAGCCTGTCTTTTCCGAAGACAGACTCAATACAACCGTTTCTTATGATTTCGTTTATGATCAGCCGGACGTATTCAGGCATGATGATCATGGAACGGGCGTGCTATCCGTTATTGCGGGTTATGTGCCCGATGCATTTACGGGCGGCGCGTATAAAGCCAACTATCAACTCTACGTGACTGAAGATGTAAAAAGTGAATATCGTATTGAGGAGTACAATTGGCTCTTCGCGGCGGAGCGGGCAGACAGTGCTGGCGCGGATATCATCAATTCTTCATTGGGGTACAATACGTTCGATCTTTCCTCCATGGACTATTCCAAATCCGATCTCGATGGACAGACTGCAGTTGTGTCAAAGGCAGCTCAGCTCGTCTCCCAACGCGGGATGATCGTCGTCTGCAGCGCCGGTAATGAAGGCAATAACAGCTGGCAGTTGATTACACCACCAGCGGACAACAAATATGTTCTTGCGGCTGCGGCGGTCAATAGCCTTGGCGAGCGCAGTGTAACAAGTTCTGTCGGCCCTTCTGCGGATGGAAGGATAAAGCCGGACGTGGCGGCACTGGGTGTCGGTGTCACCATCATAAAACCAAGCGGAAGCATTGGCACCTCAAGTGGTACATCATTTTCTTCGCCGCTCATTGCCAGTCTTGTGGCCGGGGTATGGCAACGGTATCCCGATTTAAAAGCTACCGAAATCACGAACGCTATTCGCTCGTCGGCGTCACAGGCAAATAATCCGGACGTGTTCCTGGGTTATGGTATGCCAAACTTCAAAGCAGTCGTAAATATGCTTGAATGGAAACCTCAGGAGGAATTGCTGGTTGTTTATCCAAATCCCGTTGTTGATACATTGACGATTCGTCCCCGCAGCCCCATAGAAGTCTCCACTTGCCGGGTGGAAGTTATTTCACTGCAGGGTCAGACCATTGCTGACCGGCAGATCGAGTTTGACTGGCTTGACCGGGACTTTCAAACCGATTTCAGCGACCTTGCATCGGGTATGTATTTTCTTCGCATATGGATCGACAAACAAATCTTTTCATATAAGCTGATCAAGATATAAGCGTTTAGATCAATTCTAAATTTAGTCTCAATTGTTCGGACGGCTTTTCCAATCAATTCTATTCGTTTATTTTTCCATTCCTTCACCATAGAGTATTATTTGGTTAGCTTTATTTTAACGTGATAATACTATGACAAAAAAGGAAAGGTTCTTTTCAAGAAGAGACTTTATTGCTACGACGGGCGCCGCTGTAGCAGGTTCCATTTTAATTAATCCGCTTACATCCACAGCAAAGGAGACAGCAAAAATGAGAATTGCCATTGTGGGCACAGGCATTCGATCACTTGGCATGTGGTCTAAGGATGTATTGGATCACTATCCCGATCGGGTAGAATTTGTGGGGCTTTGTGATATTAACCCGGGCCGTGTTGAGTCATTTAAAAAACTTACCGGTTTTACGTGTCCGACATTCACGGACTTCGAAAAAATGATGAGGGATATCAAACCTGATACGCTCATCGTTACGACTGTCGACGCAACGCATCACGAATTTATTATAAAGGGGATGGAAATGGGTGCCAACATTATTACAGAAAAGCCCCTGACCACCGATGAACAGAAGTGTGAAGCGATTCTGCAGGCGCAAAAAAAGACAGGGAAGAAAGTTACCGTCACGTTTAACTACCGGTATTCTCCCCATCGCGCAAAAATATATGAGCTGTTGCGCAGTGGATCAATTGGTGATCTCACGTCCGTAGATTTTCACTGGTACCTCGATACCAGTCACGGTGCAGATTATTTCAGGCGCTGGCATCGGCTGAGAGAAAAAAGCGGAACCCTATTGGTTCACAAGGCATCACATCACTTCGATCTTCTGAACTGGTGGATTGAATCGGATCCTCAGGAGGTTTATGCCTCCGGTGCGCTTGATTTCTATGGGAAAAACCATTCGTTCCGTCACACAAACTGCCGCCCCTGCCCTCATAAAGACAAGTGTCAATTCTATTACGACATGACCCGTAACAAGACCTACATGGAATTGTATGCGGCGAACGAGAAACACGATGGGTACCTTCGTGATGGCTGTGTCTGGAAGGAGGATATAAACATCTACGACAAGATGGCTGCCACGATTAAGTATGCGAACGGAGTTGAGGTTAGTTACTCGCTGACAACTTATTCTCCCTATGAAGGTTATCGCATAGCTTTTAACGGAACGAAGGGAAGAATTGACGTATGGATTGAAGAGAGTAATCCCGTTGAAGAAAGAGACTATGATGAAATCATGGTCACCAAAAATTTTGGAACCCGTGAATTCATCCGTGTGCCTCATGGAACAAGCGGGCATGGTGGTGGCGACCGCTTATTGAAGGATAAAATTTTTGCGGGTGTTACCGAGGATCCGCTGAATCAAACTGCAGGGGTACGTGATGGAGCATTGGCTATTCTCATTGGAGTAGCGGCAAGGAACAGCATTGAGATCGGGAAATCAATTAAGATTGGTGACCTTACCAGTGTTAAGCCCGGCCCCAAGAGGCAATTTGTAACCGAGAGCTAGTGTACGTAAGCCGATAGCACTGTAATAAATGGCTGATGGAACGGTGAAGGTGATCAAGAACAGATGAAGGAAAAAGAGGCGTTTGCTTGCTTGATAGTCATTTATCTGAAACTGAAATCACTAAACCTATTTCATTATGAGAACTTCATCGTTTGTCAGTATCGCAATTTTATTGGTATCTGGAGCGCTATTATTTGGATTGATTGGGAACAACCTTTTTATTCCTGCCTGGTTGCTTTGGATTGTGTTTATCCTTTCCTTCGCCGTTTCCATCAATGATATTCTTGGAAGGCCAATACCCTTTTTTCGCTGGTCATTTTTAAGAATGATGTTTGGCATGAAAACCTTGTTAAGGGACTGGCAGGTTGGCGATGGTCGTGAAGAAAAAGTGGTCAATACAGTGCTTCAGAAAGCAAAAAAAGGAGATGCAGCTGATGTCGTCAGAGTGATCGACAATTTTGGCCACAACAATAGCCTGCTCATGAATGTTGGGGATCGAAAAGGGGCCATTTTAGATAGTGCCCTGATGCGCACGAAGCCCAACGTAATTCTGGAATTAGGTTGCTACGTCGGCTATAGCGCCATCCGCATGGCACAAAAGCTGTCCAACGGGGGACACTTGTATTCGGTTGAATTCAGCGCCGATAACGCGGCCCTTGCCCGAAGAATAATCGATCATGCCGGCCTGAGCGATCGCGTAACGGTAGTGGTAGGCTCATTGGGTG
>DASUGQ010000326.1:0-10166 GCA_036273935.1 Cyclobacteriaceae bacterium | reverse complement strand
GAGAATCCGCTTCCATTGCCAGCAGTGGATTGGATGTATATTGTATGACCTCGTTTTATTAGTTCTTGTGTGCCAGCCGGTGTCAATGCAACCCGGTTTTCGTTATTTTTAATTTCCTTTGGAATACCTATTATCATAACTAACGTTTAATAGGCAGCAAATATAAATGAAGGAATGATTCGAAAAATGATAAGGGTAATGAATAAAGTTTACATTCTTGAATAAGGCCGGACTTTACGCATTTTACGGGACACTTCGATTAGGAATGGAGAATCACACTCTTTTTGAAAGGGGTATGCAATTTCTGAATACCGTTGAGCTAAAAGGTTTTAGGTTAATTTCTCTTGGCGAATACCCCTATGCAGTTAAGTCCACGAATCCCGCACAGTCCATTATTGCTGAACTGTTTTTTCTTGATGATTTAACAGCGAAGTCGATTCATGACATAGAAATTGAGGCAGGATATTATTATGATGAAATTCAAATTGACCAAAACTTATATGGCATCTACTTATTCAAAGAAGCAAATCCTTATGATGAAGAAATAGGTTCAGGTGATTGGGCAAGTTTTGTTGCCCGAAGAGGTTTTTGAAAGGTTAGGGGTATTGCCTATTTTTGACCCTAACAGCTGTTAATCCATTCAATTTCAAAATATTGAGCGAGATAAAAGAGGTACGGACTAAGTTTTCGCAAGCTAAGATCAAGGAAATCTTGTCTGATTTTAAACTTGCTGTGGAAAGCCGTGAAGCGAGCCTTCTGGGTCGCAAGGAAGTCTTTATGGGTAAGGCCAAGTTTGGAATATTTGGAGACGGCAAGGAACTCGCCCAGATAGCCATGTCCAAGGTCTTTTGCAAAGGTGATTTTCGCGCTGGATATTACCGGGACCAGACCTTTGCATTTGCAATTGGTGACATGAGCGTGCAACAATATTTTGCACAGCTGTATGCCCATGCCGACGTAGAAGCTGATCCTGCATCAGCCGGAAGACAGATGAATGGTCACTTTGCAACGAGAATGCTTGATGATGACGGGCTGTTGAAGAATCTCACGGAACAATATAATGTAACTGCTGATATCTCGCCGACTGCGGGACAAATGCCGAGGCTGTTAGGACTAGCATATGCTTCAAAGTTGTTTCGTCATAATCCACTCCTTCATGATTATAAAAACCTTTCAGTAAACGGAAACGAAGTAGCTTTTGGGACCATTGGAAATGCATCCACGTCCGAGGGACTTTTTCTCGAGGCAATGAATGCCGCGGGTGTTCTCCAGGTTCCAATGTTGATTTCAATATGGGATGACGATTATGGAATTTCTGTACCTCAGGAGTATCATACGACCAAGGGAAGTATCTCCAAAGCACTGTCAGGTTTACAGCGAACGGAGACCGAAAAAGGTTTTGAGATTCTCACCGTAAAGGGATGGGATTACATAGCGTTGCTCGATGTTTATAAGAAGGCCGAAAAGATTTGTCGGGACGAACATGTTCCGGTGATGGTCCATGTTGAGGAGATGACGCAGCCTCAGGGCCATTCGACTTCAGGTTCACATGAGCGATACAAAACCAAAGAGCGACTGGCCTGGGAGGCGGAACATGATTGCCTAAAAAAAATGCGGCAATGGATTATTGAGGAGGTGATGATCCTCCCCGAAGAGGTGCAGGCCATTGAACAGGAAGCAAAGCAGTCAGCACGAGCAGCCAAAGATCGCGCATGGAAGGCCTTCATGAGCGATATACGAAGAGACCAAAGAATTATTGTTGACTTGCTGGACCAGGCGGCAAATGAGAATATAAAGCGCGCTGGCATGCATCAGATCAAAAATGATCTCGTCAGGACGGTCAACCCTGTCCGATTGGATACAGTCAGAGCGGCCAAGCAGGCAGTCAGACTTCTTATTG
The DNA here is from genome assembly GCA_036273935.1 of Cyclobacteriaceae bacterium. Classification (GTDB taxonomy): domain Bacteria; phylum Bacteroidota; class Bacteroidia; order Cytophagales; family Cyclobacteriaceae; genus ZC4RG29. Next base: position 8,266 of record DASUGQ010000326.1, on the reverse strand, counting down.
GGGAGGAATGTGACGTGAGAGATAAACTGATAGCCTGGATAAAGGATGAGGAAATCAAGAATCTTGATCGTTACAGTTCACATTTGTACAGTCAGTCACAAGAGTCTGCATTAAATGTTGCACACGTTGATCCTGTTTACAGTGAATCATCATCCCTGGTGGATGGACGTGAGGTATTGCGTAATTGTTTTGACGCCGCCCTGACCAGAGATCCGCTTGTCTTTGCATTTGGCGAAGATGTAGGTAGAATTGGAGATGTTAACCAGGGATTCGCTGGTCTCCAGCAGAAGCACGGAGAATTGCGGGTCACTGATACCGGTATTCGTGAACCCACTATTATCGGGCAGGGTATTGGCTGCGCGATTCGTGGACTGAGACCCATCGCTGAAATACAGTATCTGGATTACTTTATCTATGCCTTGCAAACACTTTCTGATGACCTTGCTTGTCTTCACTACAGAACAAAAGGAGGGCAGAAGGCACCGATGATCATCAGGACGCGTGGTCACAGGCTGGAAGGCATTTGGCATGCAGGTTCGCCAATAGGAATGATCTTAAACAGCTTACGAGGTATTTATCTTCTGGTTCCCCGCAATATGACCCAGGCGGCAGGATTCTATAATACCATGCTAAGGTCCGATGACGCGGCGATAATCATAGAATGTCTCAACGGTTATCGGCTGAAGGAGAGGATCCCCGATAATATAGGGGAATTTACGGTGCCTCTTGGTACACCAGAAATAATCAGACAAGGTCGCGACGTAACGGTTGTAACCTATGGGTCGATGTGCAGGGTGGTGATGGAGTCAGCTGAGGCATTGGAGAAAGTTGGAATTTCGTGCGAAGTAGTCGACGTGCAAACACTACTTCCATTTGATATCAATCACAGCATAGTCGAGTCAATTAAGAAAACCAATAGGGTAGTTTTTGCTGATGAAGATGTCCCGGGAGGAGCAAGCGCCTTTATGATGCAGCAGGTGTTGGAAGTTCAGAATGCCTATCCATTTCTTGATTCAAAACCAATAACAATTGCCGGTAAGGACCACCGTCCAGCCTATGCATCAGATGGCGACTATTTCTCAAAGCCCAATATTGAAGAGGTTTTCGATAAGATTTATGAGATGATGCGGGAGTCAGATCCAGACACATTTCCTGCACTCTACGACTGAACTTCACTTTCGAATATCGTTTAGTGTAAACACAGGCGTTTCAAGTGCCGGTGTTGATTGATGGAGTGCCCTGTCCTTAATTTGAATGACCAGTTTGATTGGTGTAATGCTGAACGTGGTCAGGAATCCAGTTCCTACCATAGCATACTTAAGAGTTCCTTCAATCACCCTTTTGCTATCTGCAAGCACCGGGAACCGGCCGTCATATGTTGTGCAATAGGCTTCCCTGAAATCAAATTCTGTAAAAGATCCGTCACCCTCCTGCTTCAGAAACTTGACAGTGATGTTATAATGGTCGGGGTTTTGTTCGATGTACCATTTGCTCAGCGCCGCATAAAGGACGATTCTATTCTGTGAGTCAACAAGTGTATCGACAATTGTTTCCAGAGAAAGAGCATTCTTGTCTGGTGTGCGTATAAATATGGTATCGTTCAAATAGGCCTGATAATAAGCCGTGCAAGTGTAGGGTGGCTGATCGGGTGGAAGATTGTAGTCCGCCTGATCAGCAAGCGTGATGAATTTTGCATTGGCAGGAGTAGAATTAATCACATAGGTCGGGAACTTTGGAGTTTTACCGCTTGACGTGTACTTAAGTCCGCTATAGTCCAAACCTGAGTACACCCTTCCCGTAACCGGTGTTTTGGTTTGATTTGCGCCGACAAAAAAGTTGATGTCCTGATAGGGGGGCTCTGAGTGCACCAGGTAACCGTTCTCATCTGTTAAAGTGGAGGATAGGCCCAGGTCGCCATCCCCGTCTTTGAAATCAATGTATAGATTCAGAGAATCGGCATCGCTAAAACCCCCAACCTCAACAAACTCAATTTTAAGAAAATCGATTTCAGGAATAATCGAATACTGCGGAGGATCAAAACATCCCAGTAAAGCGTTTAAAAACGCAAATATTGCTACCCCCTTAAGTATCTTCATGGCTTAAATTAACGATTCAAAGTACAAAACAGGTGGACACTTTTAAAAGTTTTGAAGAACAATTATATCAGCTAAACGACCTTGCCTTTGAAGATATTGCAGTCTCATTGTTTCGATTTCAAGCCTCCAATAACCCGGTTTACAGGCAATATATTAATGGTCTGGGCGTGGATGTTAATCTTATCAACAGTGTTGAAAAGATACCTTACCTGCCCATTACTTTTTTCAAGACTCAATCCATTCAAACCGGAGAATGGAACCCGGAGATCGAATTTGTAAGCAGTGGCACTACAGGTGCCCATTCGAGTAAGCACCTTGTGAGAGATCTAAAGTTTTATTTGAGACACAGCAGACGGTGTTTTGAGTTTTTCTTTGGCGATTTGAGAAATTATAACATTCTCGCCCTGCTGCCTTCTTATCTGGAGAGAAAAAACTCTTCTTTGGTAGCCATGATTGATTACTTTATAAGAGAAAGTCAATCGCCCGCTTCCGGATTTTACCTTCATAATTACGACCAGTTGGTAAGTGATATTGACAAGCTTCGTTCGGATAACCGAAAGACCATACTTTGGGGAGTATCCTTTGCTCTTTTGGATGTCGCTGAAAAATATCAGTTGGATCTAAATCACTGCATTATCTTCGAGACCGGGGGCATGAAGGGCAGGCGCGCGGAACTTACGCGACAAGAGATGCATGCGATCCTTAAGCAACGCTTCCATGTTGGAGAGATTTTTTCCGAATATGGGATGACCGAACTGTTATCTCAGTGCTATTCAAGCGGCGGTGAATCATTTTTTTGCCCCCCTTCGGTAAGGATTCAAATCAGGGATGTAACTGATCCATTTCAGGTTGGGATTGAGACAGTTGGGGGTATAAATGTGGCGGATCTGGCCAATTTTCACAGTATTTCCTTTATTGAAACCGAAGACTTGGGAAAAAAAGGAAAGGATGGCTCATTTGAAGTTGTTGGCCGAATCGACAATAGCGAGGTTAGAGGCTGTAATTTATTGATTGAATAAGGCGTTTTACTGGCATGCGGCGGCCCGGCCTCAAATTTGTTTTATGGTCAAAAGATTATAATTTTGTTAAACATGAAAAATCCCGTAATGAAAAAAGTAATAGTGTTTATTGTTATTACTGCTTTTTTATCTGCTTGCAGTCAGTATACGTGCCCAACGTACACGAAGAAGGAATTGAAGAGCAATACCGAAGTGCGGAGAGTATAGTTTTTTTAGAGGTATCGTTCTACATCACCAAAGGTTATTTCGTCGCTGCTCATTATAACGAGCCTTTCAACCACGTTGCGTAATTCGCGAATGTTGCCTGGCCAGTTATGATCAGCAAGTTTTTTCAGTGCCTCCTTTTGGATAGACTTCTTTTTGGTTCCATAGTCGTCTGCGATCTCGGTTAAAAAACGATCTACCAGCAATGGAATGTCTTCCTTTCGATCAATAAGGGGTGGCACCTTAATTACGATGACACTCAGACGGTGGTAGAGATCCTCGCGAAAACGCTTGTCTTCTATTTCCTTTTTTAAATCTTTATTTGTTGCGGCAATTACCCTCACGTTTACATTGATTTCTTTGTCGCCTCCGACCCTGGTGATCTTATTTTCCTGCAGGGCCCTCAGCACTTTTGCCTGAGCTGCCAGGCTCATATCGCCAATCTCATCAAGGAATAGTGTGCCACTCTCGGCAAGTTCAAATTTTCCAATCCGCTGTTTCACAGCCGATGTGAAGGAGCCCTTTTCATGCCCGAACAATTCACTCTCGATCAATTCAGACGGTATTGCAGCACAATTAACCTCTACAAGGGGGCCGTTATAACGACTACTTTTTTCATGCAGCGCTCTCGCCACCAATTCTTTGCCCGATCCGTTTGGTCCTGTTATTAACACACGGGCATCTGTGGGGGCTACCTTTTCAATCATTTGAAGTACCTGTTGAAGGGCTTCTGATTGACCGACGATCTCGAATTTTTTTGAAATCCTCTTGCGAAGCGTTTTAGTTTCATTGACAAGTGATGATTTGTCCAGGGCATTCCTGAGAGTAATCTCCAGTCTCCCCAGATCAAAGGGCTTCTGAAGAAAATCAAACGCGCCTTTCTTTACAGCCTCGACTGCTATATCAATCGTGCCATGTGCCGATATAATAATAAAATTAGTATTGATGGAATTCCCCCTCGCTTTCTCCAATACTTCGAGTCCATCCATCTTAGGCATCTTGATATCACAAAGACAAAGATCGAAATTGCCTTGCTCAAGTTTTTTGAGTCCTTCAAGACCATCCGCAGCCTCGTCCACTTCATGGTCTCTTTCTACTAATATCTCCTTGAGAATGCTTCTAATTTTTGTATCGTCTTCAATGATCAGAATTTTTGACATCGTCTTTGTGCATTATGAAGTTTTAAAAATAAATAAACCTGCCTCGCAATGAAACGCGAGTACAGGTTTATTTAAAAATGCAAGCTTGTAAGCCGGGTTCTGTCCCGCGACCAAAGTCGCAGTCTTTATCATTTATCTTGTCCTGACCTCACGATCAGGATCCAGCAGTCTACCCGCTCCGACACCTGTTTGAAACAGGATTGACGCGGGCCGTTCAAAATCGGAGCTTATTTGACCTTTCAACCCGTAAGGTTTACCATGCCCCCGATATCACTACCGGAGCGGTGAGCTCTTGCCTCGCCTTTTCACCCTTACCCCGACATGTCGGGGCGGTATATTTTCTGTGGTACTATCTGTCCCCGACAAGTCGGGGCCTTCCTGTTAGGAAGTACGGCTGCCCTGTGTTGCCCGGACTTTCCTCCCCGCCCAACGAATCAAGCGGAGCGATAAAGCAGCTTGCATTGAACAAAAATACGGATTGAAGCTTTAAGTTCCGCTAATGAATGTCCTGACCGGTAAACTTAAACTCATATTGGTCAGCAAGTGTAGCTACTTCCTGAATCATTTCTTTGATTTGCTCTTCATTAACGGTTGTCGGCAGGCAAGAAGCCTCGATCTTGAGAAAACCTTCTTCCAGGACAAATTTGCTGTAATCAAACGAGAGATTCTTCTCCAGCAATGCCTTTGCATCGATCGACGAGTCGAATTCGCAGACCTTTGATGTAAAGACGACCTGTTCTTTCCCTGAAGTGTTACCAGTGCGGGTGATGACCAAAACGGTTTGAAACCTTGCACCTGATAGCGGCACAACGATAACAGCCTTAGTGTGATCGTACTCAGTAAATTGTCCGCCAATCTGATCTACATATTGCCGGGCAAAGCTCATAACGTTCATAGCTGATTTTGATTAGATGAATTAAGATAGGAAAAAGTTTCGGGATATCTGACTGGTGCACCCGATTTAGCGTTTTGTGCCTGAGAATCTCAAAAGTAGAAAAACGAAAACCTGGTTCCCTGGCTTGAAAATTCCACAGTTGGCGAAGGTAGTTTTATGAGGCTAACACAGAAAAGAAGCGTCTTGAGCACCTTTGAGTTAGTTCGAATTGCTGTAAGGTCGGGATCGAGCGAAAAATAATACTGACGATAGGAATTGTACCCCATGGCCTTGTTGGATTGATCATTTGCATAGACCATTCCCTCAGCTCCATATCCCGCTGCAATATTCAACCACTTCGGAAATTTTATAAACTTGTCCATGTCGAACGACAACCAATAGGTCTGTCCGTTATAATCCTTTAACATTTCGCTTGAATAATCGTTCCCAAGGACCTCTGGTCTCATAGTAGCGTAATGGGTTGTATGAAAAGAGAATTTTGGCAGAATGCGGGGCTCCTTCCATAACATGGTTTGCCCGAGGTAAAACAACGCTCCGCCGGCATCTGCAATTAAATCGCCGGAAGAGGCACCGTATGCATCTGAATATCCATCCAGAATTTCTATAGGAACCATGACCAAAAAACCTGTAAGGGCTCCGTATAAATCAGATTTCTTATTTGGAACATTGCACCACTGGAGGGCTTTTGAAGTGCCGTAGCTGAAATAGAATGCAGAGTAAAAATGTCCGAGTTTATCAACCTGTTTCCATTCATCATTGTCGTCAAAAAATTGGAAGGATTGCCGCTCTGAATCATTGTACCAAAGCTTATTTAAGCCGTACAAAGTAAGGCCGTACCCGGCGCCACCCGCAATGATCAATGTTTTGAGACGTTTTTGATTAACAGCCAGGTTATTGGTAAGGCTGTCCTGGGCCTTAAGCAGAGATGTAATTGAAAGTAGTATAGCGAGTACACTATAAGCCTTCATCATCTTCGTTTTTCAGAGCCTCCTGATTAAGTGATTGTTCTTTCGGCTTTTCCTCCTCGCTTTTCTCTGGCTCCTTTTTCTCTTTTCTGGCAAACTTGATAAGATCTTTAAATTCATTAAAGCTTTGAACGTGCTGCAAGCTTACCCCGGTCGTGAAATAACTTTGATTGTTCAGTGAGGTAGAAAGCTGGTTATAGTTGGTGCGATTGTACATTTTAACTTTAAACTTGCCATCCGGTGTTAGAAAATAGTCAACCGTCCAGTCGCCCGCCAGTGACGCAACACTATTTTGGTTGGCTGTGCTGGCGTAGTTTTGATTGCCAAATGTTCCATCACGCGTTACACGCAGCCTTCCGTTCAGGAACGTGTAGGAGAGCCTGAGCTGAAAAGCGTTAAACGCTTCCTGGTCCATTGTACCCAGGTCCACATCGATTTCCAGGTTTTCATCTACCTGGCTCATCCAGTTACTGAGTTGATTAGAGAGAAGTTCGCTCACGCTATTGTATAGTGTTCCACTGGTATTGAAACCTGATTCTAGCGGAGAGAATTTTCGAAGCACAATAAGACTGAACACCTGTTTTTTCAATTCCTGTTCATCAAGTCTCGCCTTAAAGGAACTGAAAATAAAATCCAGTCTCACTCCATTCACAAGGACATTTTGTGGAAGATCTGGTGCTAATATGTCGAAATTAATGTCGGGGGAAAGCATCTGACCTTCAAGTGTCAATATTACCTCTATTGGATATTTTCGTTTAAGTTCAGTGTTGCTTTCAGCGTCTTGAATAGTTACAAGCGGTGCCAACGACGCCAATTGATTGTAGGCAGCATCAATATTAAGTATCGCCCCATATGGATCACCATACCACGTGATGCGGCTACCTTTCTTGATTTCAAATTCCTTATTGATAATATTGTATAAGGTAAAATTATACCATCCCTCGGTGAACTCAACGGCGCCAAACATATTAAATTCTCCCTTCGTGTCCAGCAGCAGCTTAATGTCTCCATTTCCTCTTCCCCGAATGATATCGCCCGCCTTAAGATCGAATATGATCTCACAATAAGCGTCAGGTGTAACGTCAAGGTTAAGATCAAAGGTTATCCCTGTCAGGTCCATTCGATTCTTCTTCTTCTGGTTGGTTTGTTTTTCTACCTGTACCGTGTTATTGAAGTTTACAAAGTTGATGTACTCTTCCTGTTCTGTATTTCCTGAACCCCCTACTGGAATATATAATCGGGTATTTTTTTCGGTTCTCGCATTAGAGGAAATGTTCAGCTTTTGCACAGGTCCGAAGAACCGGACGTCACCGGTTGCAAAAGCCTGTCCGTAAAAAAGTGAGTTATCCTTTGCCGTTGTATTCAGCACCTGGAAGTTTTTAAAATTTGCGCGAACGTCAATCGCCATCTGATTAAAGACGTGGTGATTGATGGTCCCTGTGAGTTTGCCTTTATTTTTGAAAGCGTCGGTTATTTCCAGGTCTCTAAAGTCGATTGTGCGGGGTTTCAAGCCAACTACGCCGGAAACCTTGTACAGGGTTTTTGTGTAGTTCACAAGGATTTGCCCATTGGTGACAAGTCCCTCACCATTGATCTGAGGGTCATCCAGTGTTCCATTTATTTTAAACGACCCAGTCACAGTTCCATCCATTTCACTGAAAATGTCTTGCAAGACCGGTTCAAGGAGTTGAAGATTTGCTTTTTCAAGTTGAGCCGTGAGATCAAGAGGATCATCTAACGAAGGTGTATAACTGCCCGTAAGGTTTATGATCCGCGAGAGATTGCGATCGATGAAAAAGTTAACATTAAATTGATGTTTCCGGGAATCCCATTCATTTTTGCCGTTCACATTGCCAACGAGGAAATCATTAATCGTAAGACTGTCAATGGTAATATCGTTTTCAACTGATGCGTCGACAAAATAATT
>DASUGQ010000325.1:0-5655 GCA_036273935.1 Cyclobacteriaceae bacterium | reverse complement strand
CAATCTGTGATTTTGATCACAAAGGCGCTAACGAGGGAAGAAATTTTTACACTCTCATCTAATGCCAAACATTAAAATATTAAAATGTTTTCAATCACTCCTATGAAGTATTGCAAAGCAAATTGCGTTGATCATATGATGCATTGTCGCAAAGTCTGGAGGCTGTTAATAGATTTTTCAGCCGATCTTGTGCGGGGATGACGATACCGCATTCAATGGATTTCACTCTAGTCGTCGACGAAAAAATACTTTGAAATGTGTACGAACGTCCACGACACATTTGCCATGGATTTTGACGTAGACTGTATCTAATCTTATTATACCTGTCGCACAAATCAGGTTTGTCAGATTAGGATCCCCCGTGCCCTTGTCGGGACGACTATAGCTTAGGCACGAGAGACCGAGCATTTCACCGGTCTTCGAGGGAGAGAGTAAAGGAAAAGCCAGGCGCGGTATAAAGAACATGCAAAACGCTCAGCCAGTAAGAAAAAATATTCTGCCATTATTGAGGCAACATTCGCCGCCAGTATTATTTGGCGGCCACTGATCACCTTCTGCTTTCAGTTTAAACTAATAATCTGGCCCATTCCCTTTCGATACGATCAGGATAATTATAAACAGTTATGCCGCCTGATTGTTAAAATGGTTATGCAAATCGTCAAACATTAGTAGGACCATTCAATATCCTCCTCATGTCATCACATAAAACCCAAACATTCATGAAACATCCCATCAGGAATAATTTGATGATGCCCTTCATGGCATTTGTACTTCTTTTTGTTGCAAGCTGTCAGCAAGGAGATCAAAAGAGTCAGGAAACGCAAAATCCAGGCTTCAGCGGCACTATCGCTCTTGACATCAGGGATTCCAAACCAGACTGGACCTCCTTCGCCCCAAAACAAGCCCCTGTCGGAGCACCAAACATTTTGTTCATACTATACGACGATACCGGACAGGCTGCATGGTCAACATATGGTGGGCGCATAAACATGCCAACGCTAGATCGGCTTGCCGCCAACGGATTAACGTATACACAGTGGCATACAACGGCCCTATGTTCCCCTACCCGTTCAACTATTCTTACCGGAAGGAATCATCATCTCAACGGAATGGCCGCCATAACAGAGGCGGCGGATGGGTTCCCGGGTGCTAACGGCAGGATACCGGACGATTGCGCACCTTTTGCTCAAATCCTTCGCGATAACGGTTGGAGTACTTTTTGGGTGGGCAAGAATCACAATGTCCCTGAACAAGATGTGGCGCCGGGAGGTAGCCGCAGTGAATGGCCTACTCAGATGGGCTTCGATCGCTTCTATGGATTCCTCGGCGGAGAAACCAACAACTGGTATCCCGACCTGGCGGAAGACAATCAGTTCATTGAACCTCCTGCCACACCAGAAGAGGGTTATCATTTGTCAAAAGATCTGGTCGACCACGCCATTGAGATGATAAGAAACCAACAAGCGACGAATCCTTCCAAGCCATGGTACATGTGGCTCAATCCCGGTGCAAACCATGCGCCGCATCATTCGCCTAAAGAATACGCCGACAAATACAAAGGCAAGTTCGATGACGGTTATGATGCCTATCGTGAGTGGGTGTTGGCGCGTATGAAAGAAAAAGGTATTCTTCCAGCCAATACAGCAATCACACCATTGAACTTTATGCCGGAAGACATGGCGAACAAGGCAGATTACGTGCGTCCATGGAATGAACTGAGTGTAGACGAAAAGAAACTCTTTTCAAGAATGGCCGAAGTCTATGCAGGTTTTTCTGAATACACTGATGCGCAAATTGGCAGGGTCATCGACTACCTTGAAGAAACCGGGCAATTGGAAAATACAATAGTGCTCTATGCGGCTGACAATGGTGCGTCCGGAGAAGGAAGCCCTAACGGTTCGGTTAACGAGAATAAATTCTTTAATGGTTACCCGGATGAGTTAAGCGAAAACATGAAGTACCTGGAAGTCTTGGGTGGCCCTCAAACCTATAATCATTATCCTACCGGATGGGCCGCTGCCTTTTCTGCTCCTTACAAAATGTTCAAGCGCTACTCGCAGTTCGCTGGTGGCACCTGTGACCCGCTGGTTATTTCCTGGCCAAAGGGAATAAAGGCACGTGGCGAACTCCGGCATCAGTACCACCATTCAGTCGATATCGTACCGACACTGCTGGAGGTGTGCGGACTTCAAATGCCAGATGTTTACAATGGGGTTAAGCAAACGCCTCTTTCCGGTGTGTCCATGATGTACTCCTTTAATGCACAACCTAATGATCCGACGCAGAAGAAAGTTCAATATTATACGATGCTGGGTACACGGGGTATTTGGAAAGAAGGTTGGTTTGCAGCAGCCATCCATGCACCACTAACAGGGAAAGGTCACTTTGATCAGGACGTATGGGAATTGTATAACCTTGCGGAAGACCGGTCCCAGTCAAAGAACCTTGCCCGGGAGAATCCCGAAAAACTCCAGGAAATGATTGACACATGGTTTGCGGAAGCAGAGAAAAACAAAGTATTGCCCTTGGATGATCGCGCCGCTGCCGAGATATTGGGAGTGGAGAGACCGACACAGGAACCGCCCCGTGAGCGTTATATTTATTATCCACATACCTCGCCTGTACCGGAGGGGGTAGCGGCCAATGTTCGCGGTCGAAACTACAAGATACTGGCAAATGTTGAGATCACCGATCCAGGCGCCTCTGGTGTAATCTTCGCGCATGGCTCGCGATTTGGCGGACATGCTTTGTTTATCAAGAACAAGAAACTCTATTATGTATACAACTTCCTCGGCATTGCGCCTGAGCAGGTCTTTGAGTCCAAGACAACACTCAAGCCTGGTAAGCACACCCTGGGTATGGAGTTCACGAAAGAAAGCAAAGGTGAACACGGTGAAACCCTGGGGGCCGCCAAGCTTTACATTGATGAAGCTGTCGTCGCGCAAGGACCGATGAAGACGCAACCTGCCAAATTTACGCTGTCAGGTGACGGACTATGCGTAGGTTTTGACAGCGGTGATGCCGTAAGTGGTTTGTATAAATCGCCCGGTGAATTCAAAGGAGGTGTCATCCGCGGTGTTGGTGTTACGGTTGAAGGCGCACCATATGAAGACCTGGAAGCTGAAGCAAAACGGATGATGATGTCTCATTAAAAAACATTAGTTCACATTTAAGTTAGCAGGGCGATCGGGCGAATCTTACACGCTGCCCTGCTAATTTTTTATTGAATTCGATTCTTTTGACTTGGTTTAGATGAAGCCTCTCTGTCACAATGAAAAAATTATTCTTCGTAATAACAATCTTCACCGTAGCTTGCACCAGCGCACTGTATGCCCAGGAAAATGAAGAGGACCACGCCAGTGCAGCACAGGCTAATAATCCCCTGGCCAACATGACCGCATTGAACTTTCACAATTACTACATGCCAGTGCTGAATGACGCCCCTGCGGAAGCTTACTTGAACACCGCGTGGATCCGGTTTGCCAGACCATTTTCGGGGGGGAAGCTGTTACTCCGGGTATCAGTACCGTTTAGTACGGTAGCGTTACCTGACAATGGGACTGATGTAGTCCGATCAACTAATGGCCTTGGTGACATCAACGCTTTTCTTTCTTACAATTTCGTATCGAAACCAACCGCTACGATGGGTATCGGCCCGATGCTTACGATGCCAACGGCTTCCGAAGACCCATTGGGCGCCGGCAAATGGCAGGGTGGTTTTGCCTTTGTTGCTTTCGTTGCAAAAAGTGCCGTCTTTCAGTTCGGTGGATTGATCACCTGGCAAGCGTCTTTTGCCGGTGACGAAGACCGCACATCAACAAGCATTGCTGCCATTCAGCCCTTTTACTTCTGGCAATTGGGCAAAGGTACATATCTAAGAGGCGCACCGATCTGGGCTTTTGATTTGGAGAACGATGCTTATTCGGTACCTCTGGGTTTGGGGATCGGGAAGGTGGTCAAACTTGGCAGCACGGTGTTCAACCTGTTTGTCGAGCCGCAATACTCGCTGTTGATCGACGGGACGCAACCACAGGTACAAATCTTCACAGGGATCAATTTGCAATTTATTAACCAATAACTGATGGGCTGCGATCCGGTACTATCAAGGGTTAAAGGTCGCTTGTATTTTGCTACGCATCTATTTCTACTTTTGATAGCATCCTCCGTCGCATCTGCGCAGAGAGCGTCAGAGGGCGTAGAATCATTTCGAAGAAACAGAATAGCTCTCGTCCTTGGCCATACCCATGTCCCTGCAGGCATAGACGAGAATGGTAAGAAGACGTGGCTTGCCTTGGCAAGCTGGGGATTGGACTATGATTTTCGAATAAACCAGGATTGGGGTCTTGGCCTGCACAGTGACCTTGTGATCCAGGATTTTGAATATGAAGAAGATGAAGGAATAGTCAAGAATCGCACGAAGCCGGTGGCCATCGCCTTCGTTGGCACACGCAGATTAGGAGAGCACTTCACCATCCTTACAGGAGGCGGAATGGAGGTTGCCCCTGAAGGCACGCTTGGACTGATCAGGATTGGAACAGACTGCGGTTGGGAACTGCCGAAAGACTGGGAACTATCGCTTAGCCTAATGGCTGATTTTAAAATTAACGCTTACGATGCGTGGGTGCTTGGTTTTGGAATAGGAAAATTATTTTGATTGGCGATCTGCGGCCTCAATCATTAATCTATCATTCAAACAAGAATAGCCAACTGAATTCAATGCATATTTCGCTTCGGGTCCAGGCTTCGGCTTTTATGATTTGCATGCAAAATCAACGGCACTGTCGACGCAGCAACAAAAAAACAGCTATTCAGTGGAATAAAACAAATGGTGACGCAAAGCTACCTGGAATGAATTCTGTACCCGGTGACGAAGAGATCGACTCTAATGGTACGCTTCAAACAAACACCGGCGGGTATCGTTACCTCGTTCACATTGGGTTTGCAATTTTGACTCATTTTTGCCGGGTTAATTTGTTCTTTTCTAAATCTTAAAAAAAAGAAATATTCAAGAAAAGCATAAAAAGGTGTAAGATTTAAAACTTAAACTCATGAGACTGCCATTAAAATTAATTTCCACATTCTTGTGCCTGGCTGTATCCCTTCCTTTCAATGGCTGTATAACAAGCAAGAGCACGCCGGATGAACAGATCGGGGAAATTGCGCCTGGCCTGTTACAAGGATACTTGTCGAAAGAGGAATTACCCAACAGTTTATTGCTTATACCACCTCCGCCACAAGAAGGGTCAATCGCTTTTGCGTTAGACCAGGAGTATGCAAAGAAAGCCGTGGAGACAAAAGATACTGCACGCTTTGTTCAGGCAACCAACGATGCAATACTCTATTTTCCGGCGGCGGTAAAATCTTTTGAATCCACAGTAGGAATTGAGATCAGCGAGACAAAAACGCCAGAGTTGTATGTGCTTATGCGAAGAGTCCTGACCGATGCAGCCCTGGCCACCTACGCCGCCAAAATTCATTACAAACGCAAACGTCCTTTCATGGTCAACAACACACCTATTTGTACACCTGAGGACGAAACTTTGCTTCGCAAGGATGGCTCCTATCCCTCAGGTCATGCTGCAGTTGGTTGGGCATGGGCGTTGGTATTTTGTGAAATCTTTCCCGCTAAAACGGATGCCATTTTACAGAGAGGAT
>DASUGQ010000324.1:0-53065 GCA_036273935.1 Cyclobacteriaceae bacterium | reverse complement strand
GGTACATCGCTCACCTATAAAGTGGCATTCAAGGCAAACAAAACACATATTCAGTCGCCCTACCTCGATAACCGGCTAGGCATATACAATGCTTTAAAGATCGCGGAAGAATTAAGAGATGGTGTAATATGCTTCAGTTGTTGGGAGGAGCATGGTGGTGGAAGCGTTCCCTACCTTGCCCGTTTCATTTATCAGCAATGGAAGATAAAGCAGGCCTTGATTTCTGACATCACGTGGGCGACGGATGGCGTGGAGCTAGGAAAGGGCGTTGTCATCTCCATGCGGGATCGAAACATCCCCAGGCGGGGTTTTGTCAATAAGATTATTGAAATCGCAAAGAGAAATAAAGTTGACTTTCAATTGGAAGTGGAAGGAATCGGATCGAGTGATGGGCGGGAGTTACAAACCTCCCCCTATCCTTTTGATTGGTGTTTTATCGGTGCGCCTCAGCAAAATCCGCACACGCCGACGGAAAGGGCTCATCAATATGATGTAACCCGCATGATCGCGCTCTACAAAGTGCTGATGAAAGAACTCTGACGTCATGGATGGCGACCGTCTGAATTGATGGGTTTCCGACCCTATTTAGTCAGGGTGTCAAAAAATTCTCTGGAATTCATCAAAACTGCGATTATCTTTGCGCCCGCTAGTTGGTTAACCGTATGAAGATCAAGGACCTGGAATTCGAAAACTTTATAAGTGCAGATAGTATTCAACGAAAGGTATCAGAGCTTGCTGCAAATATTAACGAGGACTATTTCGACAAGGCCCCGGTATTTCTTCCAATATTAAATGGTTCCTTCATTTTTGCATCCGACCTCATTAAGCAAATAAACTTACCATGCCGGGTTTCGTTTGTTAAGATCTCATCATACCAGGGGGTTCAATCAACCGGCCAGCTGAAAACACTCATCGGTCATGAAGAAAGTTTTTTTCATCAGGATGTCATCATTATAGAAGACGTCATTGATTCAGGATTGACATTGGAGAAGATTGTGAGTGAACTCAAAAGTCTTGGCGCCAGGTCGGTAGAGGTAGCTGCTCTTCTTCGAAAAAAAACCGCACGGGAGAAAGGAATCAATGCAAAGTTTGTTGGGTTTGAAATCAATAACGAATTTGTTCTTGGCTACGGATTAGATTATGAAGGATTGGGCAGAAATCTGAACGACCTGTTAAAAGCTAAACTGCCATAAAATCAAAATTATTATCTTGGACGTTCGTCAACCTAACATTTAACCATCAACTTCTATCCCTGACACATGATTAACATGATAATCTTTGGGCCTCCTGGTGCAGGAAAGGGCACGCAGAGCGAAAAACTCATACAGCGTTATGGATTCGTACACATTTCGACGGGGGATCTATTCCGCTGGCATACGAAAAACGAAACCGAACTTGGAAAGCGGGTGAAAGAGATTATGGATAATGGTATGCTGGTTCCCGATGAAATCACCATCGCGATGCTCAAGGAAGAGCTGGACAAGAATCCCGATGCAAACGGTTTTCTTTTTGACGGTTTCCCAAGAACAGTTCCGCAAGCAGAGGCTCTGGATAAGTTTATGAAAGAAAATAAAACAGCGATTCATCACGTCGTTGCGCTTGATGTAACTGAAGAAGAAGTAAGAAAAAGAATTTCTAAACGTAAAAGCATCGAAAACCGTGTCGATGATGAAGAAGAAAAATTAAACAAGCGCATCCATGAATATTTCAGCAAGACCATCCATGTGCTTCCATACTATGAAAAACAAGGAAGACTCAATTCGGTACATGGAATAGGAGACATTGATGGAATCTTCCAGGAGATTTGTAAAGTAATTGATAAAAAGTAATTCCTTCATGGAATTTACTGCCCATAAGGTTTATTCATGTCCTCGCCCAGTTTCATCGACTATGTAAAATTTAATTCGCGATCCGGAAGTGGAGGGGCCGGCTGTCTGCATTTTCATCGGGAAAAATTTATTCCGAAAGGTGGACCGGATGGCGGTGATGGCGGCCGAGGAGGAAGTATTATTCTCAAAGGGAACGCCCAGCTTTGGACGCTCCTGCACTTAAAGTACCGGAAGCATGTCATTGCAAGCGACGGTAAAGCCGGTGAAGCGCAGAATTGTACCGGCGCCGCGGGAAAGGATGAGATTGTTGAAGTGCCCCTGGGCACGATAGCAAGAAAAGCAGAAACCGGCGAAGTGGTTTGTGAAATTACTCATGATGGCCAGGAGTACGTTCTCACGCCAGGTGGGCGGGGTGGTAAGGGCAACGCCTTTTTTGTAACGTCCACGCAGCAAGCTCCCCAGCATGCCCAACCCGGCGAACCTGGAATTGAAGAATGGGTAATATTGGAGCTAAAGCTCCTCGCAGACGTCGGGCTTGTTGGTTTTCCAAATGCTGGCAAGTCAACACTCTTGTCAGTCGTTTCTGCGGCAAAACCGAAAATTGCAGATTATCCTTTTACAACGCTGACACCCAATCTCGGAGTAGTCGCATATCGCGATAACTTGTCCTTTGTTGTGGCCGACATTCCAGGTATTATTGAAGGTGCCGCAGAAGGTAAGGGATTGGGACTTCGGTTCTTGCGCCACATTGAACGTAATTCTCTCTTGCTTTTTCTTGTCCCCGCTGACTCAAATGACATCACCAGGGAGTATAAAATATTGCTTAACGAGCTTACCAAATACAATCCCGAACTGCTGGACAAAAAAAGAATCCTGGCAATTTCAAAAGCCGATATGCTGGACGAAGAGTTGACGGATGCAATACGAAAAGATTTACCGCGGGATATTCAGCACATTTTTATCTCATCTATTACCCAGCAAGGAATCACCGCATTAAAGGATATCATCTGGGAAAATTTGCATGACAATCCCTGATTTTGGTTCAAAACCAATTCAAGATGCCATAATGACACAATATGGTCTTTGGCAAAATTATTGACAACTTGCGCTTTAATTATTCTGCAGAGATTAATAGTCCCAGGAAATGGATCAATCAAATAACAAAGATACGGAGATGAGCAAACCTGAAGATTTAGTGTCACCCGAGAACAATCAATCTGATCAATCTGAAGTATTGGAAAATACCAGTGAAGAACTAAAAAAATTGCAAGACGAACTTGCAGAGTCAAAGGACAAGTATTTAAGGCTGTATTCTGAATTCGAGAACTTCAGAAGAAGAACATCCAAGGAAAAGTTGGAAATGATTCATTCTGCCAATGAACAACTTATTACAGCGCTTCTTCCGGTCGTTGATGATTTTGAGCGGGCCGAAAAATCGATTGTAGATTTGTCAAAGAAAGAATTTGAAGGCTTTCTTCTCATTCATTCGAAATTGAAAAAAATCCTGGATCAGTTTGGCGTTAAAGTTCTGCAGATAGAACCAGGTGCCGATTTCAATCCCGATACTCAGGAAGCCATAACACAGATTCCGGCACCGGAAGAAAAACTCAAAGGTAAAATTATTGATGTGGTGGAGAAGGGCTATCATCTAAATGACAAAGTAATTCGCTACGCCAAGGTGGTAGTGGGTAATTAATAATCAATTCCTAAACATGTCAACCAAACGAGACTACTACGAGATTCTTGGCGTCGGCAAATCCTCATCATCAGAGGAAATAAAAAAGGCGTATCGGAAAATAGCAATTCAATATCATCCTGATAAAAACCCGGACAATAAAGAAGCGGAAGAGAAATTCAAAGAGGCTGCAGAAGCCTATGAAGTTCTGAGTGATTCCGAGAAACGCGCGCATTATGATCGGTTCGGACACGCCAGGCCTGGCAACGGAGGTTTCGGCGGCGGCGGGATGAACATGGATGATATTTTCAGTCAGTTTGGAGATATTTTCGGTGGAGAGGGCAGCCCATTTGATAGTTTTTTTGGAGGAGGAGGCTCGAGAAGAAGAACACGAAAAGGGTCTAATCTAAGGATAAAACTGAAACTCAACCTGGAAGAGATAGCCAACGGAGTTGAAAAAAAGATAAAAGTCAATCGGCTGGTTCGCGCGGAGGGTGTAACTTTTAAGACCTGTACCACGTGCCAGGGCACAGGTCAAATGAAGCGTGTGGTTAATACCATGCTCGGCCAAATGGTTTCTGCCACAACATGCCCCACTTGCGATGGGTCTGGGCAAATCCTTGACAAACGTCCCCCCGGTGTTGATAATTCCGGACTTGTTCCCAAAGAAGAAGTGATATCAGTGAAAATCCCTGCGGGAGTAAGCGACGGAATGCAACTGTCGATGACCGGAAAAGGAAATGAAGCGCCGGGCGGTGGAGTTGCAGGGGATCTGCTCATCCTGATCGAAGAACAAGAGGATAAGAATTTAAAGCGGGATGGCAACAACCTGATTTATGATCTTTACATCAGCTTTATTGACGCGGCCCTTGGGATATCTGTTGAGGTTCCCTCTGTTGGCGGAAAGGTTAAGATCAAGATCGAACCCGGTACTCAAAGTGGCAAAATCTTACGCCTGCGAGGTAAGGGCTTACGTGACGTAAATGGCTATGAGACTGGCGATCAGCTTATTTATGTGAATGTTTGGACACCAAAGAAACTAACAGGTGAAGAACGGGCAAAGCTCGAAAGCCTTCGAAATTCGCCAAATTTCGAACCAAACCCAGACGCCAACGAGCGCAGCTTTTTTGAACGGATGAAGGAATTCTTTAACTGATTAAATCCACCACTTTTTTTTTCTTCGGTTTTTCATTAAAATCTTACAATCCGTAACTAAACAGCTCTAAGCCCGTAACTAATACACATGCGGATAATTTGTTGGCTAGTAATAACCAGCCTGGTGGAGGTTAGTGGCGTATATGGGCAGGTTAAACGGCAGTTTAACGTTGAAAACCAGGACGGCTGCGAATCCATTAAACTCAGCTTAAAGGCGAACAGTGGCAACTGTTTCATCAAACCAAGCCAGAATTCTGACATCCTGAATGTCTTCAGTAATCAGGACACCGAGTCCTACTCCCACAATTTCGTCAAAGAAATAAAAAATGGCGTTTGCGAAGTCACGCTCACACTTGAGGAAATTACCTCAGGTGGCCTCAGTCAAACCATCTCGTCCCGTATGTTCGGCCCATCTGACAATAATTCCGGCAAGTACTGGAAAATGTATCTGACCGATACTAAACCTTATACGCTGGAACTTAATTATGGAATGGGTAATGCCAACGTTGACCTGTCGGGGCTATCCATCCAAAGACTAAAAATTGCAACCGGGAGCGCTGATGTTAATCTTGGTTATCACACCTTAGAAAACAAGATTGATATGGATACGCTGTTCGTGAAAGCAGACCTCGGATCCGTTAATGTAAAAAACATAAATCTGTCGCGATCGCGTCACCTGATTGCAGATGTTGGCTTTGGGAATATGACCCTTGATTTCAGTGGGCAACCCATCGTTGGAAATAATGTGAAGGGAAGCGTTGGTGCGGGGAATCTCGTAATCATGCTCCCAGACAAAGATGTTCCAGTATTCGTGAAGGTTCGTGACTCGTGGCTTTGCAGCGTTACCATGACAAAAAACCTGAAAAAAATCAGCGAAAATACTTTTTCGAATGAAGCGTATGCCAGAAACCCAAAGAATGCGCTCTCCTTTGATCTGGATGTTTCAATGGGGAAAATCATCTTCAAAGACGCTGGTAACTGAAGGTCATCCTTAGAGGTATTCCAAATTAATTAATTCTCCACCCGTAATTACTTCCTATCTTAACACACTAAATGTTTTAGTGTCAATTCTTAATTCGTAGATGTGAACGCACTTGTCGCCACAAACATCACCAAGCGATATATCAATCACCTTGCATTAGATCAGGTTGATCTGACCATCCCTGAGCAAAGCATTTTCGGGCTGCTTGGACCGAATGGTGCAGGGAAAACAACATTCATTCGCATCATTAATCAAATCATCAATCCGGATGAGGGGGAGATCTCAATTTTTGGCTCAAGGTTAAACGAGGCGCATATTAGTTCAATTGGTTATCTCCCCGAGGAGCGGGGCCTGTACAAGAAAATGAAGGTCGGTGATCAGCTTGTTTATCTGGCGCAACTTAAGGGCATGAATAGAAAAGAAGCTGTTCATACCAGTAAAGTCTGGGTTAAGAAATTTGACATAGCTGATTGGTGGAACAAAAAGGTGGAAGACCTTAGTAAAGGAATGGCTCAGAAGGTGCAGTTCATAAGCACCGTGATGCATGAACCTAAGCTTATCATTCTGGATGAACCTTTCTCCGGGTTTGATCCTGTAAACGCAAAGATTATTACTGATGAGATTTTTGAACTGCGTGACAAAGGAAGCACGATTATTTTTTCCACCCATAGGATGGAAACCGTTGAAGAATTGTGCGACCACATCGCGTTGATCAATAAATCAAAAAAGATTTTGGAAGGACCAAAAAAAAGGATCAAGGAAACCTATCGTTCAAATACCTTTATCGTGCACCATCTAGGAAGCTTTGAGCTAAAGGATGAAGGCTATAAAATAGTACAGCGCAAAACCGTTGACGAGAATTGTTTTCATACAACAATCACCATCCTCAATAATGACAGTCCCAATAAACTTATCAGCAGACTAATTGACGTAACTGAAGTGCACAGTTTCATTGAAAAGATCCCGACCATGAGTGAAATATTTATCAACCTGGTAAAAGACGCAGACGCATGAGTAAGATATTATTGATCGCTCAGCGGGAATTTAAAAACCGCGTTCAAAAAAAGTCGTTTGTGATCGCCACCATACTTTTGCCTTTAATATTTCCCGCCATAATGGGAACCCTTATATATTTCTTTATTGAACAAGAGAAGAATGAGAAGAAGGAAATAATCCACTACCTCGATGAGAGCCATTTATTTGACGCAACCTCATCCAATTATATTTTTCTCAAACTCACCGGCGACTTGGAGGAAGCAAAAAAAACTTTCTCAAATGATGACAGTTTCGGATTGCTTTATATTCCACCCCTTAATCTCTACGAGCCTAAAGGAATTACGCTGTACACAAAAGTCAACCCGAGTCCGGCAGATCTAAGCAACCTGGAAAAGATGATCGAAGGACAATTTCGGGATCTGAAGATGAAAGAACTCAAAGTCAATAAGAAGATTCTCGACAGTCTGAACACCGACATTTCTATCGGAACGATCACAATATCAAATACAGGAAGGGAGGAAACGTCACACACCGGCGTTCTCTTTGGTGTTGGCATGACCTGTGGCATTCTGATGTATATGTTCATTTTAATTTATGGCATGCAAATCATGCAGGGGATCATTGAAGAAAAAATGAGCCGTGTCGTAGAAGTGATCGTTTCCTCGGTAAAACCATTTCAGTTGATGATGGGAAAAATTTTAGGTTTGGCCTCCGTCGGATTGCTTCAATTTCTGATTTGGATTGTGCTCATCACAACATTGTCAACAGCGATCTTTGCCCTTTTTGGAATCGAACTGCCTCAGCAAGAAATGATGAATCAGATGGGTCAGGGAAATGCTCCGGCCGGAGGCGTTCCTGAAGGTCTGAGGCTTTTGAGTCAGATACCATTCACTTATATTATCTTCAGTTTCCTCTTCTATTTTGTGGGGGGATATCTTTTATATGGCGCGCTATTCGCTGCCGTAGGATCGTCTGTTGACAGCCCCGCCGAAGCGCAACAATTTACGTTCCCCATTACCATTCCTATGTTAATTTCTTATCTCAGCTTATTCACATTTATTTTAAATGATCCACACGGTTCAATCAGCGTGTGGTTATCCATTATACCTTTCACCTCACCCATTGCCATGATCGGAAGAATTGCTTTTGGCGTTCCTTTCTGGCAGCTGGCCTTATCCATGATTTGTCTCATTGGAGGTTTTATTTTTACAACCTGGATTGCTGCCAGAATCTACCGTGTAGGTATTTTGATGCATGGCACGAAAGTGAATTATAAGGTCCTGGCAAAATGGTTTATGATGAAGAACTAATTTCTTCCTGAAAAAACTGACGCGTTCGGTCACTGCTCTCCAATGGTTCCAATTTTTTTATTTACATTCAAAATCGCATGCCATCCAAATCGTCTATACCGGGCATTGAATTCTACCAAAGCAATCCATCTCTAAAATGGGTCGTGCTGGTGATTTCTGTTTTGATCAGCCTTGGTTCCATTTATTATACCAACGTACTGGTGGAGCAACTCAAGCAAAGAGAGCGGCAGCAAGTTCAGCTTTTTGCAAAAGCAATTGAATACACCTTAAATGATGATTTGAGCAGTAACTTTTTATTCGTAACAGAAGAGATTATTAGCAAAAATAATTCTGTTCCTACCATTTGGATCACAAAAGATGGGCAGTATCAATACCGAAATATTGAAATTGATTCAAAGTGGTCAGAAGCAAGGAGAAAGCGGGTGCTTGAACAGCAAGTGGCCCAAATGAAAGATGTTTATGAACCGATAGAAGTCACCTACGCGCATGATGGTGTTGTTGAGAACTATGGCTATGTTTATTACAAAAACTCCGCATTACTAACACAACTTATTACCTATCCATACATTCAACTCTCAGTTATTGCTATTTTTGGTTTCATCAGTTACCTCGCGTTTAATTATTCAAAAGCGGCCGAGCAAAACAGGGTATGGGTAGGGTTAGCTAAGGAAACTGCCCATCAGCTGGGTACGCCGTTATCTTCTCTCATGGCATGGGTAGAAGTGTTGCGCGACGATGAAAGTCTGAAGAAAAGCGGAATTGTTGAAGAACTGCAAAAGGATATACAAAAACTCACCATTGTTACGGAGCGCTTTTCCAGCATCGGGTCAACGCCGGCGTTAAAAAAAGAAAATGTTGTCTTGTTGATAAACAACGTCGTCAACTACCTGAGACCCCGTGTTTCATCAAAAATCAAAATGGAAGTGTACACATTGTCAGAGAACATTTACGCGCTTGTGCATGCCCCCTTATTTGAGTGGGTGATTGAAAATCTTTGCAAAAATGCCGTGGATGCCATGGGTAATACAGGTACGATAGCGATAAAGATTCTTCGAGGCAATGAGAATAAAGTTTTTATCGATATTTCCGACACGGGAAAGGGAATTCCACGCTCTAAAATACCGGTGGTCTTTAAAGCAGGATTCACCACTAAGAAGCGTGGTTGGGGGTTGGGGCTCACCCTTGCCAAGCGGATCATTGAAGCCTACCACAACGGAAAAATCTTTGTCAAATCATCAGAAGAAAACTTAGGCACCACTTTTAGAATTTCGTTGGAAGCCGCCTGATTGGAATCGTTTTCTGCAAGATTCCGGCACTCGTCCGAAAGATGAAAAATCATCACAGGAGGCGTTGGCATTGCCGGATAAAACATTACTTTTGCGGTCGAATTTTTCGTCCCTAATAAAAAATACACATAAACGATGGCAAATATTGGTAAGATCACCCAGGTAATCGGTCCCGTGGTGGATGTTGCGTTTGACGATCCCGGATCAAAACTCCCCAACATTCTTGATTCATTGGAAGTCACGAAAGGAGATGGCACTCGCGTGGTTTTGGAGTGTCAGCAACACCTTGGTGAAGAGAGGGTGAGGACAATTGCCATGGAGGGTACTGAAGGGTTATCACGTGGGATGAAAGTAATTGACACAGGTTCCCCCATTAAAATGCCAATCGGAGACGATATTAAAGGACGCCTCTTCAATGTGATTGGCGAAGCCATCGATGGGATGAGACAACCCAAGGGTGAATCATCCCTGCCGATTCACCGCCATGCACCCGCATTTGAAGATCTTACAACATCGACCGAAGTACTTTTCACAGGGATTAAGGTTATCGATCTCATCGAGCCTTATTCGAAGGGTGGAAAGATTGGACTATTTGGCGGAGCCGGTGTCGGTAAAACCGTGTTGATCCAGGAACTCATTAACAATATCGCGAAGGCTTATTCAGGCCTTTCCGTTTTTGCTGGTGTTGGAGAACGAACACGTGAAGGAAATGACCTTTTGCGTGAAATGATTGAAGCAGGAATTGTCAATTATGGAGAAGAATTCTTGAAGTCCTTGCATGCCGGTGGTTGGGACCTTTCCAAAGTTGATTACGACAAACTTGCTGATTCTAAAGCAACGTTCGTGTTTGGTCAGATGAATGAACCTCCAGGAGCGCGTGCCCGTGTCGCATTGTCTGGTCTCACCCTTGCTGAATATTTCCGTGACGGCGACGGAACAGGGAAGGGTCGCGATATTCTTTTCTTCATCGATAATATTTTCCGTTTCACACAAGCCGGTTCAGAGGTATCCGCGCTTCTTGGTCGTATGCCTTCCGCAGTAGGATACCAACCTACACTTGCTACCGAAATGGGCGCGATGCAGGAACGTATTACCTCGACAAAGAACGGTTCTATTACGTCTGTTCAGGCAGTATACGTTCCGGCCGACGACTTAACTGACCCTGCTCCTGCTACTACATTTGCTCACCTCGATGCTACAACCGTATTGTCGCGTAAAATTTCCGAGCTAGGTATTTATCCCGCGGTTGATCCGTTGGATTCGACGTCAAGAATCTTGCGGCCTGATATTGTCGGTGAAGAGCATTACAATTGCGCTCAACGCGTTAAAAATATTCTTCAGCGCTATAAAGAACTCCAGGATATTATTGCCATCCTTGGGATGGATGAATTATCTGACGAAGATAAACAGGTGGTTTACCGGGCAAGACGTGTTCAGCGTTTCTTATCCCAGCCATTCCACGTTGCCGAGGCATTTACCGGCCTGGAGGGAGTATTGGTCGATATCAAAGAGACCATTAAGGGCTTCAACATGATCATGGATGGTGAGTTGGATCATTTGCCTGAAATGGCGTTTAACCTTGTTGGAAACATTGAGCAGGCAATTGCCAAAGGTGAAAAGATGCTTGCAGAAGCAAAAGCATAAGTTTTATTCCATGCATTTAGAAATATTAACACCAGAAAGGAAGATCTACGAAGGGGAGGTTGCTATTGCCACATTTCCCGGAGCAGACGGTTCATTCCAGGTCATGGACAATCACGCACCTCTTATTTCCTTGCTGAAGGAAGGGCCTGTTGAATACAAAGGGAAAGAAGGAGTAAATAGCATTTCGATTACCGGCGGTGTAGTGGAGGTCTTGAAAAATAAAGTCATTCTGCTCGCAGACGGCCTTGCAAAGGAGTGATCAAAAATCTATCAAATAAAAAACCCCGTACATCGGGGTTTTTTATTTGAAGTTGTCCTAATGTTTATTGTCTCGATAACCACAATACAAAAAATACGACGCCGATAATGAGGGCGATACCGCCAATAATCCAAAATACATCCCCTCCGATAATCAAAGCAACAATTCCCACTGCGCCGAATATTGCAGCGAGTTTCAGATCATGATCCATCGCTGCCGCGGCTTCTGCAGCTTTAACCTCATCCCCCGCTTTCTTCGCTTTGACATAACTCTTTATTAATGTCTTTGCCTCTTTGCGAAATTCTTTTTTTTCAGTCTTGGTCATTTCCTTATATGATTTCGAAGCAACTTCAGCCTTCGATTCGTTTAAAACTGCTGCGCTATTGTCGGCGCTTGCTACGAGTGTCTGGGGGTCAAGTTTTAAAGGTGATTCGATCTTGGATTCCTCTTGCTTCTCAGTTAAAGCCAGACTCTCTCTTGCGTTTTGTTTTTTTCCTGCATTGTAATCCTGACGATCAAAGTAGTAGGTGTACTTTGGTGATGAGCATGAAGCTAATATTAAACCAGCAGCCATTAACGATAAGTACTTTCTCATGGTATTTTGCTATTTAGTTCTTTTATTAAAGATAGAAATTATGCGCCCAATAAAACGCTTTTCAAACTCCCAAAAAAATCGAAATTGACCAAAAACAAATCCATAGGCCAGCAGGATAACATTATAGAGTGGGAGAATTAGGAGATAATAGGCTATCGTAGCAGATGAAGTGTCTGCACTGCCGATGACCTGAAGGACAGGTTTTTTTAAGAACATGACCGTAAATCCTGTGCATGCAAATACAACCAATACGATAATTACTTGCCAGGCACTTCTCAATTGCCAACGTTTTCTTAATCGTTCCACCCAACCAGATGAATTCATGGTGTCGAATTAAATGCTAATCCTTGTCAACAAGCCCCATCGTTCGTACTCAGGGAAAGGCGCTTCAAAACTTGCATTCTCCTTTTTAACCGGATGGATAAAACTCAATCGCCTGGCATGAAGATAAATGCTTCCATTTGAATTTGGCTCATCATCTCCGTACTTAACGTCTCCCATGATCGGGCAGCCAATGCCCGCCAATTGAACTCGTATCTGATGGGGCCTGCCCGTTACAGGATTAACCTGCAAAACCCAACAATGATCAAATCGTCCAATCACTTTATATTTTAATTCAGAACGAAGTGCCTGATCCATTTCACGGGTAAAAGCTGTCGTCCTGTTTTTCTTCTCGTCTTTTTTCAACCAATGAATTAAGGTATCCTCCTCTCTGGAAGGTTTATTTCTTACCATGGCAACATACGTTTTAACAGTCTCTTTTTCGCGAAATAATTTATTCATTCGTTCCAATGCCTTTGACGTGCGGGCAAATACAACAACCCCGCTAACTGGTCGGTCCAGGCGATGCACAACTCCCAGAAACACCGCTCCTGGTTTGTCGTACTTTTCGGCGATATATTGTTTGCATAATTCCACTAGTGGAGTATCACCGGTAACGTCACCCTGCACCAGAACACCGGAGGCTTTATTTACCACCAACAAATGGTTATCCTCATGTATAACGGTAAATGGTTTCATCTCGACAGACTCGAATCAAACATCAGAATTTTTTAGCACATTTATAAAGTATTGCCTTTGAAGAGGTGACCGAAATCGCACCAGATTTAGCAAGAAAGATTATTTCACAAACTCATGCTTTAAACGGGCAAAGCGCCAGAAAAAAATCTATGTGAGTGGCGGTGTTACGTAATTTTAATTATTGATCCCGGAAAAGAAATTCTCACTCTTTGAACTCTGATGTAAAATGAAATTCGATCTCCGGAAAGTTTTCCTGAACCATCTGTAACCATGCACGTGACTCTGCCATAAAAACAAGCTTACCATCTTTGTCGCGGGCAATGTGCCGCTGTTTAGAGTCTATAAACTCGGCCAGTTTTTTAGGATCCTTGCTGCTGATCCAGCACGCCTTGTAAATATTTTGGGAAGCGAAATCCGCGGTTGCGCCATACTCATTCTTCAATCGAAACTGAATCACCTCAAATTGCAGCGCACCTACCGTTCCAACCACTCTTTTTTTCCCCAACTCGTAAGTAAACAACTGCGCCACGCCTTCCTCCATCAATTGCAGCAACCCCTTATCCAATTGTTTTGTCTTCATGGCATCCCGGTTCACCACTTCTTTAAAAATTTCAGGTGAAAAGCTGGGTATGCCGGTGTACATAAGTTTTTCACCTTGTGTAAGGGTGTCACCGATTTTAAGATTACCCGTATCATAGATACCGACAATATCGCCGGGCCAGGCTTCGTCGACGGTCTCCCGATCCTGGGCCATGAATGCCGTGGCATTAGAGAATCGTAAACTTTTTCCCTGCCTTACGTGATAATAATTACTTCCCCTTTCAAACATGCCGGAGCAGACCCGCACAAAGGCTATGCGATTCCTGTGCTTTGGATCCATATTGGCGTGAATCTTGAAGACAAAGCCCGTGAACTTACTCTCATTGGGCTCAACAATTCGAATGGTGGTCTCCCTTGGTTTGGGTGGAGGGGCAATGCGAATGAATGTATCCAGCAATTCCTTTACGCCAAAATTATTTACCGCGCTTCCAAAAAAAACAGGAGCAACCCTTCCTTCAAGGTAATCATTCACATCGAACTCTGCATAAACACCTTCGATCAACTCAACGTCGTGCCTAAGCTGCTTTGCATTATTCTCACCAATGTACTCATCCAGCAAAGGGCTATTAATGTCTGATATTTCAATTCCTGCCTCGACCGTTTGCTTGCTGGGTGTAAACAGATGAAGACTTTTCTCATAAAGACTATACACCCCCTTAAATGTTTTCCCCATGCTGATCGGCCAGCTCAGCGGTCTAACCTTGATTTTTAATTTGTCTTCGATCTCATCCAGCAATTCAAACGGATCCCTCCCCTCGCGGTCAAGTTTATTTATAAAACAAATGACAGGCGTATCGCGCATACGGCAAACATCCATGAGTTTCTCTGTTTGAATCTCAACGCCCTTCACGCAATCGATCACCATGATCACACTATCAACCGCCGTCAAAGTTCTGTAGGTATCTTCCGCGAAATCCTGGTGGCCGGGTGTATCAAGCAAATTAATCTTTGTTCCATTGTAATTAAAGCCCATTACAGAAGTGGCGACAGAAATTCCGCGCTGTTTTTCAATTTCCATCCAGTCAGACCGTGCATGGTCTTTTATCTTGCTGGATTTAACAGCCCCGGCTTTTTGAATGGCGCCACCAAATAGCAGAAGCTTCTCTGTTAACGTAGTTTTACCCGCGTCGGGGTGACTAATAATGCCAAACGTTCTTCGTTTTTCAATTTCCTGCTCTAGACTCATGACTAATAAATTCGGGCGCAAAGGTAATCATTGTTAGCGGAACGAACATCGTGTCCGCAATAGTCCCTCCAGGCGAAATGGGCCTTAAATATTCAATTTGAATTCATCAAGCTTAATATAGTCTGAGCCTTTTTGATTGAAGGGATATTCAATCAATTGTTGGAAGTTATAAAGTGTTATCAACAATAACGAAGAGAGTGCTCCGGTAGCATAAACGACCCAAAGCGGCAAAGCGTGTTCAAAACGATAGAACAATAAGGGACCATGGAGCATGACAAAAAACGTAATAAATATAATCGCGTAAAGTCTCAGGCCGGCCATCGTTCGATGCTGGACAAGGCTTAGCAGGTAGCCCGTTCCCTCAGCAACGTGTTCCATATAGCGCACGACGCGAATAACCACTCGGCCTGAAATGTCTTCCCTGTTTTCTTCAACAAAAGCAAAAATTTTATCAAACTGATCCTGCATGTTTTTCATGTTGCCATCAAAACTCCGCAGTTGTAGCGAGAGCCTGTCAGATATCTCCGTCAGGATCGACCTGGCGTTGTGCTTTTGATGACCTCCTAATTTTGCCGACAAACGAAATGAATAATGTATTGCCAATAAGCCGGCCTTGAATAAACTCAGATATTCAAGCGCTTTTTCTCGCCGCTTGAATGCTGATTGTATGGAAAATCCCAACGGAAACGCAATAGCTAATCCGAACAATACGAAATCAAATCGAAGTTTGAAATTGAATTTAATGGCGACATAACATGAAAGCTGAGAAAGCAAAAGGATTACAAAAGTCCTTATATTTATGTAGTTCCTTAAAGAATTCACAAATGTATTCCCACGGTTTAGGTTTGTTATTCTGCCTTTCGCTAGTCACCGGTCAGCTGGTTTTCGGGCAATCGGAGGTAATTACGCCATTATTCCAATCTAAGGAACCACTTCATCTCCAGGCAAGCGGATCAATCAAATTTATTAAAAAGAACACAAATGACTCCACTTTCAACTCAGGCAAATTTTCTTACCAAAACCAATCAGGCGAATGGATAGAGATGCCGGTCCAGACAAGAGTAAGAGGAAACTTCCGGTTGAAACATTGCTACTTCCCACCGCTCAAGCTAAAGCTTAAAAAGCAAAGTGCTAAGTCTACGCTCTTTGAGAGTAACCGTGCGCTTAAGCTGGTCGTCCCTTGTCTGAACAACAGCGACAAGAACATCCTGATATTGAAGGAATACCTTTGCTACCAGTTCTACGAAGCACTAACGCCCTACCACTTTAATACACGTCTCGCTAATCTGGAACTCACGGAAACTTCTAAGAAGGACAAATCAAGAAAGTATGAACTCCTTTGTTTTTTCGTTGAGGATAATCAACTGGTCGCTGAGCGCACACATTCAAAACTGGTCAAGAATCTTAAGGTTGCTCCAGGCGCATTCGATGATTTACATGCCGCCCGACATGATTTTTTGCAGTACATGATTGGCAATGCCGATTGGTCCGCAGTGTATCAACATAACAGTAATGCGCTGTTTGACAAAAAATATATTCCCTTGTCTTATGACTTTGATATGTCAGGTTTTGTGAATGCCGACTACGCCAGGAATAACGCACCTCAATTGGGAACGGGCGATATACGCGAAAGAGTTTATCGCGGATTTTGCAAACCCGACAACGTCATGGAGCAGGTCCGGAAGGAGTTTCTGCAACTTGAGCCGACATTTATCAAGATCATTGACGACTATGCGAGCCAGTTTGATGATCGGAATGTAAAGGACATGAAAGAATATCTGAATCAATTCTTTGATATATTGAAAGATGATGCAGTATTTAAGTACCGAATATTAGATAATTGCAGAACAGATAAATGAATTAAAATGCTTTACAGAAGATTTGGAAGATCAAATTGGGAGGTTAGTGAAATTGGCTATGGAATGTGGGGATTGGCTGGATGGACCGGCTCTGATATAAAGGAAGTTGAACAGTCACTTGATCTGTCCGTAGAATTGGGCTGTAATTTTTACGATACGGCGTGGGCCTACGCGAATGGGAAAAGTGAGCAGATATTAGGAAAGCTGGTCAAACGGAATCCTGCTAAAAAACTCTATTGCGCTACCAAGATCCCTGCGAAGAATTTTAAATGGCCGGCGAAACCTGAATATAAGGCTGAAGATTGTTACCCGTTAAGTCATATTGTTGAGTATACAGAGAAAAGTTTAAGAAATCTGAATATCGAAACAATCGACTTGCAACAATTTCATGTTTGGGATGATAGTTGGACAGATCACGATGATTGGAAAAAGGGGATTGAAAAATTAAAGAAGGAAGGGAAAGTACAACACTTTGGTATTAGCATAAATCGGTGGGAACCAGATAATGCCCTGAAGGCCCTGCAAACCGGATTGGTTGATGTAGTCCAGGTAATCTACAACATCTTTGATCAAAATCCCGAAGACAGCCTCTTTCCGTTGTGTCGCAAGCTGGATATCGGTGTTATTGCGCGGGTTCCTTTCGACGAAGGAACATTAACGGGAACACTAACAAAGGAAACAGTTTTCCCGAAAAATGATTGGCGATCTACATACTTCGTTCCTGAAAACCTCAGCGCCAGTGTTGATCATGCCGAAGCTTTGCGTCCACTGATTCCAAAAGATATGACGATGCCGGAAATGGCTCTTCGATTTATCCTTTGCAATGATGATGTTCATACCATCATTCCAGGGATGAGAAAGTTGAAGCATGTCGAAAGTAACATATCAACGAGTGACGGAAAGAAGTTAGCAGAGTCACTGCGGTTGAAGCTAAAGAACCATCGTTGGGATAGGACGCCGACGGAATGGTCTCAATGAAACGATTCGTTCCTTACGGCCTATTGATTTAACAGCCAAAAATTTTGGCTGACATTGTGTCACTCATTTGGCATGAAATCCCCCTTGGCATAGGCATTGATATTCCAATCCGTACTTAAGAATTGATACGACAACATAAATTAATAAACCATGGGCAAAATTATTGGAATAGACTTAGGAACAACGAACTCCTGCGTGGCTGTGATGGAGGGCAACGAACCCGTTGTAATCCCCAACAGCGAGGGCCGGAGAACGACACCCTCCGTTGTAGCCTTCCTGGACGAAGGAAAAGGCGAGCGAAAAGTTGGTGACCCAGCAAAACGACAGGCCATAACGAATCCAAAAAATACAGTGATGTCCGTGAAGCGATTCATGGGTAAGAAATACGATGATGTTAAAGAAGAGATGAAAATCGTCTCTTACCAGGTGGAGCGTGGCAACAATGACACAGTTCGCGTAAGAATTGGTGACAGGCTTTACACGCCACAAGAAATCTCTGCCATGATCCTTCAAAAAATGAAAAGCACAGCAGAAGATTATCTTGGAACGACCGTAACCGAAGCGGTAGTTACGGTACCTGCATACTTTAACGATGCTGAGCGCCAGGCAACGAAGGAGGCCGGACAAATCGCTGGACTTGATGTTAAAAGAATAATCAATGAACCTACGGCGGCGGCACTAGCCTACGGCCTGGACAAGAAAAATAAAGACATGCGAATCGCTGTGTACGACCTTGGTGGTGGCACATTCGATATTTCTATTCTTGAACTTGGCGATGGTGTTTTTGAAGTGAAGTCAACAAATGGTGATGTGCACCTTGGTGGTGATGACTTCGATCTCCGCATAATGAATTGGCTCGCCGATGAATTTCATGGCGAAGAACGCGTTGATCTGAGAAAGGATCCAATGGCATTGCAACGCCTTAAGGAAGCTGCTGAAAAAGCCAAGATCGAACTTTCCAGCTCCATGGAGACTGAAATAAATCTTCCCTACATAACCTCGGTAGATGGTGTTCCGAAGCACCTTGTTAAGAAAATAAACCGCTCGAAGTTTGAGCAGCTTGTTGATGATCTGGTGAGAAGAACCCTGGAACCTTGTCGCAAGGCAGTAGAAGATGCAGGGGTATCAACCTCACAGATTGACGAAGTCATCCTTGTCGGTGGATCGACACGGATACCAAGAATTCAGGATGAGGTGGAAAAATTCTTCGGCAAGAAACCCTCTAAAGGTGTAAACCCGGATGAAGTTGTTGCCGTGGGCGCAGCGATTCAAGGTGGTGTGTTGACAGGAGAAGTAAAAGACGTTCTGTTGTTGGATGTTACTCCGTTATCACTTGGAATTGAAACACTAGGTGGCGTCTTTACAAAATTGATCGAATCGAATACAACAATCCCAACGAAGAAGTCGGAAGTTTTCTCGACAGCATCAGATAGCCAACCTTCAGTTGAAATCCACGTCCTGCAAGGTGAAAGGCCGATGGCAAAAGATAACCGTACGATCGGGCGATTCCACCTGGATGGAATTCCTCCTGCACCACGTGGTATGCCACAGATAGAAGTCACCTTCGACATCGACGCGAACGGTATCCTTCATGTCTCGGCAAAGGATAAAGGAACAGGGAAAGAACAAAAGATCAGAATTGAAGCCTCTTCCGGATTAACTGACGCTGAAATCAAGCGTATGAAGGAAGAAGCCCAGGCCAATGCTGACACGGATAAGAAGGCGAAGGAAAAAGTTGAAAAACTCAACCAGGCCGACACCATGATTTTCCAAACAGAAAAGCAATTGAAAGAATATGGTGACAAGCTTTCGGAAGGAAATAAATCTGCTATTAACGGTGCTTTGGACAAGCTTCGTCAGGCTCACCAGGCACAGGACGTAGCCGGTATTGAATCAAGTCTCAATTCGTTAAATGCCGCATGGCAGGCAGCTTCGGCCGAGATTTATCAGGCAGGCGGCGCGCAAGCTGGCGGAGCCCAGGACGGAGCAGGCAGCACGGCATCTGGCGGTTCGTCAACTGAGGGCGATGTCTCCGATGTAGAGTTTGAAGAGGTAAAAGACAAAAAGTAGTTCTAAATAAAACAAGCCTGGCAAACCTCCCTGAAATAATCAGGGAGGTTTCTTTTTTGGTACGAATGTGCGTTAGCTATTTACAATAATTTTGCAGCACGGCTGATCAAAAACAGTTTCCTATCTATATTTGCCGTCCTTCTAATACCTGAGTTAACATGTTAGTACTAAAATTTGGTGGCACCTCGGTAGGTAAACCCGAACGCATGAAGAAAGTGGCTGATCTAGTGTTGGCCATTCCAGGAAAAAAAATCGTTGTATTATCTGCTCTTTCCGGCACAACAAACGCATTGGTAAGAATTGGCGACCACCTGATAGGTGCCAGAGCCGCACAGGCCGAAGAAGAAATTGGTGGACTGGAAAAACACTATGAGTCTTTCATAAAGGATCTTTTCACAACCGAATCATTTCATGCCATTGGGCAGGAAATCGTAAGTCGTTTTTTTATTTTCATCAGATTGCTTGCAGCGGGACAATTTGATAATAAAAGCTATCGCGAATTACTGGCACAAGGCGAGTTGATCTCTACGGAATTATTCTATCAGCACCTTCAGGAAAGAAGAGTTGCATCAAGACTTCTTCCCGCCCTCTATTTCATGTCGATCGATGAAAATGAAGAACCAGAACTGGAGAAAATTTCGGTTCGACTTAAGCCTTTGCTAAGTTCTCTTCAGAACGTGGAGGTCATCATAACGCAGGGTTATATCTGCCGAAATCACCACAATGAGATCGACAACCTGAAACGCGGTGGCAGTGATTACACAGCATCTCTCATTGGAGCTGCCATTCAGGCGGAAGAGATTCAAATCTGGACGGACATTGATGGAATGCACAACAATGATCCGCGCATTGTAAAGAAGACCTATCCGATCTCCGAGCTTACGTTTGATGAGGCGTCAGAGCTTGCCTATTTTGGGGCGAAAATTTTGCATCCATCAACCATTGTACCGGCGCAGAAATTCAATGTGCCAGTTCGCTTAAAGAATACAATGGATGAAAGTGCACCGGGAACAATTATTACGAGCAAGGGAAGTGAAGGTGTATTTAAGGCGGTAGCTGCCAAGGATAGTATTACCGCAATAAAAATAAAATCGTCACGAATGCTAATGGCTTATGGTTTTCTCCGTCGGGTGTTTGAAGTTTTTGAACAATATAAAACGCCGATTGACATGATCACCACCTCGGAGGTCGCTGTGTCCGTAACCATTGATAACAATACCAATCTTCCACTTATAGAAGCCGAATTAAAAAAATTTGGTACAATCGAAATTGATTATAATCAGTCGATCATATCAATTGTCGGAAATAACATTACCTCAAGTAAGGGCGTTTTGAAAAAAATATTCGATTCGCTTGAAGATATACCGATCCGCATGGTCTCTTGCGGTGGAAGCAATAATAATGTATCGGTGTTAGTGAATACATCATATAAAAACAGTGCCTTGAACGCCTTAAACGAGGGCGTATTCGGACTAAAATAACCATGGTTTGTGAAGAGCGGAGAGATTATCTTCATGACAAAATTTCTCGCCTTCAATATTTTTTGGGTTTGGTGATAAAAAATAATTTGCTGGAGTTAGTTCCAAAGGTTATTATTAAAACACGTTAGTGGACCTAAACCTGATCTGATGGAACTGATCATTGTCGCTGTTTTTGTTGTTGGGTACGTTTTAATAGCGCTCGAACACCCAATTAAAATAAATAAAACGGCCACAGCTCTGTTGACGGGTGTACTATGCTGGACTTTGTTTGCGGTTTCGAGCCCCACCGAGTCGCTCATGCACAGCGAACATTATTCATCTTTTTTGAGCGAACATGCGAAGGGCGAGGTTCTTAGCGCCGAACAAGGTCATCGCGAGTATGTAATCTTTTCGCTCGCTGAACATTTAAGTGAAATTTCACAGATTCTTTTCTTCTTAATGGGTGCAATGACCATCGTTGAACTGGTTGATGCCCACCAGGGATTCAAGTTCATCACAGACAGAATAAATACCAAGAGTCCAAAAAAGTTATTATGGATCGTTTGCTGGGTCACTTTTTTTCTTTCAGCAGTACTCGATAATCTCACCACGACAATCGTGATGGTCTCATTGATTCGAAAACTGGTCCCCAATCGGCAGATGAGATTATTCTTTGCCGGAATGATCATCGTAGCAGCTAACGCTGGCGGCGCGTGGTCTCCCATTGGAGATGTGACCACAACGATGCTGTGGATTGGGGGACAAATATCGGCCGCCGCTATTGTCAAAAGTTTATTGGCCCCTAGCGTTGCCTGCATGATCGTTCCCCTGATTTATCTCAATTTTACGTTGAAAGGTGAGCTTGGTCTTCATGAAGAAAAGGGAAATGATTCCCATCAAAGGCATCAAATCAGCAGCAGCAATCTGATGCTAACACTGGGTATACTGGCTTTGGTATCGGTACCGGTTTTCAAGACCGTTACACATTTACCACCTTATCTCGGAATGATGTTAGGCCTGGGCGTTCTTTGGGTCGTTTCTGAATTAATAAATCCAGATTTGGATGAAAGCATTAAAAAGAAATATACGGCAGCTCACGCCCTGTCCAAAATTGACATGCCAAGTGTCCTTTTCTTTTTGGGTATTCTGCTTGCAGTCGGTTCTCTGGAAGCAATGAATACGCTCCATAACTTTGCGGAGTATTTAAATCACACGCTGGGTGATAATCGAATTATCATAACCCTCATTGGAATCCTTTCTTCCATTGTTGACAATGTTCCGTTGGTGGCAGCGAGTATGGGGATGTACAGTATTGATGTGTACCCCATGGATGATATGATCTGGGAATATCTTGCCTATTGCGCAGGAACTGGTGGAAGTCTTCTGGTGATCGGTTCAGCCGCTGGTGTGGCAGCTATGGGCATGGAGAAAATTGATTTTATCTGGTACTTGAAAAGGATTTCGCTACTGGCCGCACTCGGATATTTCGCGGGCGCCGCCGTATACCTGATCTTCTTCACCATTCATTGAGCTGAGCAGAAATTGCCGATTTCATTTTAACATGGGCTTAAAAATTCCCATCTTTTCAGCATTCTCACGCAATCTATGGAAACCTTAATCATTGTCGTCTTTGTAATTGGCTACATGGGTATTGCCCTGGAGCATCCCATAAAAATCAATAAGACAGCAACGGCAATCTTAACTGGCGTTATCTGTTGGACACTGTTCATTCTTTCTGAGCCGAGCGAATCCGTAAAAACCAGTACCTCATACTCGTCATTTCTGGAGATGCTTAAGGTTGAGAAAGGACACGATGCGATCACGGCTTTAACCGAAAGCGAAATTTATCATGATTTCGTCGGGTTCGAGTTAAGTGAGCACCTTAGCGCGATCTCACAAATACTCTTCTTCCTGATGGGCGCAATGACCATCGTTGAACTCGTCGACGCGCACCACGGGTTTCGTTTTATCACCGACAGAATTAAGACAAAAAAAATAAGCTCACTTCTCTGGATAATTTGTTGGGTAACTTTCTTTTTATCAGCCGTCCTTGACAATCTTACGACCTCCATTGTCATGATATCGCTGATTCGCAAACTGATTCATGAACGAGAGCTAAAATTAACGTTTGCCGGCATGATTGTAATCGCGGCCAACGCAGGTGGAGCCTGGACCCCTATTGGTGACGTAACAACAACCATGCTTTGGATTGGCGGACAGATTTCTACGGTGAACATCATAAAAGTTCTCTTCGTGCCGAGCGTCGTCTGCATGATCGTCCCACTAATCTACCTTAGCTTTAAGCTGAAAGGCAATCTGGGCGAGGGTGATGGCCAACATGTTAAAAAGCATGAAGAGGTCTCTGGCGGAAAGCTGATGCTAACCCTTGGCGTGGGTGCACTTGTCTTTGTCCCCATTTTCAAAACGCTTACTCATCTTCCACCCTATATCGGAATGCTTCTTGGTCTTGGAACCCTGTGGGTGGTCTCAGAGTTAATTCATCCCGAACTCGACGAAGCGGTTAAAAAAAATTATACAGCAGCAGGTGCACTTTCCCGCATTGATGTTCCCAGTGTCTTGTTTTTTCTGGGCATACTACTCGCAGTCGGATCACTCGAATCAATGCAAGTATTGCATCATTTCTCGATGATGCTGGATAAGACGTTTGGCGATCAACGTATTATTATTACCCTTATCGGAATACTTTCTGCAATAGTCGACAATGTGCCCCTCGTGGCAGCCAGTATGGGAATGTATAGCCTCGACGCCTATCCGATGGATAATATGATTTGGGAATACCTCGCCTATTGTGCCGGCACTGGAGGGAGTATCCTCATCATTGGATCAGCCGCGGGGGTGGCAGTGATGGGCATGGAAAAAATAGACTTCATTTGGTATTTGAAAAGGATCAGCTTTCTGGCCATGCTGGGTTACTTTGGCGGAGCCGTTGCCTATCTTATCATCCAACCCCTATTTGGTCATTAATCACTTTACAAGAGTTGCCTGATTGCAATTTCGAAAGAAGTCTGCGCGATACCCGTCTTCTTTTGATTCATGGAGTATGTTCTCACCAAAGCATTGCGGATTGTCTGCGAAATATCAGCAAAAATGGAATGGTCCTCCATGCTCACCTGGTTCTCCATGAGGTAGGCAAATACTCTCGCCATACCACAGTTGGCAATAAAATCGGGAATGACCGTAAATTTCTGATCGGCGTACAAGCCGGTAGGGCCAAAGAAAATCTCAGGATCATCGAACGGAACATTTGCACCACAGGAAAACACTTCAAGTTTGGAAGCAATCATCCTGTCAACCTGCTCTTTCGTGATCAACCTTGAAGACGCGGCCGGTATAAAAATTTCAAATTCCTGATCCCAGATTTTTTTCTCCAACTCACCATAAGGCAGCATTTCAGAAGAAACCAACTTGTTGTTTCGTTTGGAAATCACCAGATCCTTTATTTCCTCATATGTAAAACCTTTTTGGTTGAACAATCCTCCTTCACTGCTCATGATGCCAACTATTTTTACGCCCAGTTGGGAAAGAAAAAATCCGGAGGCAGCCCCAACGTTTCC
This sequence comes from Cyclobacteriaceae bacterium, assembly GCA_036273935.1. Classification (GTDB taxonomy): domain Bacteria; phylum Bacteroidota; class Bacteroidia; order Cytophagales; family Cyclobacteriaceae; genus ZC4RG29. The sequence goes on along the minus strand of DASUGQ010000324.1, from coordinate 28,586 downwards.
CCAGCCCTGGATCACTGCGCGTTTTTCACTTATGTTTCCGCCCCATAGGTCATAGTAATGCTTAACGGCCTCGGCAACACCAAAACCTGTACACATCGTGGCAATTGTGTATTTCTTATTCACCATTGGCGTGTAGCGTTCGTCCTCAATCATTTTTACAACTCCCTGCCGAAGCTGACCAATACGATTTACCTTTTGTGGTTCGGTCGGTTTAAAGTAACCATTGAAAACACCTTCCTGTGGATGCCACACTCCAACATCTTCTGTTATTGGGATTACTTCCGTGATTTCGTCAACATTTAAGTCCCCGCCGGTTCCGTAGTAATGCTTCAATAAAGGCATCACGGCGGCATACCAGCGCTTTAATACGCCAGGTTTTCTTTTATCATTTGGATCGAAATTGATGCCTGATTTGGCCCCTCCTATAGGTGGGCCGGAAACCGTAAATTTAACCTCCATCGTTTTTGCAAGTGACTCCACTTCACGTTTGTCCAGTCCCGATCTCATTCGCGTTCCGCCTCCTGCGGCTCCCCCACGCAACGAATTAATCACGACCCAGCCCTCCGCTTCAGTCTCCGCATCCTTCCATTCGAAAACGATTTCCGCTCTCTTGTTTTCAAATTTCTCCAGCAATTCCTTCATGCTCATAAATGATGTCAAATTGGGGTTTGGTCAAAGGAACAAAATATTAAATGACGGTTAAATTCAAAATTAAATTGTGGTGATTATTTGTGATCAGAATCCTATCAAAATACCCCCACTGTTATCACGTTTTGCGCCGGTCACACTTTTGAGACAATTAATCTCATTTCGCACACGCAACACGCCGAGGAAGGCAAATACGATAGCCTCCTTGAATTTTACCACGTTCTCATCAGGAATTATTATGGAAATGCGGTCTTCACACATCTCTACGAGGCGATACATTAGATATGAGTTGAAGGCCCCTCCACCTGTGCACAACATTGTTAATTGTTTATTCGTCCTCGGGATAGCGATTGAAATTTCATGGGCGATGGACTCCACGAAGGTTGTCAATCGATCCTTAACAGACAGGTGATCACGATCAAGAATGGGTTTAATAACTTTTTGATAGAGCTCAAAGCTGAGCGATGGTCTTTTTTTCCGAAACTTTTCGTAAGCACTTTTTAAATCTCCGAGCATCAACTGATCAAGGACACCATCAGCCGCCAATGTTCCGTTCTTATCAAAAGGTATTCCCGCTTTTGATGCAAGATCATTCAACCCCATGTTGGCAAAACATATATCATAGGCTATCCGCTTGTGACCGGAGTCCATTGACAAATTGGCTATTCCGCCCAGGTTCAGGCAGATGTCGTATTCACCAAACAACTCCCTGTCACCGATCGGAACAAGCGGTGCGCCCTGCCCATCCAGCGCCACATCAAGACTCCGGAAATCGCAGGCAATCGGGAATCCCGTCGCTGCATGCAGGGCGTTTCCGTTTCCCAATTGAAAGGTGAAATTTCTCACCGGCTGATGAAAGATAGTATGACCATGTGAAGCAATGAATTTGACCCCGCGCAGCCTATTCTTCATGACAAATGCTTCCACTAAGACACCCAAATATTTCCCATATTCGATATCAAGCAACATTAACGCTTCACCACTGAGATGCTGGGCGCCTGCCAGTTTTTGTTTCCACAGAGGTGAATATCGAACCGTTTGCGTCGCCTCAACAACGTACACCCATTTACCCTCCCTCAGTTTCAAGGTACAGCATACCAAATCAACGCCGTCCAACGAAGTACCTGACATTAATCCGATCACTTTATATTTCACTGGCGATTCCATAATTTTACCGATTGTCTTTATCTATGTTTAATGCTTAAAACATGAACCTGATCATTGACTACGGAAACACGGCGGCCAAGGTAGGAATTTTTGATCAGCATGAGTTGAAGCAGAGGCATAGTTTCAACGACTCTTTATCGCTTGAGAATTTCTTAAAAAATAATCTTGCGGAAAATGTCATAATCAGCTCGGTTAATGTTGACCCGCACCAGATAATCGCCAACGTGCTAACGGACGGCCTAAAAATCATTTTAAATCCGGATGTTCCCATTCCAATCAACAATCATTACCAAACACCTTCGACTTTAGGGATGGATAGGCTCGCGGCAATTTGTGGTGCAATAAAACTTTTCCCTCATGAAAACACTCTTGTCATAAACGCGGGCACATGTATTACTTATGATTTCGTTGATGACCAAAAAAACTATTGGGGTGGAGCAATATCGCCTGGCTTGAATATGCGTTTTAAAGCTGTTCATACGTTCACGTCCAGACTTCCACTCGTGGAACCGGTAGACAATATAGCGCTTATCGGAAACAGCACAGAAACAAGCATCCAGAGCGGAGTTGCAAATGGAATGACAGCCGAAATCAATGGAATAATTGAGCAATACAGAGGAAAATATCATGATTTGAAGGTGATTTTAGCCGGTGGTGATGGGCCGTTTTTTGAAAACAAACTGAAAGCCTCCATATTTGCGAGCCCAAACATAGTCTTGATCGGGTTAAACAGCATTTTGATCTATAATGTCAATCGTTAAGAAGTATTTACCTCTCTTCATTCTCAGCACAATCATTTCAATCAGAACCCTGGGACAGGCAGCGGAATCACCGTTCACGACATTTGGCATCGGCGAGCGTTATGGAAATGCAATGGTTCACAACCAGGGAATGGGGGGTGTGGGGATCGGAACGCCACAATACTGGTTTTTGAATAATCAAAATCCTGCGCTTTTAGTCTATAATACTCTCACGATATTCGAAGCCGGTATAATCTTTGAATCTAAAAAAATCAATTCTGATACCCTTAGTGAAAAATCGCAAGCAGGCAATTTGAATTACCTGGCCATGTCTTTTCCAATCAAACCAGAAAAGTGGACTTCCTCAATAGGGTTAATGCCATACACCAACGTAGATTACAGATTACAGTATCAGGACCCGATAATGGGTAGCACGAATACTGCTACAACTACAGAGGTAGGCTCAGGAGGCCTTACACAGGTGTATTGGTCAAATGGCGTAAAGCTGACCCCCAACCTGGCGCTTGGTCTAAAGGCCGCTTATATATTCAGTTCTGTAAACAATGAATATTCGAACTATGTAAATGACCCTTCCCTACCCGCTACTTATAAAGTCTCTGTTGCTGAACAGACTTACGTGAGAGATTTCATGTTTACCGGTGGGATTTCTTATAAGTTGGATTCGGTGTTTGGAGGGAAATATACTTTTGCGGCAGGGGCGATTTATTCGTTCGCTACAAATCTCAATACCAAGAAGACGGTGAAATTTTCGCGGGACGACCTATTGGATAACGTAATCGATTCTCTTACCCTTCAATCGGTTTATGGCAGCCTGCACATACCCCAGGAAATTGGATTTGGCTTCTCTGTGGGCAAGATTTATAAATGGACTTTTGGAGCCGATTTTCATTATCAGGACTGGTCGGATTTCAAGAGCGTTGACAGCGAGGATGAACAGGGGCTAACAGCTTCCTGGGCCGCCATGGCCGGATTTGAGCTAACGCCAGATATCTATGCTGTCGATAACTTCTTTAAGCGAATGACCTATCGTGGGGGCGTCAGTATGGAAAAATATCCTTTTTTGGTAAATAATAGGCAGGTTAAGGATTTTGGCATTAATTTTGGATTTTCCGTGCCTGCTGGCCGCTCAAGTTTGAATATGGCCTTTAGAGTAGGAAAACGGGGAAACAAATCAGAAAACATTTTAGAAGAAACCTACTATAAAGTATACTTCGGGATTACCCTGAACGACCAGTGGTTCATAAAAAGAAAGTTCGACTAGAAATGAAACAAAATATGAAAACAATTCTATGGTCAGGTTTAGTGTCTCTTGCTTTGGTGGTCTCAATGGCTTTTTCAGCTTCCGCGCAATGTGGTGCTGATTACAAATGGCCTGCAGACAAGGCTAAAGCTGAAGAATCATTGGTGCTGCTAAAAGACAACAAGAACAATGGCAACTTCAAAGCAGCAATACCTCCATTGAACTGGCTCATTACCAACGCCCCTGATCTTAATAAGGCGCTTTACATATACGGTGCCGACATATATGATGGTCTTGCGAAGAAAGAAACAAATGCGGCCAAGAAAGCGAAGTACGCAGATTCATTAATGATAATTTATGACCTCCGGCTTAAGAATACGCCCTGCGGAGAAGAAGCCTCAATCACCAATCGTAAGGCCCTTGCTGCATATATTTATTTAATCAATTCAGACAAGGCAAAGGACCTTCTTCAGCTTATGGATAAGGCTGTTGAATTAAATGGAAATGATGTAATGGATGGAACGTTGATTCCTTACATGCAGACGGTTCAAATCAATAAAGTGAAATTCAAAACCCTTACCGATGACGATGTAATTAATCGCTATGAAAAAATCACCGAGATCATCGATGCTAAAACGAAGAAAGCCAGAAGTGAAGGTAAGCCCACAGATAAGTACGCAAAATATCAATCTGACATTGATAATATTTTCGCTAATTGTGGTGTCGTAATTGATTGTGCTATGGTAAAAAAGACATTAGAGCCAAAGTATCAAGCCAATCCGAATGACGCTGAATTAGCCAAGAAAATTTTCTACTACATGCTGCAAGGGAAATGTACAGACGATCCATTGTGGCTTCAAACAGGTGAAAAAGTCCTGGAGACGAATCCCGATTTTGGTATTGCTAAAAACCTTGCGATCAAGTATCTGGCGCAAGAAAATTACACCAAAGCTGAATCGCTTTTGAAAAAAGCTCTTCCTCTTGCATCATCAAATGAAGATAAAGCAGAGACCTTAATTTTGTTAGGAAGTATTAATGCCAAACAAGGCGACAAAGCCGGGGCACGCGAACTTTATCGCCAGGCAATCGGAGCAAACCCCGCCAACAAAGAAGCGTATGAAAAAATAGGAGACCTGTACATGAACAGTTTCAATGAATGTGCAGAAAAAGACAATATGGCGGATGACCGGAAGGTTTATCTGATTGCCTATGATTATTATCAGAAGGCCGGAGAATCAAAGAAAATGGCACAGGCCAAAGAAGGATTTCCGTCTAAGGAAGAAATATTCGAAAGAAACTACGCTGCAGGAAGTGCCACAAAAGTCGGGTGTTGGATAAATGAATCCACCATTTGGAGAACTCGTAATTGAGGAACGACAAAAATAACAAAAGGCCATAGCACCCTATGGCCTTTTTAATTTACGAATGTACCGCTATTTAATATTCCTGGTCGTTGGTTATCTAATTGCCTCTTGTACAGACACAGGCACGAAGGAGATTCTTGTCTATGAAGGTCCCATAAGTGAAGCAGAAAATGTAGAGCACTACTACACCGAAAATGATTTGGTCAAAGTTAAACTGCTTGCTGCCCTGGTGTATGAGTATCAAAACGGAGATAAGGAATTTCCAAAGGGTCTCTATCTTGAATTTTACAACGAGTTCGGGCGCATATCGTCGACCCTACGTGCCAATCATGCCTATTATTTCAAGAAAGAGGATCAGTGGCGCGGACAGGGGAATGTTGAGGTAAAAAACATCGAGAAAAATGAACAACTCAATTCAGAAGAACTGTACTGGAAACCCAAAGATCAAAAAATTTTCACGGAAAAATTTGTGACCATTCGTCTGCAAAGCGATGTGATCTACGGTGAAGGACTTGAGGCAAAGCAGGATCTTTCCTCCTACAAGATTTTGAAACCGAGCGGTACCCTGGAAATAAATGAATAGATCATCGGAACTCTGCCCATAACCGGACCTTCAAAATTGATTATTTTTGCTTCCTAAGCCTTCAACAATCCATTATCTTCTGTCATAGACTTGTACCTCACGCGGAAGCATGAAATTATTCGATATACTGATTCTTTCCACAGCAGCAGCATTTGTGATTATTGCTGTTCACCAGAGTATGGTATTAGGTTTTAGTCAGGGATATTGGGCGGTTATGGTGGCCACGCTTTTGTTTTTTGTGTATACCTTTAGAAAGCGAAAATAGCCAATGGATACCGATCTGATTCTTCCCGCCGTGCTTACCCTGCTTTTCTTTTCATTCTTCGCCGGCGTCGAAGTCGCATTTCAGTCGTGCAATAAATTGCAGATTGAACTACAGGGAAAACACGGCATACTTGGAGGTAAAATATTTTCCTACTTTATAAAAAAGATTTCGTATTTCAACGGCACAATTCTCATTGGGAAACTGCTGAGCCTCGTGTCCTTTGTGTTTTTTGTTACCAGGCTATTGAATCCCCTGATCAAAGATCTTCCAGCTGCCTTCAACAACAACGTCGTCGCGATGCTGATTGTGTCTCTTACGTCTGTTGTGCTGATTCTTTTTTTTGCTGAATTTTTGTCGAAGAACATTTTTCTCATCAATCCAAACCGGTGTTTGAAAATTTCAGCAATACCATTCCTGGTCATTCACATACTACTCCTCCCTTTGGTGTCGCTTACGTTCTCCCTATCCAGAGCATTGATAAAAATGTTCAAACCCGACTTCCCGGACGAAAAACCTGTTTTCAGCTTAACGGACATCAATCGCTTCATCAAAGACACACAACAGGCGAAAGACGAGGAAGATACCGTCGAACTTGAAACAAAAATATTTCACAATGCGATGGAATTTAAATCGGTTCGTGTGCGGGAATGCATGATTCCCCGAACCGAAATTGTCGCGATCGAAATTGACGAGGGCATTAAAAAATTAAAAGAGGCATTCGTAGAAAGCGGTCACTCAAAAATCATTATTTATCGCGAAACGATAGACGATGTTATTGGTTTTTGTCATTCGTCTGAACTCTTCAAGAAACCTGAAACGATAGAAGAGATTTTAACGCCGATCATTTCTGTTCCTGAAACGACGCTGGCTAATGAGTTAATGATAAAATTCATCGACGAACGAAAAAGTCTTGCCGTGGTTCTTGATGAATTCGGAGGAACCTCTGGACTGGTCAGCATGGAAGACGTCATAGAGGAGATCTTTGGTGAAATTGAAGATGAACACGATGAAGACCATCTGACAGAACAAAAGATCGATGAACGAACCTACCTCTTGAGCGCAAGACTTGAAGTTGATTATCTTAATGAAGCCTATCAGTGGCATTTGCCGGAGGGAGATTATGAAACCCTGAGTGGGCTCATCCTTGCTTACACGGAAAATATCCCAAAGCCCGGGGACAAAGTATCCGTCCCGCCCTATTCCTTTGTTATCCAGTCTACGCTTGATAATCGCATCGATATCGTAATGATGGTAATTGAACAGGCAAATGAATGAGATACCTCCCAACCTTTGACTACGACCCGATTAACAACAAAACGGGCGTTAAAAAAAAGTTCGCCGGAAAGTTCCGGGTATATTTTTCAAATAGACATTACCAGTTAAATTTGCGGTCTTTATAAACTTTGAAACCTCAAATTAAGGGCGATATCGAGGTTTCCTTAAAGCATAACCTTATTTTATGGCATTGATTGGAACGTTGCGCAACAAATTAGGGGCCTGGGTGGTCGTTTTCGTATTTGTTGCCATTGCTGCCTTCACATTGAGTGACATGCTCGGGAAGAACTCGGTTCTCCTTGGCGGCAATAATGTTGGCAAAATTGCTGGAAGCACTATAACATTGAAAGAATTTCAAAACGCTATTCAAGAGCGTGAAACCAATTACAGGCTCACATTCAATCGCGCCCCCAGCGAACGTGAGACCCCGTTATTGCAAGAACAAGCGTGGGAACTGCTGGTGGCCAAATACGCCATCGAATCGCAATACGAAAAGCTCGGCGTTAAAGTCACCGGTGAAGAAGTATGGGACATGATTCAAGGTAAAAATGTCGATGAGAATTTGCGCTCCACACCGATTTTCCTGGATGAAAGGGGACAGTTCGATAGAAATAAAGTTGTGCAATACCTTCAGTACATCAATCAGCAACCATTGGGAAGCGAAGATCGTTTTCGCTGGGAATCATTTCAACAGAGCCTCGCTCCGGCAAGAACAAGGTTAAAATATGAAAACCTTCTCGTTAAGACCAGTTATGTAACGTCGGCAGAGGCAGAACGGGAATATCATGTGCAAAATGATGTCGCAGAAGTGAAATATTTATATGTGCCTTTTTTTGCTATCAGCGATTCATCAGTCAATGTGAGTAATAGCGACCTTCAGGATTATTACAACAAGCACAAGGAGCGTTATAAGACTGATCACACCGCCGACCTGAGTTACGTAACATTCCCGGTCGTTCCGTCGGCAGCAGACTCCGCTGATATTCGTAAGGAGTTGAAAACACTTGCCGAAGAGTTTAAAACTACACCCAATGACTCTTTATTTGCAACGAGCAATTCGGATAATCCAAATGCATTTGCGCGTTATACACCAACAACGCTCCCCCCTTTTATTAATCCTGACAGCCTGATACAGGGAAAAGTTTTCGGACCTTTCGTTGATGGCAATACCTTCAAGATCGTTAAAATTTCAAGCGCCGGAAAAGATACCATTTACACCGCGAGAGCACGTCATATCCTTGTTAAATGGACAAGCGACAGTATCGTAACCAAGAGCGTAGCGCGGCAAAAAGCCAATAATATTCTGAAGGAACTGAAGGCGGGTGCTGATTTTGCCACCAAGGCCCGTGAAGCAAGTGAAGACCCGGGATCTGCCTCCCGTGGAGGAGACCTGGGCTGGTTTAGTACCGGGCAGATGGTGAAACCGTTTCAGGATGCTGTGTTCAATGCAACGAAAACAGGCCTGTTGAATCATATCGTTGAATCAGAATTCGGCTTTCACATTATCGATGTTACCAACCTGAAAGATAACACTGCATACAAGATCGGGGTTATTGAAAGTGAAATTACTCCGAGTGATGCCTCTATCAATGACGCCCTCCGGAAAGCAGAAACGTTCCAATCCGGTTTATCGGGAATTGAGGAGTTTAAAAAGAAGGCAGATGAAGACGGGCTAAATGTCCTGGATGCCAACAATATTGGAACAGGCGACAGGAGAATTGGAATTCTTGGAGATGCGCGGCAGATCGTTCAATGGTTGTTCCGTGACGCATCAATCGGCGAAGTATCCCAGGTCTTTGACCTCCGTGATCAATTTGTTGTAGCCGTCATGACAGGAGAAATTGAGAAAGGCTATAAGTCGTTGGAAATGGTGAAAGAAGAAATCACACCGCTGGTAAAAAATGAACGAAAAGGGAAAGTGATTATTGAAAAATTAAGCGGACTTCAGGGAAGCCTGGATGAAATTGCAAGCTCCTTCGGAAAAGATGCCAGTGTCTATACAAACAATGAGCTTAAATTGAGCAGCAGTTCTCTTCCAGGTATAGGATTTGACCCGGTGGCACTGGGCACTGCCTTTTCACTGGAAAACGGTCAACGGTCAAAACCGTTTGCTGGTGAAAATGGTGTTACCATTTTTGAGATGTCAAATAAAACCATTGCACCTGCTATTGCAGACTATGGTTTGTACAAAACGCAATTGCAACAAACCATTTCCAACCGGACAACGTACAACATCGCTGACGCAATAAAAGAAAGTTCAAATATTGAAGATGAGCGCTACAAATTCTATTAACAATTGAATTGAAGTCGAAGACCTGTATCAGTGATGGCACAGGTCTTCGTCGTTTTTATACCATGGATAAAGAGTGGTTGAATATGTTTCGGGAAAAGTTAGACGAGCATTATGCCTGGCCATCGTTATACATGTTTAAATTCATTGTCCCTAAAGGCAAGGAGACGGAATTGAGAAGTCTTTTCCCCGATCATGAAATATCAGAACGTGTTTCTGCAAATGGCAACTACTCCAGTTTTACGATTAAGATGATGTGCCCTTCGGCGGATGCTGTCATAAAAGTTTATGAAATGGTGGAAGGGATAAATGGTATCATCGCGCTATAGCGATCAATTCGGTCACACGTAAAGATTCTTATACCTTACCTGTGGATTATTAAAGAGTTCAGTCATCATTCACAAAATTATTTACTTATGTGGAAGGAAGAAGATAATAAATTGAAGAGAACCTTTCAGTTTAAGGATTTCTCAGAGGCGTTTGGCTTTATGACTCGTGTGGCCATTATTGCTGAAAAGATGAATCACCACCCTACGTGGACAAACACCTGGAACAAGGTTTCGTTTGAATTATCTACCCACGATGCCGGGAACAAGGTGACCGATAAGGACCACAAACTCGCTGCTGCAATCGACTCCCTTGTTGAATAGATGCAGAAAACATCGCTCTACATTGTACCCACACCAATAGGGAACCTGCGTGACATAACCTTGCGTGCGATTGAAACGCTTAACGCCGTTGACCTCATCCTCGCTGAAGACACCCGTACTTCAGGTATTCTTTTGAAGCACTACAATATAAAGCGACCGTTGAAGAGTTTTCACAATTTCAATGAACATCGCACGCTGGAGGGGCTGATTAAACGGATGGAGGATGGCGAAACAATTGCGCTAATATCAGATGCCGGTACGCCTGGAATATCCGATCCTGGTTTCTTATTGGTCCGCGCGTCTATCGCGGCTAACATAAAGGTAGAATGCCTTCCTGGTGCAACCGCTTTCGTGCCTGCACTTGTTAAATCAGGATTGCCTTCGGACCGATTTGTTTTTGAGGGTTTCCTTCCTCATAAAAAAGGCCGTTTAACATTGCTCAAAAAATTAGCAGAGGAAGAACGAACCATGATATTTTATGAATCGCCGTACCGACTTATCAAAACGCTTGAACAGTTTGTCGAGCATTTTGGAGGTCAAAGAAAAGCCTCAGTATCCCGAGAGTTGACTAAGATTCACGAAGAAACAATCAATGGCACTCTGCAAGAGGTTAAGGACTATTTCTGTATGAAAGAAATAAAAGGAGAAATAGTCGTTGTTGTTGAAGGTAAAACATAACGACACAAAGTTTTGGATCCATGATCGTATTAGTTTTTATTTTCTACGAGATCATTATCTTCACCTTTTAAATATTTTAAACAAAAATGAATTTACAATCAATTGAAAGTAGTGTCGTTGAAATTTGCAGGGAGGTTGGCAAGTTTATTCTTAAAGAAGGGTCAAATTTTGACAGGAGCAGGATTGAACAGAAGACCGACTTCAATAACCTGGTTTCCTATGTTGATAAAGAGGCGGAACGGATGCTGGTGAAAAGTCTTCATGAAATTTTTCCGGAAGCTGGATTCATTACAGAGGAAGGTACTGTTGCTGAGTCAAAGGATCGGGAATACAATTGGATTATTGATCCCTTAGATGGCACAACTAATTTTCTTCATGGCCTTCCCCTGTTTGCCATAAGTGTCGGTTTAGCAAAAAAAGAAGATGTCATTCTTGGCGTCGTTCATGAAATGAGCCGGGATGAATGCTTTCATGCTATTCATGAAGGGCCTGCATTTTGTAACGACAAGATTATTAAAACCTCTTCGGTTTCCACGATGAGGGAATGTCTCCTGGCAACAGGTTTCCCGTATTACCACTCCGACAAAAAAGACGAATACCTGGAGATTATTAAGGAATTCCTTTACAAGACCCATGGCATCAGGCGACTTGGTAGCGCAGCGATAGACCTTGCGTACGTCGCATCCGGGCGAATGGAGGGATATTTTGAATATAACCTCAATCCATGGGATGTAGCCGCAGGCGTCTGTATATTAAGGCAGGCAGGGGGAAAAATAACCGATTTTAAGGGAGGTAGTGATTTTCTATTCGGGGGCGAGCTTTGTGCCACCAGTGGAAAAATTCATGGAGAAATCCTGGAGGTAATCCAATCGCGGTGGTATCCGGTTTAATCAGGAATTGTTTACCTTTGCACATGCAACAAATTCTAGTCATGTTGATCTTTGCGGGGGCTGTTGCCTACATCGGCAAAGTCATTTATGATCACCTTACGGCAAAATCAGGTTGTGCTTCCGGTTGTGGCAAATGTGGATCTCTCGATATCAAAAAAATTGAAGAGCAATTCAAAGCGAAATCGCTCCAAAAAAATTTGCACTGATCAGGCCCAAACGCGGGTACCTTCCGTACAGTTTGTACACATTTCAATCTCGCTCCTTGATTTTAAAATCGAAGCCCTGAAGGATTGATATCTTTCACTTGTCCATATTGATTCAAACGAATCCCGTGAAACATTCCCCAGTACATGTGTCGCATCTTTGTCAAAACAACATGGTATCACCTTTCCATCCCATGTAATGACACAACTACTCCACATTTTCCAACAATGATTAAGCAGATGGTTTTTAATGGTGTAAGTTCCATTTGAATTTCTTTTATACCTGGAGTATCTGCCGTTGTCAGGTATTAAATCTGATCCGTTTTTGTAATCGTATATCTGCGCGGTTTTCAACATCACTTCGTCGACGCCAAGTTCATTCGCAAGGATACGAACCTCCGGAACCTGTTGTTCATTAGGCTTAACAACAAGAAACTGAAAGACTATATGCGGCGTTTTTGATTTTAATTTTTTTTTCCAGTGAATAACATTTTTGGTTCCCTCAATCACTTTTGAAAGCATTCCTCCGATACGATACGACTCGTACGCTTCCTGGGTCGTCCCGTCAATTGAAATTATCAGTCTGTCCAATCCCGATACCACCGTTTCCCGGGCAGTCTCACCTGTTAAGTAGTGCCCGTTAGTGGAAGTACTTGTATAAATATTCCGGGAGGATGCATGTTTTACCATGTCGAGAAATTCAGCATGTAGAAATGGCTCCCCTTGAAAATAAAAAGTCAACCACATGAGCGTGTCGGCGAGTTCGTCAATCACCTTTTTGAAAAGGTCTGGTTTAAGCATACCCGTCGGTCGGGTAAATGACCGAAGTCCGCTAGGGCATTCGGGGCATCTTAAATTACATGAGGTAGTTGGCTCGACTGAGATAGCGATTGGAAGTCCTTTAAGTCCGGGGATACCGGTTGCCCTTGATCGCTGGTAGCTTGAAAAGATCTGTGATGCGTTTCGTAATCTCCTCCACGAAACCTTTGATAGTAAATTCAAATGATCATTTATGGTTCCCACCGAAGTGCCTTAGAAAAACAAAAGTACACGGATATGTCAGAATAACAACGATGGTTTTATCTTGCGTTGTGATCAATGCTTCAAGATGCGAATTCTTTTATTTTACTTTCTCGTCCTTATCAATATTGTTCCTGTAGCAGCTCAACGGGAACTATCTCCCGAGGGGCAAATCTCCGTCATTACCTGTGGTCCCTGGCAGGGTGAACTTTGGTCTGCGTTCGGCCATAACGCTTTTAGAGTGTATGACCCCGTTCAGGAGATCGACGAAGCTTATAATTACGGTGTGTTCAGTTTTGAGCCGGGTTTCTATTTAAACTTTGCCAGGGGATATAACTATTATATGCTGGGCGTTTATGACTATCAGGATTTTAAGAATACGTACATCTACTATAACCGTTATGTTCACGAACAAGTATTGAATCTTACAGCAGCACAAAAACAAGAGCTATATGACTACCTGCAATGGAACGCGCTTCCGGAAAACAGAAAGTATCTCTATGACTATTTCTATGACAACTGCGCAACAAGGATTCGTGACGTGGTAATAAATGTATTGGGTGATTCGGTTCGCTTTGATGGCTCTTATATTAAGACCAATTACTCGATTCGCCAACTGACAGATTTATATCTGCAACAACAACCGTGGGGTGATCTGGGCATTGATATCTGCCTTGGCTTGCCAATGGATAAAAGGGCTTCGCCTTACGAATACATGTTTCTTCCCGATTATATTGAATCAGGTTTTGATCACGCTACTATAAAAACAAATGGAAGGGATGAACCGCTGGTAAAAGCAACAACAATTGTGTACAGCCAGCGTGATGAAGATCCCATGGGAGGGTTGCCAAATCCGTTTTATGTCTTCGGTTTTTTCGCATCGATTACACTAGTCATTACCATAAGGGACTTAAAAAGGAAAAGACTGACGCAATGGTTCGATATTGTTTTATTCTCAATCGTTGGTTTGATCGGGCTTTTGCTAACATTACTCTGGTTTGCTACTGACCATAAAGCTGCCGCAAAAAATTTCAACCTGCTTTGGGCGTTACCCACACATTTGATAATCGTGTTTTTAGTACTCAAGGATTACAATTGGTTGAAGATTTACTTTCTCGGTACATGCATAATTATGGTGGCCATATTGGTCACATGGAAGGGCCTTCCACAACAACTCAATTTATTTCTTGTACCGATGATAATTGCTTTGTTATTAAGATCCTTTTGTCAATACAGCATTAGAAAATCCAGGGCAATCATCCTGGTTGAAAAGTCAAAAATGAACCATGTTGCCCGTTAACTGATTCCACCTGAAAAATATTTTACAAATGAATCGGGCGGTTAGCTGTTGCTGCGAGGCATGCTTCCTTAAATGCCTCCATGTAAGTGGGGTGAGCATGTGACATACGAGCTACATCCTCAGCAGAAGCTCTGAATTCCATCGCCGTTACACCGGCTGCAATCATATCCGCTGCGCGTGCACCAATGATGTGAACACCGAGAATTTCATCAGTTTGTTTATCGGCTAAGACCTTCAGAAGTCCATCAACATCCATGCTCGCTCTCGCCCGACCCAATGCTTTGTAAGGAAAGCTTCCAACTTTATAAGCGCGCCCTTGTTCTTTTAATTGTTCTTCCGTGTAACCCACACTAGCTACCTCTGGCCACGTATAGACTACACCAGGAATAAGAAGATAATTTACATGGGGCTTTTGTCCGGCAAGTTGTTCGGCAACCATAACGCCTTCTTCCTCTGCTTTGTGTGCGAGCATTGCCCCGCGTACTACATCACCGATTGCATAAATATTGCTGACTTTAGTTCGAAGATGGTCATCAACCGGCACACGTCCTTTATCCAAATCAATACCTACCTTGTCTAATCCAAGTCCATCGGTATAAGGCCGCCTGCCAATACTTACAAGACAGTAATCTCCTTTCAATTCAAGGGGCGTTCCTTTCTTGTCTTCGGCTTTCACAACGACTTCTTTTCCTTTGTTTTCAACCGAGGTCACTTTGTGGCCAACGAAAATATCCATTCCCATTTTCTTTGCCACTTTTAGCAATTCTTTCCCCATCGTTCCATCCATTGTTGGAATAAGGCTATCCAGAAACTCTACAACGGTGACCTTGGCGCCGATGCGGGCATAAACAGAGCCAAGTTCCATCCCAATCACTCCACCCCCGATTACAATTAAATGCTTTGGCACTTCTTTCAATTCCAACGTTTCGGTACTCGAAATGATTCTCTTCTTATCAAAGGGTGCAAAGGGCAGTGGTGTCGGTTTTGATCCCGTTGCAATGATTGTATTATCCGATGTTATCGTTGTTTCTTTACCATCTCTTGCAGTGACTTTAATAGTATTCTTATCAACAAAAGATCCCACGCCAGTATAGACGTCGATCTTATTCTTTTTCATCAGGAAGGCAATGCCATCAACATTTTGCTTGACAACATCAGCTTTTCTTGAAACCATTTGTCCAAGGTTTACGCGTAACTCAGCTATTTCAATCCCATGATCCTTAAAGTGCTGTTTCGCATTGATAAAATGTTCCGAGGAATCCAACATAGCTTTCGAAGGTATACAGCCAACATTTAAGCAAGTTCCCCCTAGTGTAGCGTATTTTTCAACTATCGCGGTCTTAAAGCCAAGTTGAGCACATCGAATGGCTGCTACATATCCACCAGGGCCAGAACCGATAACCGTTACATTGTATTGCATGCGACTTTATTTATAGCGAAACACTAAAAAAGAGTCCACTTAAAATTTCAAGTGGACTCGAAAATTTATACACCCAGAATCAATCTTCCAGGGTCTTCCAATAATTCTTTTAAGCGGAATAAGAAACTCACCGATTCGCGCCCGTCAATAATGCGATGATCGTAGGAAAGGGCCACGTACATGATCGGCCGAACGACAATCTCCCCATTCTTTGCGACGGGACGCTCAACGATATTGTGCATTCCCAAAATAGCAGACTGAGGAGGATTGATGATTGGCGTAGATAACATCGAACCAAAAACGCCTCCATTCGTGATTGAGAATGTTCCTCCCTGCATTTCATCAATTGATAACTTCCCATCACGACCGCGCGCGGCTAATCGAGCAATCTCGGCTTCAATCTGATCAAATGACAATGCCTGGGCATTTCTTATTACCGGAACAACCAAGCCCCTCGGGGTTGAAACCGCAATGGAAATATCACAGTAATCGTGGTATAAGATTTCATCACCATTGATTTGAGCATTTACGGCAGGCCATTCCTTTAATGCGACACACACTGCTTTGGTGAAGAACGACATGAACCCTAATCCAACGCCATACTTTTCTTTGAATTTATCCTTATACCTGGAACGCAAATCCATGATCGGTTTCATATCGACTTCATTAAACGTCGTAAGCATAGCCGTTTCGTTTTTCACGGCGACTAAACGCCTGGCAATAGTTCTGCGGAGCGAAGTCATTTTCTCGGAACGTGTGTCCCTGGCACCGGGCTGTATTGACGGAGATGGTGGGCTTTTTACTTCCGGCCTGGAGGTCGAGGGCTGCGCTTTTACCGCGTCTTCTTTCGTTATTCTTCCACCCACTCCGGTTCCCTGAACCTGATTGGAGGAAATTCCTTTCTCATCCAGAATTTTAGCTGCAGCGGGTGACGGATGTCCAGCAGCGTATGATTTGTCGCCCGGAGAAGTATCAACTGTTTTTTCCAGGGGAGATTGCTTTTCCGGTGCACCTTCGGTTACATCAATTTTACATATCAGTCCTCCAATCGGCAACGACTCCTTTTCCTTCGCTACGATATGCAAAATACCCGTAGCCTCAGCGGGTAATTCAAAAGTTGCTTTGTCGGATTCCACTTCTGCTATGATTTCATCTAATTGGACAAGGTCACCCTCCTTTTTTAACCAAGTTGAAATAGTTACTTCCGTGATAGACTCACCAACTGCCGGTACTTTCATCTCTTTCACTGCGCCTGTTTTTGAGAGTTTTTTCGGCTCATCAACTTTGGTTGCTGCATTAGAAGTTTTCTTTTCCACCTGGGGGGATTGTTGCTCCGCCGTACCATTTGAAGACGGTTCAATTTCGCAAACAAGCGTTCCAATCGGCACGGCCTCACCGGCTTGTTTTATAATTTTAAGTATACCGGCTTGAGGAGCGGTTAATTCAAAGGTCGCCTTATCTGATTCCAATTCAGCGAGAACCTCATCCATCTTAACTACATCGCCATCCTTCTTTGCCCAACCGGCTATTGTGACTTCATTAATAGATTCTCCTACTGATGGAATTTTAACTTGTATTCCCATGATAATTCTTATGCGTTAGGGTTGATTTCAAAAGCTCTGTTGAGAATTTTCTCTTGCTCGATTTTATGAATTTTAGAGTAGCCAGTTGCTGGCGAAGCGCTCCCTTTGCGGGTCACGTATTCCAGGCCGTCTTTAGGCATCATGCGCAGGATGTAGGAGAGCGGTCCCATGTTATTAGGTTCTTCCTGAACCCACATGATCTTATTGTATTTGTATTTGCCGAGAACTTCTCTTAATTGTTTTTCGGGAAATGGATGAAGCTGCTCTAATCGTATGACGGCTGTATCTTTAATTTTTTTCTTTTGTTGAAATTCGAGGAGATCAAAATAGATTTTTCCTGAACATAACACAATTCTCCTGACGTCTTTCGCATTTGCCTCCGGGTCATCGATTACCTCCAGGAAAGATCCTTTGGTGAAGTCTTCGATGGGTGAGGCAACTCCGGGATGTCGCAGTAGAGACTTAGGAGAAAACACGATACATGGCTTGCGGAATTCCCAGGCTACCTGTCTCCTCAGCAAGTGAAAGAAATTTGCTGACTTTGTCACATTTGCCACGATCATATTGTATTCGGCAGACATTTGCAGAAAACGCTCCGGTCTCGCGCTGCTGTGTTCCGGTCCCTGCCCTTCATATCCGTGGGGCAATAGCATAACCAGTCCGTTCATTCGTTGCCATTTTGACTCAGCGCTGGAAAGGAATTGGTCGATCATTACCTGGGCGCCATTGACAAAGTCGCCGAATTGAGCCTCCCAAAGCACAAGGGCTCTTGGTGAGGACATCGCGTAGCCGTACTCAAAGCCAAGGACGCCAAATTCCGAAAGAAGAGAATTATAGATGTAGAACTTTGCCTGGTCTCCAGAGAGATTATTCAATCCACAGTAAGGTTCATTTGTGTTAGCGTCAAAGAAATAGGCATGACGATGAGAGAAAGTCCCACGCTTGACGTCCTGACCCGACATGCGCACGGGTGTCTTGTCTAAAAGAAGCGACCCGTACGCCAGCAATTCTGCTTCCGCCCAACCAAAAACTTTCGACTCAAAAAAAGCATCTTTACGATCCTTGATCAATTTTTCAACCTGCTTGAGGGGTTTGAACCCTTCTGGTATTGAAGTAAGCGCGGTGCCGACCGTTTCGATTACCTCCATCTTGATTCCGGTGTAGGGGGATTGATCAAAATCTGCAGGTGTGGCCCAGCGAAGTTGCTGCCATTCTTCCTCCACTTTCTGCGGCTTGTAAGGTAACGGCTTCTGCTTTACTTCATTTAATCGGTCTTGCAATTGGTCCCTGAAATTCTTGTCCATTTCATCCGCAAGCGTCTGATCGAAATCACCTCTTTCCGCCAGTTTCTTAACATATATTTCGCGGGGATTAGGATGCCTTGCAATGACATTGTAAAGTTTCGGCTGTGTAAATTTCGGCTCGTCACTTTCATTATGACCATGCCGGCGATAACATAGCAAATCAATAAAAATATCCTTTCCAAATTTCTGCCTGTATTCTACAGCAAGCTTTGCCACAAAAGTCACGGCCTCTGCGTCGTCTCCATTAACATGTAAGACCGGCGCATCTACAATTTTTGCAATGTCTGTGCAATAGATGCTGGTACGGGCGTCATCATAGTCAGTGGTAAAACCCACCTGATTGTTGATAACAAAATGTATTGTGCCACCCGTTGCGTAACCCGGCAGTCCTGACATTTGGACGATTTCATAAACAACCCCCTGGCCTGCAACGGCGGCATCACCATGAATCAAAAGTGCCATCCCTTTTCTTACATCGCCAGCGTATTCGTCGTCAATCTGACCACGGGTATAGCCGATGACCAATGGATCAACCGCTTCGAGGTGGGAGGGATTAGGGGTAAGCTTGACATAAATCTTGTTCCCGGAGGGTGTATTGATATGACTCGAATAACCTAGATGGTACTTGACATCACCGTCACCCATCGTTTGATCAGGATTAACATTCCCTTCAAACTCGGTGAAAATCTGCTCATAAGTCTTGCCGAGAATATTCGAAAGCACATTTAGTCTGCCGCGATGTGCCATTCCGATAACGACTTCTTTAACACCCAATTCCGCGGACTTATTAATTATGATTTGAAGTGCCGGAATGGTATTCTCCCCTCCCTCCAACGAAAATCGTTTTTGGCCCAGAAATTTAGTATGTAAAAAATTTTCAAAGACAACTGCTTCATTCAGCTTGGACAGGATTAGTTTTTTCTCCTCTGATTCAGGGTTGTAGTTATAATATTCTTTCTCACATTTTTCAAAGAACCATTGCCTCACTTCATCATTTCGTATGAAATTGTATTCAAACCCGATAGGCCCTAAGTATACGGCCTTCAATTTATCCACAATTTTTCGAAGGGTAGTCCTTCCCATGCCGATCTCTGCACCGACGTCAAATTCTGCGTCGAGATCTGTCTCAGACAAGCCCACATCTTTCAGTTCAATGTGAACGTTGTGATTTCGTCTCTCGCGAACAGGATTGGTTTTTGATTTCAGGTGTCCAAAGGAGCGATATTGAAAAATAAGATTCCTAACCTGAGTTTCCTTGATGGTTAGACTTTCATCAGTTATAACGGCATGACCGTTTTTCTCATCAAATCTTTGTTGAGAAAAGTCATAACCCTCAAAAAATTTCTGCCACGTTAAATCAACGGATGACGGATCACTCTTATAATTTTGATATAGTCGATCCAGGTAACTAACATCCGCATTCGATATATATGAGTATTTATCCATGATTTTTAAAAAGCTACCAAAGGTAGAGAAGCGTGATAATAAATAAAAATTGACTACTCGCTTAAGCAAATGTACTTAATATACAGGCATTTACGGATATTAATTTAATGTAATTTGACCAAATTGAATTTTAATTTATCTTTGCGCTCTTTAAAAACTTATTGGACGAGATCCTAAATATCTTAACTAACCATGGCAGTTAAAATCAGATTGGCCCGGAGAGGCCGTAAGAAACTGGCAATGTTCGATGTAGTCGTAGCAGATGCCAGAGCACCACGTGATGGTCGCTTTATTGAGAAACTTGGAACATACAATCCCCTGACACAGCCGGCAACAGTTGAAATCAACAATGAGCGGGCTTTTCATTGGGTGATGAACGGCGCTCAGCCGACGGACACTGTGAAAGCAATGCTTTCATACCGGGGTGTAATGCTTCGGAAACATTTGCAAATTGGCGTTATCAAGGGAGCTATTACCCAAGAGCAGGCCGATAGCAAATTAGCCCAATGGATTAGCGAAAAAGAAGCTAAGATCCAGGCTAGTCAGGACAAGATGAATCAATCAAAACAAGCACACGCAAAGGCAAGAAAAGAAGCCGAAACCAAAGTGAAAGAAGCGCGCGCTGAAGCTATTCGGAAAAAGGCAATCGTACCTGAGACAACCGCGCCCGTTGAAGAAGGTGAATCTCCTTCAGCAGAAGCAACCGAGCCCCAGGCCTAAGACTTAGCAAAGAAGTTTATTATGCCGATGCGCTTCTGCACATCGGCATATTTATTTTAGGCAAAATAATGGCCCAGGAAGAAGAATATTATTCTATTGGGAAGATAACGCGACCGCATGGCTTAAAGGGTGAGGTTACTGTCGTCATTCATTCTGACGCACCTGAGCTGTCATCGACAGAGGTAGTGTTTATAAAAACTACAGATCATTTTGTGCCTTATTTCATTGAGTCAGTTTCGATGAAAGGAAAAAAGGCTTATGTGAAATTTGAAGGCGTCGGGGACCTAAAGGATGCTGAGGCAATTGCCCAATTAAACCTTCACCTCCCGAAAGCGGTTCGCCCCAAACCTAAAGGCAGTGACTTCTACGATGACGAGATAATTGGTTTTGCTGTGCAAGACGAGTCGTTCGGAACATTGGGATCTATCCGGGAGGTTATATATAGTGGTAGTCAGCGTCTGTTATCAATTCAGTTCAGGGAAAAAGAGCTCCTCATACCAGTAAACGGCCCGTTCATTAAGAAGATTGACAACCAAAATAAGACGATGACTGTTCTGCTTCCAGATGGCTATCTCGACTTATAGAGCTAAGACTTTCTTATGCATATTGACATAGTAACCTGTCTGCCAAAATTAATCGAGAGCCCCTTCAATGACTCAATACTGAAGCGCGCTCAATCCAAAAAAATTGTTGAGGTGGACATCATCGACCTGCGGAACTATGCTACAGGTAAGCACAAGTCCGTCGATGACTATGCATACGGGGGAGGCGCAGGCATGGTGTTAATGATCGAACCCATCGACCGATGCCTGAGTGATTTAAAAACAAGGAGAACTTACGATGATATTATCTACCTATCACCTGACGGGGAGCTGTTCAATCAGTCACTAGCCAATGAATTGAGCCTCAAGAAAAATATAATCTTACTCTGCGGCCATTACAAGGGAGTGGATGAACGGGTTCGGGAACATCTCATTACAAGAGAAATTAGCATTGGAAATTATGTGCTGTCTGGCGGAGAACTTGCTGCTGCGGTCCTCGCTGACGCGGTGATCCGGCTGATTCCCGGCGTTTTGTCGGATGAAACATCTGCATTGAGTGACTCCTTCCAGGATAATCTCTTGGCGCCGCCAGTTTACTCACGGCCAGCAGATTATAAGGGATGGAAAGTACCGGACGTGTTAATAAGCGGCCACGAAGCGAAAATTGAAGCCTGGAAACTTGAAAAATCCATCCTGCGAACGAGAGAACGACGTCCCGGCTTCCTTGAACAGTAAGCGGCATTCTTTTTTGAGCACACCCGAGGTATTTCCATTTCTTTGCCTAAATTTGCACTCCGTTTTTTAAACCAAACAGTTTTATGGCTGATCTCATTAAAGTTGTTGAGCAGGAGTTTGCGGAGGTCCGGAAAGGAATTCCGTCATTCAAAGCAGGGGACACTGTTAATGTCCATGTTAAGATCAAGGAGGGGAACAAGGAAAGAATTCAGCAATTTCAAGGTGTAGTGATTCAACGTCGGGGCAAGGGCACCAATGGAGAAACGTTCACCGTCCGCAAAGTTTCAAATGGTGTTGGCGTGGAGCGGATATTTCCGATTATCTCACCTAGTATTGATAAAATCAACGTGCTTAAGATAGGAAAGGTCCGCAGAGCGAAACTTTACTACATGAAAGGACGTCACGGCAAATCTGCCCGGATACAGGAGAAAGTTTAAGATCCCAAATATTCACAAGGGCCATCTGATTGCTACTAGTCAGATGGCTTTTTGTTTTGTCGCCCTTTTTACCATACTATTGAATTATTGATAACTTTGCTCCTCCTCTCTAGCACATAGTACTGAACCAGAGTTAGTTATGACGAAATTAAACATCGAAGAACTTCTGGGCAATGACGCTGCCTCTTTGTTAAATCACCGCAGCAAAACAATAACTAAAGAATCATTGCATCGGCCCGGGCCGGGTTTCATTGATGACATCTTTGCTGTATCAAACCGAAACCCCCAAACCCTTAGAAATTTGCACACCTTGTTTACTCATGGGCGGCTGGCCAACACGGGGTACCTATCTATACTGCCAATTGATCAGGGAATAGAACACAGTGCGGGAGCGTCTTTTGCAAAAAATCCGGCATATTTCGATCCCGAAAATATAATCAAACTTGCAATCGAGGGCGGATGCAATGCTGTAGCGACAACCTTTGGGGTGCTGGCCTCAGTTTCACGGAAATATGCACATAAGATTCCCTTCATTGTCAAGGTTAATCATAACGAGTTGCTTACCTATCCGAATAAATTTGACCAGATTATGTTTGGATCAATAGAAGATGCATGGAATCTCGGAGCAGTCGCCGTAGGAGCAACAATTTATTTCGGATCGGATCAATCGTCGCGTCAAATAGTTGAAGTGGCACAAGCATTTGAAGAAGCGCACAAACGTGGCATGGCAACTATCTTATGGTGTTATGTACGAAATGATGCTTTTAAAAAAGATGGTGTTGATTATCATGCTTCCGCCGATCTTACCGGTCAGGCTAATCATTTGGGAGTGACTATTCAGGCTGATATCATCAAACAGAAACTTGCCACTAACAACGGGGGATACAAGGCTCTGAACACAGGCGCTGGTAGTTACGGCAAGCTTGACGAGCGCATCTACACTGAGCTTACCTCTGATCATCCAATTGATCTTTGCAGGTACCAGGTAATAAATTGTTATGCGGGTCGGGCGGGTCTCATAAGTTCCGGCGGCGAATCAAAAGGTATGAGTGACCTTGCAGACGCAGTGAGGACTGCGGTAATTAATAAAAGAGCAGGCGGGATGGGATTGATTTCAGGCAGAAAGGCATTCCAACGCCCGATGAAAGATGGCGTACAAATCTTAAATTCAATTCAGGACGTTTACCTGGATAAGAGTATCGACTTGGCATAAACAAAACCACCGTGCCGATACATAGGCACAATTAAATTTTAACTCAATACTATGGCATGGTTTAAACGTAGTGACAAAGGAATCCTGACACCCACGGAAGCAAAAAGGGAAGTACCGGATGGTCTTTGGTTCAAATCTCCCGAAGGTAAAATTGTGCATACAAGAGAATTAAAGCACAATGCATTTGTCGTTCCCGAGGAAGACTACCATGTTCGGGTAGGCTCAAAAGAGTACTTTGAAGTTCTTTTTGACAACAACGAGTTTACCGAACTTGATCCAAATATGGAATCCGGGGACCCGTTGAATTTCGTTGACACAAAGCCATACCCCAAACGAATAAAAGAGTCTCAGGAAAAAGCCGAATTAAAAGACGCCATTCGTACTGCCTACGGAAAAATGAACGGATTGAATATTGTGATCGGCTGCATGGACTTCAGTTTTATCGGTGGCTCTATGGGTTCTGTAGTCGGAGAAAAAATTGCGCGGGCAATTGATCATTCCCTCAAGCATAAAATGCCTTTTCTAATGATCTCCCGATCCGGCGGAGCAAGAATGATGGAAGCCGGGCTATCATTGATGCAGATGGCGAAGACATCTGCAAAACTGGCTCTTCTTGATGTAGCCGGAGTACCTTATATCTCGCTTCTTACCGATCCGACCACTGGTGGAGTGACCGCATCATACGCCATGCTTGGTGATTTCAATATCGCCGAACCTGGCGCATTAATAGGTTTTGCGGGCCCAAGAGTAATTCGCGAAACGATAGGTAAGGATTTGCCGAAAGGTTTTCAAAGCGCCGAGTTTGTCCTGGAACACGGATTTCTTGACTTCATTGTTGATCGCAGAAATCTTAAAAGCAAACTAACTACACTACTAAAAATGCTTGAGAATTAAGATAGCAATCGCTGGCTATATTCCTTTACGGTATCAATAAAACACTTCACATTATCGACACTGGTGTCGGGATACAAGCCATGACCGAGGTTAGCGATATACTTGTAGGGACCAAAAGCATCAAGCATTTTCCTGGTCTCCCTCCTCACGTCATCCAATGATCCATACAGCGCACAGGGGTCAAGATTACCTTGAAGCACTTTTCCAGGCAGAAGTTTTCTTGATTCAGCAATCCCCATATTCCAATCCAAGCCAACTACTTCGCAATCTAAATTGTTCATTTGCGCTCTGGCAAAGAAGGCGCCTTTGGCAAATACAATTTTGGGAACTGTGGTAATGTCATTACATATTCTGCTGATATACGGAAAGGAAAATTCACTGTACTGGTCAGGGCTTAAGACTCCTGCCCACGAGTCAAATACTTGGATTATGTCAACACCAGCGTCAACCTGACCCTTTAGATAGTTGATCGTGCTTTGCGTGATAAGATCAAGTAGTTGATGGGCAGCCTCAGGCTGGGTGTACAACATTTTCTTTGCCTTGCTAAAGGTCTTGCTACCCTTGCCTTCCACCATATACGAAAAAATTGTCCATGGCGCCCCGGCAAATCCGATGAGAGGAACGCGACCATTAAGATTTCGCTTCGTCAGCCTGATTGCATCCATGACATAATGAAGTTCATCAGTTGTCGCAACGTGAAGGATCTTAAGGTCATAAGGCGATGAGATATTTCTTGGAAAAACCGGTCCCTTATTTTCCTCCATTTCGTAAGGCAATCCCATCGCGTCAGGAATTACGAGGATGTCTGAAAAAATTATCGCAGCATCCACATCCAGGATATCAACCGGTTGGATGGTCACCTCACAAGCCAGTTCCGGGTTTTTCACCAACGCTTTAAAATTCTTAACGGAGTCCCTGACCTTTCGGTATTCGGGCAAGATCCGGCCTGCCTGCCGCATCAACCAAACCGGTGTCCGCTCGCCGGGCTGGGATAATGCTGTTCGCAGCAGGAGGCTATTTGAAATTTCCATGCCGCAAAGATGTATAACGAGGATGGCAAATAAAAGGCAAATTCAAGGTTCGATTTGCCCGAAAAAAAGGCTGAATCCAACCTTGCCGATATTTTCTGTGTCCTCTCTCCAGGAGGATAAACCCACCCTTTATGGGTGACCAATCAAATAAAAAGACCTTAATTGGCGTAAATTTGTGATACTTTTGAAATGTAAGCTGACCGTGAATTGTGAATAGATCCTTACTAATTATTTTGGCGATTGCTTTCAGTTGGGGGGTGACCAAAGCACAAAATGTAAAAGAAATATTTGTCGACGAGTCGTATAATGGACGCGTATTCTCAGAGTTTCTAAAAGAAATTGAGGACAAGTATAAAATCGATTTTCTCTTTGACGAAGAGAAAATGGAAGCCTTGACTGTTGCTGGAATAACGGAACGAGAACGGCTGATGGAGTATCTGGAGCGCTACCTGGTGCTCTTTCAGGTTACCCGCGTAAAGGACAATGTTGTTTTCATCAGCAACAAATCAGATGGAGACGAATATGGGATGCGTAAAGATGATTTCTTTCTTCTTGCCTTGCCTCAGGAACGGAACGCAACCATAAAAGGGCAGATCATTGACGGCGGAAACAATGAGCCCGTTATTGGGGCGCAGGTTATTGTCCAGGAGTTGGATCAGGGCACATTAACTGATACCAATGGAAACTTTTCATTTAAGGTTAATCCGGGAATTTATCACATCGAAATAAAGTACGTCGGTTATCAAAGTCATTACTATGTTGTAGGGTTTAGCACATACGGAACTGGGAACGAAATTAAAGGTACCGTTTTCGCT
The DNA here is from genome assembly GCA_036273935.1 of Cyclobacteriaceae bacterium. GTDB lineage: Bacteria > Bacteroidota > Bacteroidia > Cytophagales > Cyclobacteriaceae > ZC4RG29. The sequence goes on along the minus strand of DASUGQ010000324.1, from coordinate 2,112 downwards.
GAATCAAGAGAGTTAGAAAGCGTTGTCGTTACAGCAGAGCGCATGGATGTCAACGTTACCCGCGAGCTCACCGGTGTTGAAATGATGACGATCGAGACGATCAAATCCCTGCCAACTTTCATGGGAGAAGTTGATCCCGTAAGGAGTTTGACAACCTTGCCAGGCGTTAGCACAGTGGGAGAGTTATCATCAGGGTTTAACGTGAGAGGTGGCGAAGCAGGGCAAAATCTTATTCTCCAGGATGGCGCGCCAATTTATAACCCTTCCCATTTATTTGGGTTCTTTTCAGCTTTTAACCCTGATATGGTGAGTGATGTCGTTTTGTATAAGGGCGGTGGACCGGCAAATTTCGGAGGGAGAATTTCATCGGTTTTGGATATTGATCTGAAAAATGGCGATGCAGGAAAACATACTCTTACTGGTGGAGTGGGATTAATTTCCAGCAGGCTGTCCGTTGAAGGACCCATCGTCAAAGGCAAATCTTCTTATCTAGTGGGCGGCCGGATTTCCTATCCCAATTGGCTGATCCATTCGACGAAGAATATTCAACTCCAAAATAGCGCAGCAAAGTTTTATGACTTCACTGCAAAATTATTCCACACCTTTAACTCCAATAATGTTGTGTCGCTATCTGCGTACAGCAGTTATGATGATTTTAAACTAGCCTCAGATTCGACGTTCAGTTGGGGCTCGCTAAACTTTTCCCTTCGTTGGGATCATACTTTTAATGAGAGATTATCCGCTACACTAGGTGTCTTTAACAGCAATTACTTCAGCAAGATTAACAGTGAAGATGAAATCGACGCGTTCATTTACCAAAACGAAATTAACACAACTGGATTGAAGTACGATTTGGCCTTCAGTCAAAGTGAAAGGCTAAAACTTCTTGGTGGGCTTGAAATCAATCGGGTTCAAATCGAACCGGGACGAATAAAACCCAGTGACCCTGAAGGAAATGTGCAGTACCAGAATATCAATGATCAAAATGAAATTGAAACCGCACTTTTCGTTCAGGGAGATTATGATCTTTCAGACAGGCTATCGATATCAGCCGGACTAAGGTACTCCCATTTCTTCCGGGTTGGACCTGATGAGATTTATGTTTTTGATTATTCCAATATTGAAGGCAGATATCCGGCAATTTCCGATACCATCTCATACGGCGATGGTGAAATCATTAAGCAATTCCACGGATTTGAGCCCAGGATTTCTTTCCGCTATTTATTAACCGGTACAACTTCAATCAAGGCAAGCTACTATCGAGGTTTCCAATATCTTCATTTGATTTCTAACACCACCTCGGCAACTCCACAAGACTATTGGGTTACCAGTGGTCCTTATCTCAAGCCCGAGATCGGTGACCAGTTTTCACTTGGCCTTTTCAAAAATTTCAAGGACAACAAATATGAACTCTCGTTAGAAGGGTTTTATAAAAAAATTAAAAATACTGTGGACTACATTGAAGGGGCAGATATTACCCTTAACCCAAAACTGGAAGCCGGCCTTGCGCAGGGAGATGGCCTGGCCTATGGGCTGGAATTCCTTCTTAGAAAAAATACCGGCAGGCTAAACGGTTGGCTTTCTTATACCTATTCAAGAAGCCTAAGAAAATTTAAGTCCGATTTAGAGGTTAAGACGATAAACGAAGGGGACTACTACCCCTCATTCTTTGACAAGCCGCATAACCTTTCATTAATCCTTAATTATAGACTTGCAGAGAGAACTGTGTTGTCAGCAAATTTTAACTACAGTACCGGGCGCCCCATTACCATTCCTATCTCAAAGTTCAGCTACGACGCATACCTGGCTGTGTTAAATTATTCAGAAAGAAACGAGTATCGAATTCCTGATTACCACCGTCTTGACCTGTCGATTACATTTAAAGACAAGCCAAAAAGAAACAAACGGTGGATGGGTGAGTGGATTATTTCAGTTTTCAATGTTTATGGCCGGGATAATGCTTACTCGATATATTTCAACCGATATGGCAAGGCGAGCAAACTGTCGGTTTTAGGAACGGTGTTCCCGTCATTCAGTTACAATTTCAAATTTTAAAAATGCGCAGGTTCATACGATTCACATTTCTTTATCTGTTTCTGCTGGGATGCATTG
>DASUGQ010000323.1:0-3780 GCA_036273935.1 Cyclobacteriaceae bacterium | reverse complement strand
AGCACAACCAGGCCTGTCACGATGCTGAACAGCGCAAGGAAACGGACAACAACACCTAATTTATCGAAGAGGCTATTTATTGTATTCAAAACCAATCGAAGATCGATCAGGGAAACATTCGGAAATTGCATAACAAGCTCGCGTTGAAAAAGGTTGGCCGCTTCCTGGTTATCCACGTGAGTCGTCGTGACATAGACCTGCGGGGCATTTTCAAGAACCCCTCTCGGAAAAACAAATATGAAATTTGGGGGGTCCTTTGGCCATTCCACTTTACGAAGGCCCGCAATAAATGCTTTAACGGGCACGCCCTGAACATCGAATACCAGTGAATCACCTACCTTTACATCAAGATTTTCATGCATGCCCTCAGAGATTGTTACCCATACTGAGTCCTTACCATCCTTTTTATATTGAATTTTGCCTTCAACCAGCTCCTCTGAATGATGGAGACTATCGCGGTAAGTGACCCGGTATTCACGCGTCAAAGCCCAATTCCTCGTTCGGTCTGTCGTATCGGCCTGTAGCTCTTGTATTGTTCTTCCCTTGATTTCGCTCAGCCTGCACGTTATTATGGGGACAACCTGCTTTACGGGAAGTTTGTTATCCTCCATCAGTTTGATCACTCCGTCTTTTTGTGAAGGTTGTATGTCAAACAATATAGTATTTGACTGATTTTCCTGCCCGGTAAATTCAACCTGGCTCAACATACTCTTCTCAACAACATTTAATGTGGAAATAATAAACGCTCCTAATCCAATTGTAACCATTAGGACGCGTGTCTGGTTGTTGGGTCTGAATAAATTTGACAACGCATGTCTCCAAATAAAACTTGCTCCATGGGGAAAAAATCTCCTGACCAGGCGCAGCAACAGAAATGCAACTCCTGCTAATGAAGCCAATGCCAACAACAGTCCGGCAAAAAATGTCAAGCCCGTCAAAAGGCTTCGTGTCTGTAAAAATGCAAAACCTATGGGGAATAATGCGATCAGAAGAAAAATCAGAATTTTGATTCTGGAAAAAACTCTTGTTGGTTCAAAGCTTGCGCGAAGCACTGTAAGGGGCGGCACAAATCTTACCGAAACCAACGGCAAAGCAGAGAACAGCAGTGAAACAATTGTGCCTAAGGTCACACCCAAAACGAGCGATTGCCACGATACAGAAAATCCTACTTCAAAGGGAATCACTCCTTTCAGAAATAAAGGAATGATTTGCTGAATTCCTAATCCGACAAAAGCACCCATAACACTCCCGACAACTCCCAGGAAGAATATTTGAATAAAATAAATGTTGAATGCCTGCCACCCTGATGAACCAAGACAGCGGAGGATCGCCACCTCGTCGCGTTTTTCTCTCGAATAAATATGGACAGAACTCGCCACCCCGATACACCCGAGGATCAGTGCTACAAATGCAAGCAGAGAAAAAAACCTGTAAATAGATAGAAACGCTTCTCCCAAATCCTCCTTCTGTTCCTGAACGGTGTCAAATGAGTGGCCATATCTTTTAAGCAAAGGTTTCAAATTGGCAACAACCTCATTAATTTGTTCATCAGAACCTGACCTGAAAAATCTTTTATGATTGACACGACTTCCGTACTGAACGAGTCCCGTTGAGTCGAGGTCTTTCATTGCGATGTAGACCGAAGGCGTGAATGTCGACAGAATGCCACCCCCGCCAGGTAACTCGTTTACGACACCTGATACCACAAAAGTGCTTTTTCCCAACCGAAGAGAATCTCCCGAACTAACCTCATACTGGCTGGCCAGCGATTCGTCAAGCATGGCATACTTTCCCGATTTGACAAGGTCATACGCATCTTCAGGTTGTGTTTTGATCTTTCCATAGAAAGGAAACGCTCCTTCAAATGCAACAAGGCGTATCAGGCGCGACTGACCATTGTGAAGAAACAATACCATCGATGCCATGTCGGCCTCGGCGGCCTGCTCCATCCCTGTTGAGTCGAATGCGTGGATGACTTCTTCCTCAAATTTATTATTCGCCTGCACGACAAGGTCCGCGCCCAAAAGTTCCTTCGCGTTTTGGTCAATGTCGTTCTGAATGGTATTGTTGAGTGAATCGAGAGAAACCACGGCAGCAATACCGGCCACGAGCGAAGCCACAAAAAGAAAAAGCCTCGAAAAATTGTGTCGGGCATCCCTCCAGGCCATAACCCAAACCCACCGATCGCGGAGTATCGAATTGGTCTTGCGTTTTAGTCTGATGATGTACTCTATCACGAATTCCGGCGTTTAAAATTGTCTGATCAGAACCAACAGCAACTTAGTTGTTAACCGGTAGCTGGTAGCTTTCCTCTATTAATTTACCACTCTTCATCCGGAGGATGCGATGGGTCCGCATGGCAAGTTCAAGATTATGTGTAACCATGATCAATGTCGTTGCCTGCTCTTTATTCATACCAAATAACAGATCCGTTAAGTGTTGCGCATTCTCTTCATCGAGGTTGCCTGTAGGTTCATCGGCAAAAAGAATTTTCGGATCGGTGATAAACGCCCGGGCCACTGCTACCCTTTGCTGCTCCCCACCTGAGAGTTGTGATGGATAATGTCTCATTCGATCGCCGAGGCCTACACGATGCAAAAGTTCCTTCGCCTTGACGGCCACATTCCGCTCACCTCTTAGCTCCATCGGAACCATAATATTCTCAAGTGCCGTGAGCGTTGTCAGCAATTGAAAATTCTGAAAGACAAATCCCACGTACTGGTTTCGGATATAAGCCCGGTCGTCCTCATTCATAGCATTGAGTTTGAAGTCCATCAGGGAAACAACTCCACTGGTGGGCGTGTCAAGGCCGGCACATAAACCAAGCAAGGTCGTTTTTCCACTTCCCGAAGGACCAATGATGGCCAAAGAATCCCCTTGTTTTACCGAAAAAGAGACATTGTCCAGAACGGTCAATGAATCGCCTGCGGAACGATAAACTTTTGTGAGATTTTCGGCCTTAAGAACAATTTGTGACATGGTTTTTGTTTGTCCGGATATGAATTAGAATCGTTAAATACTGTAAAATTGTTTCAGAATAAGTCAAAACCAAAAACTATTTTTCAAATGGTCGTCAAAAGAGCGGGGTTTATTGTTTGGCTGAGCTTCTTTTTTGTGCACGCTGCCACTGCGCCACCTGTTATCCTGTTTTTTGGAGATAGCCTCACGGCGGGGTATGGTCTCTCACCTGAAGAAGCGTTCCCCACACTCGTTGAAAAATCGCTCATTCAAAAAGGAAAGTCCTGTAAAGTCGTTAATGCAGGGTTGAGCGGAGAAACGTCTGCAGGTGGACTGGCCCGCATTGATTGGGTACTGAGACAACCTGTTGACGTTTTTGTTCTCGAGCTTGGCGCAAACGATGGATTAAGAGGATTGCCGCTTGAGCAAACGGAAAAAAATCTTCAGGCGATCATTGATAAGGTAAAGTCCAAATCACCGAAATCCAAAATTGTGATAGCCGGAATGTTAGTGCCCCCTAACATGGGCCCGGATTATACAGACAAATTCAAAAAAATATTTCCGGCCCTGGCAAAAAAAAATAACGCTGCACTCATACCTTTCCTTTTGAAGGACGTAGCGGGAGATGCAAAACTCAACCAGGCAGATGGAATTCATCCCAATGTGGAGGGTCATAAGATTGTCGCCAGAAATGTTGTTAAGGTGATTGAACCGTTATTATAAATAACGATTGTATTTCATTAACTCCACGGCTGTTGCATCCGACAACATCAGCCTGCCAGCTTCTGAAAATATTTTTTATAAATGAGCAACCATTTCGTT
>DASUGQ010000322.1:0-3901 GCA_036273935.1 Cyclobacteriaceae bacterium | reverse complement strand
GCGACTAACATTTCAAAATTGTATTTTACATTCTCAAAAACCCATTATGCAAAAAATATTGTTAACAGCACTATTGATATTTTTTGTTGCCGCAGCCAGTAACGGGCAGGCAAGAAAAATTGAATTCACGGAGTATGATCTGGAGAATGGTTTACATGTGATTCTCCACCAGGATAACACAACTCCCATTGTGGCCGTAACTGTTTTGTATCATGTAGGTTCAAAGAATGAAGATCCAAACCGAACGGGCTTCGCTCACTTCTTTGAACACCTTCTATTTGAAGGATCCGAGAATATTAAGCGTGGCGAATTTGATAAATACGTCACGAGCGCGGGGGGAGTATTGAATGCAAACACATCACAGGATCGCACGTTTTATTATGAAGTGCTTCCCTCGAATCAGGTAGCGCTCGGATTGTGGCTGGAGTCTGAAAGGATGCTGCATGCGAAAATTGACCAGGTTGGGGTCGAAACACAGCGTGAGGTGGTAAAAGAAGAGAAACGCCAGCGCATCGACAATCAGCCTTACGGAAGCATTTTCTATGAATTGTTTCGAAGAGCATATAAGGTTCACCCTTATCAATGGCAAACCATCGGATCGCTCGATCATCTTAATGCGGCCAAATTGGACGAATTTATTGAATTCTATAAGACCTTTTATGTCCCCAACAATGCTACCTTGTCTATAGCGGGAGACATCGATATCAACGCTACTAAAGATCTAATAGCAAAATATTTTAAAGACATTCCTAAGGGCGCCAAACCTGTCCCAAGACCTTCGGTTGTAGAACCTCAACAAACTAAAGAAGTCAGAGATGTAGTGTTTGATAACATACAATTGCCCGCAGTGGTAGAAGGTTACCATGTTCCCGCGCAGGGAACGGAAGATTCATATGCGATGGATATGCTTAGTACAGTTTTAAGTTCAGGCCAAAGTTCCCGGATTTACAAAGCCCTTGTGGACGAACAGAAAAAAGCGATTAACGCCGGAGCATTTCCAATTCCGCTGGAAGATCCCGGACTTTACATTGTTTACGGAATTGCAAACCTCGGCAATGACATTGATGATGTGGAGAAATCCCTCGATGCGGAGATTGATAAAGTTAAGAATGAACTGATCTCCGAGCATGAATTCCAAAAAATTCGAAATCAGATTGAAAGTCAATACGTACAGCAAAATGCTTCAATGGCAGGGATTGCTGAACGACTGGCCGACTATCATGTGTATTATGATAACACCGGATTGATTAACACTGAAATCGAGCGTTACATGAAGGTCACACGTGAAGATATTCAACGGGTGGCCAAAAAATATCTCAACAAAGAGAATCGAGTAGTGCTTCATTACCTTCCAAAGTCAGCCCAGAACAAGCCGGAAGGAACAGAATTAGATAAGAGTAATTAAGCATCACCACAAAGTTGACAATCCTATGAAGAAGATCATATTTATTTTATTAGTTGGCTTTATCTGCATCAATGGCTACAGCCAGGTCGACAGGACAAAGGCGCCGGCACCTTCACCTGCACGGGAAATTAAAATCGGGGAGTACCAGACCTTCACTTTAAAAAACGGACTACAGGTTTTTGTAGTCGAAAATCACAAGTTACCGCGCATCCAGTTTTCGTTAGAATTAAGAAATGACCCAATCCTGGAAGGGAACAAAGCCGGTTATGTATCCATCGCAGGTGATCTGATTGGTACAGGAACTACAAAACGAACAAAAGCCCAACTGGATGAAGAAGTGGATTTTATTGGAGCAGCTTTGAACACCAGCTCAAATGGAATTTATGCCTCGAGCTTATCGAAGCACTCCAACAAGTTGCTTGAGCTGATGACAGATGTTCTATTCAATCCTTCTTTTCTCCCTGAGGAACTGGAAAAAATAAGGACCCAAACGCTGTCTGGCCTGGCCGCACAAAAGGACGATCCGGAAGCGATAGCATCTAATGTCAGGTCTGTCCTGGTTTATGGCAAGGGCCATCCCTACGGAGAGATCGAAAAGGAAGAAACCGTCAAGGCCATAACGATAGACGATTGTAAGAACTATTATAACACGTACTTCAAACCAAACAACGCTTACCTGGCCATTGTGGGCGATGTTGATTTGAAAACAGCAAAGTCATTGGTTGAAAAGTATTTTGGCAAGTGGCAGAAAGGGGAGGTAAAAAATCCGACCTATAAAATGCCGACACCGCCTTCAAAGACTTTCGTCGCTTTGGTAGACCGTCCTGCCTCGGTCCAGTCCGTTATTAACATTGCTTATCCGATTGATTTGAAACCCGGAAGTCCTGATGCCATTAAGATTGGCGTTGCCAATAACATTCTCGGAGGATCCGGTCTTTCCTCTCGTCTCAACAAAAATCTAAGGGAGGACAAGGCCTTCACTTACGGCGCATATTCTTCAGTTACCAGTGACAAACTTGTGGGATCATTTGATGCTGAAGGAAGCGTAAGAAATGAAGTCACGGATAGCGCTGTCTTTGAATTCCTGCACGAGTTGAAGACACTTTCAACAGAACACATCACAGATGAGGAGTTGGCTTCAGCGAAGGCTTATTTATCAGGATCGTTTGGCCGCTCACTCGAGCGTCCGCAGACGGTGGCTAATTTTGCCCTGAATACCGCTCGCTATAATCTTCCAAAAGATTATTACGCCAATTATGTTAAGAACGTGGCAGCAGTCACGAAAGAAGAGGTGTTGGCAGTTTCCCAAAAATACGTTCTGCCGGATCACGCCTATATTCTGGTAGTTGGTAAGGGATCTGAGATTGCGGATAAGCTGGGCAAGTTTGGCGAGGTGAAATACTATGATATGTATGGCGAAAACTATACACCCTCCAAGGCTGCAGCCCTTCCTCCAGGACTGACGGCGGAGAAAGTTATCGGCAACTATATCAACGCGCTTGGTGGAGTGGAAAAGATCCGGGCGATAAAGACGGTCAAAGCCAGCAGCAAGGCATCCGTACCAGGTGCTGAACTGGTTATCAATAGTGCTCAAAAAGCACCCAATAAAGCGGTCGTTGAAATCGCTGCGAATGGAACGGTCTTTCAAAAGGTTGTGAGTGATGGACAGGACATTAGTATTACGCAAATGGGCCAGAAGGCGCCGATGGATGACGCTACGAAAGAAGAGACAATTTTTGATGCCTACATTGTACCTGAACTATTTTTCAAGGAAAAGGGCGTCAAGGTCAACCTGGTAAGTGTAGAAAAGGTGGATGGAAAAGATGCGTTCATGCTGGAATACGTCTATCCGTCAGGTAATAAAGCTTCCGTTTATTTTGATGCCGGTTCGAGCCTTAAAGTGCAAACCATGAGGACCATGGATACTCCACAGGGAAAAGCGACACAAACAATTTCTTACCAGGATTACAAAGAGGTAAACGGAGTAAAATTCCCTTATACGGTTGTGCAAAGCTTTGGTCCTCAAAACCTTAAGGCAGAAGTGACGTCGCTGGAGGTGAATGTTCCACTTGAGGATGCCTTATTTACAGTTGAGAAGTAATCTCGGCCCGATTTCCGGGTTCCAGAGGTTTCACCTTTGCATTAATTTGCTTTTCCATGAATGATCTATATCTTTGCAGCCCTCATTTATTGACGTGATGACGAGAAACATACAGGTTTTATGAAAAGAACATATCAGCCTTCGAAAAGAAAGAGAAAGAATAAACACGGGTTCAGGGAAAGAATGGCCTCTGCGAATGGACGTCGTGTTCTTGCGTCCCGGAGAAAGAAAGGAAGAAAGAAACTTACTGTTTCTGACGAGAAGACATTCAAGCGTAAATAATCAGAGCCTTTCTGCATTGAACCCCGGCGTTAATGTATTTTCGCCTATGGGGTTTAGCTTTGGAAAAGACGAAAGGCTTAACAAGCGAAAGCATATTCAGGAACTCTTCGAAA
>DASUGQ010000321.1:0-7913 GCA_036273935.1 Cyclobacteriaceae bacterium | reverse complement strand
ACTCAATTAACAGTCGCTGAATTTCCAAACCTGTTAGGCTGGCATGCTCCGAAGGTTTGTACATGACTGCGTTACCAGCCATAAGCGCGGGAACAAAGACATTAATCCCAACGAGATAAGGGTAATTCCATGCCGAAATGTTGCAGACAACACCTAACGGTTCGTAAACAATTTTTTCTGTCATCGTATCATTCGTACCCATCACTTCGTCCGAAAGATACTTTTCAGCATTTTCAGTAAGCCAATGAATACGGGATGTGGCACCGTTAATCTCATTCCGTGATTGTTGCAAAGGCTTACCAACTTCTGATGTAAGTGTCTGAGACAATGATTCAATATTCTTTTGTAAAAGATCTGAGAATTTTATGAGGCAAGCCACACGATCCTTCAGTGGTTTCTTGCCCCATTCGATTTGTCCCTGGCGAAGGGTTTGTAATTTTGATTGTATACTTTCCGAATTGTCTTCCTTCAATTCTTCGATTACTTGTTCGGTCGCTGGATTAATAATGCGCATGTTGTATCAATGTTGGATACTTGTGAGAAAATGCTCACGAATATTTTTTGAAAAAGGACTATCTACCTCTTTCATCATTTCAGGATGCCATTGGACAAGCATTATGGAAACCTCGGATGATGGATTCAGCCACTCAAGGCCCTCGACTACACCATCAGGTGAAATTGCATTGGCTGTAAGTTTTGTTGCCACCCGATCAACACTTTGGTGATGAACGCTGGTGATGTCGCCTGAATCAGCACCTAACCATTGACGCAACTGACTGTTAGGATCAACAGCGATACTATGATATCGGGGCTCATCAGATTTTTTTGCGTGATTAAATTTTCCAAACGAAGGAAGATCCGGTATTAGGGTGCCGCCAAAAAAAACATTGACAAGTTGCTGACCTCTGCAAACGCCCAGCAATGGTATATTTAATTTTTGCCACTGTCCCAGCAATCTTAATTCAAACTCGTCTCTTCTTACGTCAATGTCGGTCAGGTTAAATTCTTTTTTGTATTCTTTCTTACCGTAAAACTGCGGGTGAACATCTTCACCTCCTGTCATGAATAAGCCCTGACATTTTCCAACGTCATTAACATTATCGAATTTATATCCGAGCCGGACCAACTCAACATTATTGTTTGTTGAAATCCAGTTTGCATAGTTCTCGTAGAATCGTCCATCTGTGATTCCGACCAAAAGTTTCCTGCCCCTCATAAAGCACGCTCATAAAGCATTTTAAAATCCGCCCGACTCACTGGCTTGGGATTATTAGGATGAGCGAAATCGGCAATAGCTAAATCAGACAATGTTTCAATGTGTTCTTTTCTCACGCCAATTTCCCGTAGCTTATGTGGGATGTTAATTTTAGTATTAAGGTCAAAAAGGTATTCGACAACGGCTTTGCCGCTTTGTTCTTTCAGGTCAAGTACACCAGCTATTCTTTTGAACTTATGTTCGAATCCGTCAATATTAAATTCCATTCCATATGGAATATTCACGGCATTTGCTAAACCGTGATGGGTATCCAGCAAAGAAGATAATGGATGTGCCAGCGAATGAACAACTCCTAATCCTTTTTGAAAGGCTACAGCGCCCATCAACGATGCGATAAGCATTTTACTTTTTGATTCAACATCCGGATTATTAACAGCCGTTTCGAGTGATTGATGTATCAAAGAGATACCTTCCAACGCAATTCCTTCACATAACGGATGTGGCATTTTTGCAAGATAAGCCTCCATGTTGTGAGTCAACGCATCAATACCTGTTGCGGCAGTTATGGAGGGAGGCATTCCCATGGTGAGGAGAGGATCAGCAAAAACTATTTTGGCCAACAGTTTCGGAGAGAAAAGTATCTTTTTTTGGTGGGTATCATCGTCTGAAATGATAGCACTTCTTCCCACTTCACTTCCGGTTCCGGCTGTTGTCGGTATAGTGATGAAATGCGGAACATCATTGGTAACATATACATCGCCTCCCGTCAGATCATCATATTTAAAAAGATCTTCCCGATGATTGACACGCAAAACTATTGCCCTTGCTACATCCAGGGCTGCGCCACCACCAATTCCTATAATACAATCACGATGCGTTGAGTCATATACATCCGTGCCTTTGTAAACGTCTGACTTCACAGGATTTTTGTGGATGTCGTGGAAGATCTCAACTGCGATATTTTTCCTTTTCAGACCCTCAGTAATCTTCTTAAAAAAGTCGAGCTGCGCCACGATTGGATCTGTAACGACCAAAGGTCTGGCGAGATGATTTGCCAGCAGGTAATCGCCAAGTTCGTTACTTGAGCCCGATCCAAACCGAATGGTGGTGGGAAAATTGTATTGATAAATTTTATCAAAAGTCATTCAGTCTATTTGAAAGGTATCCTCAAAATAATTCACAAAGATTCAAACGGGATTATTCATTTAATAATTTTTTGCGAAGGTTATTTTTTAAACCGTTGCAACTTTTAAATGATCTCAAAATAACGTTTGTATTCCCAGTCCGTCACCGCCTTCAGGTGCTGAAGCCATTCCCACTCCCTGGTTTGCGTGAAGTGTTCGACAAACTTTTCTCCCAGTATTTCTTTTGCCACAGTTGAATTCTTCATCAATTGTGTTGCATCTTTCAAATTGGCAGGTAAGGTTCCATTCGAGAAATCCTTATAACCGTTTCCGATAGTTTTCGGCTGGTTTAATTTCATCTTCATTCTTACTCCATAAAGGCCGGATGCCAAAGATGCAGCCATCGCCAGGTAAGGATTTGCGTCGGACCCAATCACCCGAGTCTCCAGACGACATGACTTGCTGCTTCCTGAGAGCACACGAAGTGCAACCGTACGATTATCAACGGCCCATGTCAATGTGGTAGGCGCCCAGGCTCCTTCCACTAATCGCTTGTAGCTATTTATGGTTGGCGCATACATAGGAAGTATATGGGGTAAACAAAACAGTTGACCGGCTACGTATGACTTCATCATATCGCTCATGTGATCTTTGTCCTTATCCGAATAGAAAAGATTCTTCTTTCCGGCTTTGTCCCACAAGCTTTGATGTACATGTCCACCACAACCTGGAAGTTGTTCGCTGATCTTAGCCATGAACGTCGCCATGATACCGTGTTTATAGGCGATTTCTTTCACGGATGATTTAAAGAGCACAGCGCGATCTGCGGATTCAAGAAAGGGCGCATAATGTATAGCAGCTTCCAATACGCCGGGTCCTGTTTCAGTATGCAAACCTTCAAGCGGAATATTGAATTTATTGAGGAGTTCAAAGAGGTCGGTCAAGAATGGGTTTTGTAAAGTGCTTCTTAAAACGGAATAACCAAACATGCCGGGCGAAAGAGGAGTAAGGTCCTTAAAGTTTTTTCCGTTGGCGCTATGCGGCGTTTCCAAAAAGTTAAACCACTCAAACTCCTGCGAAAACATTGGGGTATATCCTGCTTTGTTTGCGTCATTCAAAACTTTCTTCACCAACTGTCGAGGACATACGTAAGCGGGTTTGCCTTTTTGGTCTGTCAATTCAGCCAGGAAAAACGGAAGATCATTTTCCCATGGAATTTTGCGAAACGTATTAATATCAATACTTGCCGGAGCATCAGGGTAGCCAGAGTGCCATCCTGTGTACTTCACATTTTCGTAGGCAAAGTCATTTGCATCCCATCCAAAGACAACGTCACAGAATCCGGTTTGCCCATCGACAACGGACAAAAATTTTTCAACGGAAATGTATTTACCGCGCAATATCCCATCGATATCCGAAATGGCAATTTTCACCTTTCCGGAAGGATGTTGCTTTACATATTCGATGATCGATTTTTTATTCATGTTCGGGCATTATCAAAACCAAAAATTACGAATTAATTTTTTTGGATGTCCTACGTTCCGGATTAATTATCGTGTAGGCCTATCAATAGCCAGTACCTATCAAAATTGACGGGTATAGCAACTTGTTGTAAAACGATGGCTTCGGTGAACCGTGAGACATTCCAAGTCAAAGCGGTGACAATGTCCCGCGCAGCTAAGGCAAGATGATCTGCCGGATGCCACACGTGGAAAAATTAATTGTATTTCAATCGAATGAAATGTATTTTGACAGCACCTTATATCTAACCTAGAAAATGCACCATTCCCGGAGACAATTCATCAAATCCGCCACTGGACTAACAGCCCTAGGCTTGTTATCGCAAGAAGTTCTGGCAACCACCTTTCTTAAAAAAACGCAAATGCAGTTAGGTCTTTGTACCTATTTATGGGGCAAGGACTGGGACCTGCCCACTCTGCTTGCTAATTGTGAAAAAACGGGTGTGCTTGGTATTGAACTGCGTGTGGAACATGCACACAAAGTGGAACCCAATTTATCTGCAGCCGATAGATTGGAAGTGAAAAAGAAGTTTGCTGACAGCCCTGTTAAGTTCATCGGCATGGGGACCAACGGGCAATATGATTTTCCCGACCAGGAAAAATTAAAGAGTGCGATTGAGAGCACCAAGGCGTATATAAAACTTAGTCACGATTGCGGTGGGAGCGGAGTGAAAGTAAAACCAAATGGTTTTCACGATGGTATACCACATGAAAAAACCATCGAACAAATAGGTCGATCACTAAATGAGCTTGGAAAGTTTGCAGCTGATTATGGGCAACAAATTCGTCTGGAGGTGCATGGGAATGAAACACAAGAGCTGCCTAACATCAAAGCCATTATGGACGTAGCTACAGAAAAAAATGTAGCCGTTTGCTGGAATAGCAACCCCGAAGATCTTATTGGAAAGGGACTGGAATATAATTTCAATCTCGTAAAAGACCGTTTCGGTGATACCGTTCATGTACGCGAACTGAACATTGGTGATTATCCTTATCAGCAGCTGATAACCTTATTTGTGAAGATGAATTATAAAGGATGGATTCTTCTGGAATGCAGAACGCAACCCGCTGATCTCGTAGCTGCTATGGTAGAGCAACGCAAGGTGTTTGAACAAATGGTAGCAACGGGGATGAAGTCCTGATAAAATCTGATTTTAAATTATTAACATTATGAAGCATAAATTGACAAGGAGAAAATTCATTAAAAAATCAGCAGGGGCTACGTTAGCCATGGCTGCTGGTCCTATGATTATTCCCAATACTGCATTTGGCGCCAATGATCGGATTCATGCCGCAGTGCTTGGCGTAAATGGCAGGGGAAAGGATCACATCAAGGGATTGATGAATCTTGAAAATGTGGAAGTGGCAATCTTGTGTGATCCTGATGAAAATGTTTCCGGTCTTCGTGCCAAAGAGTTTGAAGAAAAATATGGCAAGAAGGTGAAGACCGAGCAGGACCTTCGCAAAGTTTTCGACAAGAAACACATTGACGTCGTTACCGTTGCTACGCCGAATCATTGGCATGCCATGGCCACCATCTGGGCTTGCCAGGCGGGCAAAGATGTTTATGTTGAAAAGCCGGGGTCGCACAATTTGCTTGAGGGCCGGAAGATGATCGAGGCGGCCAAAAAATACGATCGAATTGTACAGCATGGGGTCCAGTTAAGAAGTTCAGTAGCCATCCAGGAAGCTATTCAGCATTTGCGTGATGGGCTGATCGGCAATGTTTACATGGCGAGAGGTCTTGTATTCAAATGGCGCCCTGACATTGGCAATTCTCCTGATGAGCCTGTACCTGCGGGATTGGATTATGATCTGTGGACGGGCCCTGCACCGAAGCGTCCTTTCACTAAAAACCTCGTGCATTATAACTGGCACTGGCACTGGGATTACGGAAATGGAGATGTAGGCAATCAGGGTATTCACGAAACAGATCTTTGTATGTGGGGACTTGACGTTGGGTTACCGGAAAAAATTACTTCCATGGGCGGAAAATTTTTGTGGGATGACTGCAAGGAAGTTCCCGAGGTTCTCTCATCGATCTATCATTATCCGAGTCAAAAGAAAATAATTCAGTTCGAGGTTCGCCCATGGTGTACTAATCTTGAAGATGGAGCCGGCATCGGAAATATTTTTTATGGTGACAAAGGCTACATGGTGGTAAAGGGTTACAGCACCTATGAGACTTACTTGGGTAAGGATCGTGAACCAGGCCCCACAAGGTCTGAAGGCGGCGATCACTACAAAAATTTTATCGATTGTGTGCGATCAAGAGACAGTTCGAAACTCAACGGCCCTGTTGAGACGGCGCACCTTTCATCGGGATTGGCGCACCTTGGAAACATTGCTTACAAGCTCGAACGGGTCCTTAACTTCGATCCTAAAACTGAAAGGTTTGTGAATGACAAGGAAGCCGACGCGATGCTTACGAGAAATTATCGCGCCCCATTCCTGCTCTCCGAACAAGTCTAATCTATCAGTCCGGTGCTACGTTATATTTTTAAAACGTGGCACCAGGTTGATTTTATGTCAGCGTCTCAGTGCTGATTTCCCCTCGCTTTCCGGGTGAATCGTTTGGCAAAGGACGCCGGACAAGCCAGCGATGAATGGGATAATGGGTATATTAGTTCTTAAATGTCCAGCCTGAAATATTACGTCGGCATGCTGATCGTATTCCTGTGGGGAGTTCCTTTTCGCAGGAAATCCTGGTTGCCCCTTATATTCAACCGGGAAATGCTCCATCCTTCTCACTTGAAGAGAAAATTTTGATCTGGCAAACGGACAGTGTTCCCGGAAAATTTAAAGTCGAATATACTCCTGGAACAATCACGACCGACGGAAGTATCTCCGCTGCAAAAGTCTAAGTAACAATTCTGCATTTGAACAATAAGACTACGCGTTTATATCGCTCGCGACTAAGCAAGCTCAAGTTTGATGAATCTTATTCATATCCGTTTAATTCCAGTAAAGCCCATTATGATTATCAAATCATGATGCTGCTGGCTCCAATTTTTGAAAGCCTGAATGTGGATCTGGTATTAAACGGGCATGTTCACAATTATCAGCGAAGTTTGCCCTTGAAATTTTCTCCAATGATGAATGCTGAAGCTACGCAATATGTTGTTTCTCCCGAGGGCTGAGTAAATGGTACGTTTGTCTTGGATAGGGAGTTCGATGGTATTACAAACACCAAACCGAACGGAATAATATATATTGTAACAGGTGCCGGAGGAGGTGCACTCTATGACCGCGAGATGACCAATAATGCAAAGCTATGGACGCACGCCCCGGCCGAGAACTGGATTCCCTTCACGGCAAAAATAATTTCAGACAGACACTCCTTTACGCGGATCGAAACCAATGAAAAGAAACTAACGCTCCAGCAATTGGACGCTCAGGGAAACGAGATCGATTCCATTATCATTACAAAATGAAATCTCAGATGTATGTTCCACGGCCGATGAGCTGCGGATAAATCATGACTTGTACCCCCACTTTTTCATAACTGCCAGGTTTTCCTTCATGCAATCAATTGGCGCCTTTCCCTGATACGACTCCTGCTCAATGATAAAGTGAATTGTTCCTCCTGATTTTCTGCCAAGATCGATCACCTCTTTAACATTGATTACGCCTGTGCCCAGTACGGCGCTCTCGTACTCTTCCTGACCGCCATTACTTTTAACTTCATCTTTCACGTGCATGGATTCAAATCGTCCCGGATATTTTTTCATGATCTCTGCTGCCTTGGCGCCCGCATTGTACATATTGCCAATGTCAAGTTGTTGTATGACAAGTTTAGGGTCCGTATTCTCCATGATGATATCATACAATGTCTTGTTACCCAGTTTTTCGTTGAATTCAAAATGATGGTTGTGATAGCCAAATTTCATCCCTGACTTCTTGCATAACTCGCCGCTCTTGTTGAAAACCTCCATGAATGCTTTTAGCTTGC
Source organism: Cyclobacteriaceae bacterium (assembly GCA_036273935.1). Taxonomy (GTDB): domain Bacteria; phylum Bacteroidota; class Bacteroidia; order Cytophagales; family Cyclobacteriaceae; genus ZC4RG29. The sequence goes on along the minus strand of DASUGQ010000321.1, from coordinate 101 downwards.
TCTCGTCTTTCCTTACGTCTTCACCCATTGAAGGACTGATAACAAACTGTTGCCCGAGAACGGCGGCGTCTTCGACTGTATACTTCCAGGAATCGGCAAAA
>DASUGQ010000320.1:0-2627 GCA_036273935.1 Cyclobacteriaceae bacterium | reverse complement strand
TGGAACATAAAGCTAAATCGATTCGACCTTTTATCGGGGCAAAAAACTTTGACGTGTCGCGTAATTTCTATCGTGAACTCGGTTTCAAGGAAAAGATTCTATTTCACAATATGTCTTATTTCAATACCGATGGATTAGGATTTTACCTGCAGGATGCATACGTCCAGGATTGGGTGGACAATACCATGGTTTTCATGGAGGTTGACGATTTGGAGCGCTACTGGAAAGAACTTCTGGCTTTAGACCTTCCTTCGAAATATGAAGGTGTGAGACTGACGCCAATCCGCCAGTATGATTGGGGAAGAGAGTGTTTCATTCACGACCCGTCGGGAATTCTCTGGCACATCGGAGAATTTTTGAAATAAGTTACAGGCAAACACCATAGTTCTGTCACTCATTATGGTGATCTAAAAGTAGCGCGCTCCCTGAAAACGGTGAGCCGAAAGATTTTAAACAACTTTGAATTTTGAAAAGCTTACTTTTTTCGAAATATTGGTATTCAACAATTAAAAAGGTGAAAAGACTTTTTTTAAAGAATAGAATTTTAGAAATACAACAACCGGAAATTTTTTAAGCAGAAAGGGAGTATCAAACATCCGGCTCCTCTAATTAATTATATACCTAAACCTACACGAATGGAAAGCTTAAGACCAAATGGCCAGAGAGCAAAGAATGCCGTTGCCCTAATATGGATCATGCTCGCCATGGAGATTGTATCCCTCATTTCAGGATACCTTCAATATGATTTACTTCAGCATGCCGCAAATGGTAGTGAGATCCCGATCGAGGCCGCTAATGCAAATGATACAAGAGAGGGAATCGTGGGCGTCATATACCTGATAGCCTATATCGTGTCGGCGGTAACGTTTATACAATGGTTTAGAAGAGCTTACTTCAACCTTCATTTAAAATTAAATTATTTATCTCAAACTGAAGGCTGGGCAGCAGGGAGTTGGTTTGTTCCTGTGATAAGTCTATACAGGCCTTACCAGATCATGAGAGAATTGTACAATGAGACAAAAGAGTTGTTGACGAAGAATGGAGTTGCTATTCGGCAACAATTTACGACCAGTACCCTGGGCATATGGTGGACACTTTGGATCATCAGCAATATCATTGGACAATTTGAATTCCGCTATTCTCTCAAGGCAGAAAGCCTTGACGAATTAACAACAAGCACGATCATTGGCATGATTTCAAATATAATCGGAATCCCACTCGCATTAATTGCCATAAAAGTAGTCAGGGACTACGCAAACGTCGAACCGATGTTACACGAACTGAAAGAGGAAGAACCTACCACACAAAGTATTATTTGAACGACGCGTTGAACTAACCCTGATCAAACCATGAAAAAGAAAACGTTGTTAATTGTAGTTCTGGCGGCACTTGCATTCTCCCGGTGCGGGAATGAATTCAAACAGAATTTCATTCACGATTTTCAACAAGGTCCAAATGGGATGAAAATACCTGAACCTGAATTTGATAAACCAACTGATGAGATTTTAAATGACCTTAAGGTAAAGTATGATCCCGCAGCAGTAAGACTCGGCAGACCGTTCTCATATTCAAGTGCCGAGGACTTGAAATACTGGATCAAGATTGCATTTTTGAATCCCGAGCTCGGCCGCAAGAGTGTAAAAGATTTTGAAAGGGAGATAGCAACTGAAGTCGTAAACCATTTGACCAACCCGACAGATTTTGATCAAATTGAGGTTGCCGTTACAAAAAAGAAGGGCTTCATCGTCACCTTTAGTACAAGCGAGAATATGTTTTTCTCCGTTGACAGCCTAAGAGTCAACGGTGCTGTGGGAAAGGAACCAGTCAACTAACGACTGTAACAAAGGATAAGCGCAATGCATGAATCCGCACAAATCGGAGATAGCCTTCTCAATGTTCGGGATCTCATGAATCAATAAGAAAAAATTTCATTCGTGACTGATTAAAGGGATTGCCTCATTGGACGACAATCTCTACCTTAATGTACTGTTCCGCTCGTGCTGCATCGGCACAGGTGTAACCATTAAATTCAAAGTTAAAACCTCTCATCATGAAATATTTATTCTTCATTGTCCCCCTCCTCCTTATCCATTCCTGTAAAAGTGATGATCCCTTCTTTGCCGACCTGGCCTTTCGATGGGCACCCATTCATTTTCAGGATACGGACGATTCAAATGCCAAGGCGGATTTTATAACGAAGTTCGACTACGACGGTAATTTTGACGGTACGGATAATTGGGATCACCTCTCCACCGGCGACCTTTCTGCTCACGTCTACTATTCGGTGACGGAGACTGCATCGCATTGGTATATTCTCTATGCGTTCTTTCATCCCCGCGACTGGACAGACCATCCGTTTGATGATGAACATGAAAACGATCTGGAAGGACTGATCTTCATCGTGCGAAGAGACGGTTCTCAGTTCGGCGTACTGGATGGCGCAATCACAGTGGCCCATACTGATTTTTATTCCTTCGTTCCCGATGGCAGCCCGCTCACCAACGGAAGCGAAGACATCGACGGCAGTCTTTCCTTCCAGCAGTTTGAAGGTGCTCAGCACCCAAAGACCAGCCAGGAAGCAAAAGGCCACGGGCTGAAGTGCTGGCCGCATGCAGGTGACTTTTCCG
>DASUGQ010000319.1:0-6951 GCA_036273935.1 Cyclobacteriaceae bacterium | reverse complement strand
AACGATCGCCTGAAACCTACGAGTGGTTTAGCAATGAATGGCTAAATCTTGCCGTCATTGAACCGGATACAAAAATGATTTACGTCTTTAAAGACGGAAATTTCCAAGCTTATGATCCCTTGAAAAAGTCTGTGAATGCTGTTGATAATCTGAACACTTTGTTTGAAACCCATCACGATAATCTTCCTGTGTACGTCTTTCACGATAATGGAAAAGGTGAGAGCCATGAACATGAACCCGCTGCTTAAACCAAGGTACGCTCTCACAAACACGATTAATCTATGACTTCGCTTCTTAAAATTTTTATTCTGATTCCCCTGGCAGGTTTGTTAATCAGCCTGGTGATTCCCCAAAAAAAAGAAAATCTAATTTCCTCTTCAGCTTTTGTTGTAGTAGGTCTTCACACGATATTGGCTCAGGCCTTCCTGGTTTATTGGATCTTTATCGGGCATCCGGCACTGAATCTTAAAGAACTGGTTTTATATAAAATCCAGGGGTATGAGTTTTTTATTGATTTTTGGTTTGACAAAATATCCGCTGTTTACCTTTTCGTTGGCTCGTTGCTGACTTTCCTGGTCACCTTGTACAGCAGATATTACCTCCATCGCGAGTCGGGCTATAAACGATTTTTTAGCTCACTGCATTTATTCTACCTCGGTTATACAATCACAATTTTTTCCGGAAACCTGGAAACTCTATTTCTCGGGTGGGAATTTTTGGGCATATCCTCCTTTCTCCTGATCGCATTCTATCGTGACCGCTACCTGCCAGTTAAGAATGCCGTTAAAGTATTTTCAATTTACCGGATCGGAGATGTCGGCTTGATCCTTGCTATGTGGATGAGCCATCATCTTTGGCATGAAAGCATAACGTTTATGAAACTGAGCAACTATGAATTGGTCAGCGGGCAACTTCAAAGTCATAGTGTTACGGGTGTTTTTATTTCACTTATGATCCTCGTGGCAGCAGCCGCGAAGTCGGCACAACTTCCATTCTCTTCCTGGTTGCCCCGCGCTATGGAGGGTCCCACGCCTTCAAGCGCAATTTTTTACGGGTCCCTTTCCGTGCACATTGGCATCTTCCTCATCTTAAGAACCTATCCTTTCTGGGAGCACCAACTTTCCACTCGTATCCTGATTGGAATCGTGGGTTTGCTTACCAGTGTCATGGCCGCCGGAACAACAAGGGTTCAATCATCGGTGAAAAGCCAGATCGCTTATGCATCCCTCACGCAGATCGGGTTGATCTTTGTAGAGGTCGCGCTGGGTTTCCAAAATCTTGCGTTGTGGCATTTTGCAGGAAATGCTTTTCTGAGAACTTATCAGTTATTGGTTTCGCCCTCAGTTGTGAGTTACCTCATTCGTGAGCAATTCTATCACTTCAAACCGAGACAACATACTTTTGAAGATTCGTTTCCAAAAAGACTGGAGTATTCATTTTATATGCTTTGCCTCAAGGAATGGAACCTTGACTCAATGATGTATCGATACCTTTGGAATCCGCTGAAATGGACAGGAAAAAAAATGGATTTTCTATCAACCAGCAGAATGCTCTTCTTCTTTATCCCACTTTACCTGGTTGGATTGTATATGGTATATCACAAGAATCTAATTGATCCAACCATACAGCGATACCTGCCATTTATATTTTCTACAATTGGTTTGACTATGGTGATTAAGGCATTTACCGAAAGATCGCGTGCAACCCTTAGCTGGCTTTTAGTAATCATGAACCATTTCTGGATAGCCCTTGGCGTATCTTTTAATGAGCACTTTACATTTGATCAGGTTCATATCTATCTCAGCGGTGTTACCGTATCTGGAATCCTCGGGCTCCTTGCGCTGTTGAGATTAAAGATACTGGAAGGTTACATTGGATTGGATCAATTCCACGGTCATGTGTACAAACACCCAAAAATCGGAATGGTATTTTTACTGGCCTGCCTTGGCGCATCAGGTTTTCCCATCACTCCCACATTCATTGGTGAGGATTTAATTTTCTCTCATATCCGCGCAGATCAGATGGCGCTGGCATTTTTTGTTGCACTTAGTTTCATCATCGATGGTATTGCCATCATTCGGCTTTATGCAAGAGTTTTTCTTGGGCCACACGCCAGGTCTGTTTACGAAATGGCTTATCGATCCTCCTGACGTGCAATGAGGCAATCCCGAATGACTGGGATCACCTCATTAATATATACATTGAGTGAGACGATTGACCTGACCCGGATTTTTTAGGAGTTGTACCTCAAATCCTAAATCGTCCGGATCCAAAGCAGGGCGACGGCAACAACGAGTACGATAATGAATGCCTTGAAGTTCATAAAAATTGAGGGTCTTGTTTTTGTTATCCTTTATGAATGCCCGCGCCGGATGTAACCCGGAGGATTGCCAGACTTTAATCATTCATCAGAACGAAATTCATCATCATAACATCGCCGGGGGTATCCCCGACGAATCAGGGCCGGTTCTTACTCGAAGGAGGTACACCAAAGAGATGGCGTCCTCTTTTTGAAAAGTTGCAATAATTCATGAACGGTATTTTTTATTGCCCATGAATCTCTAAATTATTGCTTCAAAGTTTACCATGACCAATTATTTCAAAAGAAGAACGTTCGTCAAATCGATGATCGGCTTGCCGGCCCTGATGGGTTTTGCAAATGGCGAAATTCCAAATGCTCTCGCTCAGCCAGGCGCGAAGCGACTTAAAACGAGTCTGAATTTCTTCTCGTTGAATGAGCCGCTTACAAAGGGCACAATGACCCTTGATGAAGCACTTGACTTCAGTGCAGGGGCTGGATTTGAGGGCATTGACATTACGGGTTATTACTTCAAAGGATATCCGTCAATCCCTTCCGATGACTACCTGTTCCACATCAAGCGAAAAGCATTTAACCTGGGATTGGAGATTAGCGGCACTGGAGTACGCAACGACTTTACAGTAGCCGACACTAACAAGAGGCAACTTGAAGTTGATCTTGTAAAACGTTGGGTAGAAGTAGCAGCTAAACTTGGTGCACCGGTCATTCGCATATTCTCTGGCACTCAAAAGGATGAGCGTTTCACCAAACAGCAGGTGACCGATTGGATGGTTGAAGACATACAAACCTGTGTCGACTTTGGGAAACAACATGGCGTGGTTATCGGCTTGCAGAATCACAACGACTTTCTCCAGACAGCGGAAGAAATTAATGGCATCATTGAATCGATTCATTCTGAATGGCTGGGAATAATACTGGATACCGGAAGTTATCGCGTGCACGATCCCTACGACGAAATTGCCCGCTCGGTAAAACACGCTGTCAACTGGCAAATCAAAGAAAAGGTATTTATAAACGGCGCTGAAGTCGATACCGATATGAAGAGACTGGTGGATATTATCAACGCTTCGGGGTATCAGGGTTATCTGCCCATTGAAACCCTCGGTCCGGGAGATCCTAAAGACAAAATAATAACACTGCTTGAAAAGTTAAAAGAGGCAATAAAATTAACGAATAAATAATTTGCATTATAATCGCTATAAACTTACAGACATGAGCTACACACGAAACGAATTCATTAAACTGGTGGGACTCTCGGGATTGGCAACCCTTACAACGGGTGGTATACAGGCCGGGGAAACCGAAAAAATGGAAAGCGTCGACCTTCGCCTTGGAATGGCCTCTTATACATTCAGGAACTTTAAACTGAATGAAGTAATTACAATGGCGAAGCGTGTTGGACTCACCAACATTGCACTAAAAAGTATGCATATGCCGCTCGAAAGTTCGGGGGACGAAATCAAAAACATTGCCGGCCAGGTACGAAGCGCGGGATTGAACCTGTATGGCGCCGGAGTTATATACATGAAAACTGCACAGGAAGTTGAAAATGCATTTACCTACGCCCGGAATGCGGGGCTCGAGATGATTGTTGGAGTGCCCAATCATGATCTTCTTCCGCTGGCCAACGAGCAGGTGAAGAAATATAACATCAAACTTGCCGTTCACAACCATGGACCCGGTGACGACCTTTATTCCAGTGTAAATGATGTTTATAATAAAATCAAAGATCTGGATAAGCGAATCGGATTCTGCATCGATATTGGCCACGTGAAGAGGATTAAGCAAGACCCCGTTGCCATGATCGAAAAATATAAGGATCGCCTTTATGACATGCATATGAAAGATGTCAACAAAGATACGGGTGATGGGGTACCCGTTGAAGTCGGCCGTGGCATCATTGACATTCCCGGTGTAATCAAGGCGCTGAACAAAATCAAATATACTGGTACCGTTGCGTTCGAATACGAAAAAGACGGTGACGACCCTTTACCTGGTCTTGCTGAGTCTGTGGGGTATGTGCGCGGTGTAATGAAGATGGTTTAGTGATGGTGAACCAGCGAATGAATGACATACAAGTAAGACTAAATGAAAACGGTCGTGGCGCGTTCATCATTGAAGACAATGGTGAACAACTGGCCGAAATGGAGATCGGGATCTCTGGTGGAAATCTGATTGTATATCACACGGAAGTAAATGAGCGACTAAAAAATCAAGGGATTGCAGTCACCCTTCTTGACACCATGGTGGACTATGCAAGAAAGAATCACCTTAAAGTGGTTCCGCTTTGTCCCTTTGTCAGTGCACAATTCAGAAGGCACCCGGAGAAATATCAGGATATCTGGAACAAGACATGGAAATGAAATTCTGCCGAAATCTCCCGACGAATCAATAATCTCTATTCGGAACGTAAAATCCTCGCGGGATTGATACTGGCGCCGCGGAAAATCTGAACGCTCACGGTGCTCAATGCGATAAAAATCAAAATTAATACCGGCACCACAAAAATGTCCCACTGCAGGCCTACGCGAAATGCAAAGTTACCCAGCCAGGAATCAATGCCATACCATGTCAACGGCAAGGCTATGAGACTGGCAACGATTACCAATTTCATGAATTGCCATGAAAGGAGCGAAAGAATACTTCGGATTGAAGCACCTAACACCTTCCGGATACCAATTTCTTTTAGTCGTTGTGTTGTACTGAATGAAGCAAGTCCCCACAAACCAAGGCAGGCAATGATAATCGCCAACGCAGCGAACAGGCTGAAAATTTTGGCGAACTGCTGGTCATCCTTGTACTGGCTATTGAAGAAATCATCCAGGAAGTAATAGTCAAACGGGTTTCCGGGAAAGGCTTCCTTGTATTCTGCTTCAATCTTTTTTATTGCTTCCTGCATGTTTGCTCCATTCAGGTGGATCGAATAACACCTTCTTGAAATTGTATCTGCCTTAAAAAGAAATGGCGTGTGTTCGGTCTTCAATGAATTCCAATGATAGTTTTTCAATACACCAAGAATTGCCGTTGTATCATCGCCTAAAATCATCCGCTCATTTAATGCGTTCTCGGGCGTGCCTAAACCAAAGGAGGTAAGTGCTGCCTCATTCACGAGAACGGCATCCATGTCCGAGCTGATCGAAGGATCAAAAGCCCGTCCGGCCAAAATGGTGATGCCGTAAGTGTCGATGAAATCCGGATCTACCCAGACCACACTTCCGTTTTTACTCTCTTCAGCCTGCGCTCCATCCTTACGCATACCCGTTCCCCAGTTATAACCTCCACCCGGGATAGCCCCCGAGGTAGTTACATTAATTACGCCGGGGACCTGTTTCAATTTATTCTTGAGTGTAATTAACCGTTCCTTTGCCGTTTGACGATCAACTACACTTGGCCCGTTTACAATAAGCATTTGTTCCATCGTAAGACCTTTGTCCTTAGCCCGCATAAAGGTGATCTGGCGATAAACTGCGAAGGTGCCTGCGATCAGGATCATTGAGGATGCAAACTGAAAAACAACGAGAACTTTACGCAGGGAAAGTCCTCCTGTCATTTTCTCCGCCTGACCCTTCAGCACCTCTGTTGGCTTAAACGACGACAGCACAAACGCCGGGTATGCCCCCGAAACGGTTGATCCCAGGAAAAACAAACCAAAAAGTATCAACCAGAGCCGCGGGTCACTGAAGTCAAAAGAAAAATCCTTGTTCACAATTTGTCCAAGCAGCGGCAGAAGCATCATCGCGATTAACAGGGCAAACAGCACGCCCAACAAATTCACGAGGATCGATTCAAAAATAAACTGCGCAATAAGTTGACTCTTATAAGCACCGACAGCTTTCTTAATTCCGACTTCACGGGCTCGTTCCATTGCGCGGGCCGTGGAGAGATTGATGTAATTCACCCAGGCGATCGCGAGTATAAAAATTGAAATGACGACAAAAAAATAGATGGTATTAACGCTTACCGTAGCACTTGATTCATACTCAAGCCCGGGACGCAAATGGATCTCTCTTATCGGCTGCAATGTCAGGATACTTTTGCGATTTGATTTTGCCTGCTCCTCACCGAGGTATTTGTCGATAAATGCCGGCAACTTCTCTTCCACCCGCCTGGCATCTGTTTGAGGTTGCAATTCAACATACGTTATAAAATTATACCATCCCCATCCATTGTCGTGCGTATATTGATTATTAGTCAACAGTTTATGGATTGGAAAGAGAAAATCGAATTGGAAGTGAGAATTCTCCGGCACATCAATTACTGCAGAAACCTCATAGTCGCCATCCGACCAGCCACCAGACACTTTCAATACTTTCCCGATTGGGTCTTCATCCTTTCCAAAATATTTTTCAGCAATTCTTTTTGTGATCACCACCGAAGACGGATTATCAAGCGCGGTGCTTAAATTTCCTTGAATCGATTGATAAGTGAACACATCCAGAAAGGTTGAATCGACAAATTGAATATTGTTGTCTTCATGAAACGTTGACGGATCTCCCGATGGCCGCTCATAACTAATCACCGCACCTCCATACATGGGGTGAGTACGAACATAAGTTTTTACCTCAGGGACATCGGCAAGAAGCGCCGGCCCCTGCGCATATCCTGATAACACACCTCTTCCCCTGAATTCC
>DASUGQ010000318.1:0-4923 GCA_036273935.1 Cyclobacteriaceae bacterium | reverse complement strand
CGTGTAGTACTCATCAAGTTTGTCAAGGTATTCTACCTGGGCCATGTTCATGGCTTCCCAACCGTCTATGACAAGCGGGAGTTGTTCGCGGTTCTCTTCGTACGCCAACATCAGGGTCTGATAATTTTTTCGCAGCGCCGGGATGATTTTATTTTGATAATTGTCAAGCTGCTGTTGCATGCGACTAAGCTTTGCGTCCATGCCGGCTAACATTCCACGCGTTTCGATCAGCAGTGCTTCCCGTCCCTTTCGCATTGCCTCAATGTTGTACTCCATTCCTTTGGTTTCTGCCTTATACATCTTCGAGGACCAGGGTGCAATGGGAATGGATACCATGGCCATGGCTGAGAATTGTTTCGGCATGTTGCCGATCGGTTGCATGTGATCAAATCTGATCCTAAAATCTGGCTTGGCCTGGTAGCGCTGAAGTTCCTGATTCAATTGCATGACCTGGATGGTCTTGTCAATTTGTCTGACATCGCTTCTTTGCGCACTCAGCGCGGCTGTGTCATAAAGTACCTGATCTGGTGTATACTTTACAACCGTGGCAGTATCCACCATTATGTTTGTGCCCGGAGATAAATTCATCAGCGTATTCAATTGATAATGTTTATCATCGATATCGCCTTGCGTCATGAGGATCATGTTCTGTACTTCGCTGAGACGGCCCTCCACCTTATAAATATTGCCAAGCGTTCCCTTGTTATAGGGGTATCGGATGTGGGCAAGCTTCAGCATTAGTGCGATGATCCCTTCATTTTCCCGCAGCACTTTTAACTTCTGTTCGGCGACCAACCATTGGTAATACAACTCCTTAGCCTGTGCCCGCAAGGTGTTGAACTGATACGATCTTCCCTGCTCTTCTACTGAAGCGCGTGACTCATAGTATTTCTTGTTAGCATTGAGTTTGGACGGATTTGGTATGCTTTGTTCAAACGTGAACATTACCGACCCCTTACCAGCCTCGTCCATAATTTCCTGGCCAGGATAAGGTGTCATGAACGTGCCCACTCCAACCATCGGCGCCATCCAGCTTTTAGCACCTTCGGTGTATGTGTTCAATGCATTTACCTTACTATCATACTCCTGGAGCATTGGATTTTGTTTATCAATAAGGTACAGGACACTATCGAGGCTGATGACCTGCCCATGCCCTATGCGGGTGAATCCCAAACAGAAAGTGATCGCCAACAGAAATATTTTAGTGCCCGTTCTCATATACTTCGATTTTTCCAAATTTCTTTAATTCAAATTCCTTCGTCATCAGGAAGATCAATGGCGTTACGAGCAGAATGTGTGTAGAGGATGTGAGCACCCCGCCAATCATAGGTAACACAATGGGTTTCATTACGTCGCTACCAACTCCCGTCGCCCATAGTACGGGTACAAGACCAAACATTGCGACGCACACAGTCATCAGCTTAGGTCGAAGTCGTTTCGCAGCCCCAGCTATAACAAACTCTCTGAGCTCATCCATTGAAATTGTTTCACGGCTGTTACCTCTCAGTTTTACTAACTGCTGCATCGCATCGTTCAGATAGATCACCATCACCACTCCCGTCTCGACAGCAATCCCAAACAAAGCGATAAATCCTACTGCTACAGCCACCGACAGGTTAACACCATAGAAATAGACCATATAGGCACCGCCGATGAGTGCGAAGGGAACCGTTATCAAACTGAAAAAGGCTTCCCGGATGGACTTGAATGCCAGGTACAGTGATATGAAAATGATTAGCATGACAACTGGAAGAATAGCGATAAGCGTCCGCTCTCCACGGATCAGATTTTCGTATTGCCCGCTCCACTCGAGGTAATACCCATTAGGTAAAGCGCCCAACTGTTCATTCAGTGTTTCGATTGCCTCCTTCACAGTGCCTCCCAGATCCCGATCACGAACGTTGAACAATACCGCACCACGAAGCATGGCATTTTCAGAATTGATCATGGGTGGGCCATCTTCAAACCGCATGTCGGCAACGGATGACAATGGAATGATTCCAAGCGATGAAGTTTTAATGGGAATTCTCCTTAGCTGCTCAATACTGTTGCGATAGTCCTGGGCCATTCTCACGCTGATTGTAAATCGTTGTCTTCCCTCAATGGTCTGACCTATAGATGAACCTCCTATCGCGGATTCAACGATCATATTAACGTCATTTACAGAAAGACCATACCTTCCAAGAGCAGCCCGATCAATATTGATTGTCAGGTACTTTCCACCAGTGATCGGATCAACATAAAGATCCTTCACGCCGTCAATTCCGGATAAGGCCTCCTTCACTTTCTCAGAAAGCGAATAAATGCTGTCCAGATTCTGCCCATATACCTTGACCCCCACATCCGTTCGAATACCGGTAGACAACATGTTGATTCGGTTGATGATCGGCTGTGTCCATCCGTTAACGACGCCCGGTATTTGCAACCTGGCGTCGAGCTCATTAACGATATCACTTTTAGTCATGCCTTCACGCCACGCTGATTTTGGCTTTAGCATGATGATGGTTTCAATCATGCTGATGGGTGAATTGTCTGTCGCGGTACTGGCGCGACCTGCTTTGCCTAAAACCTTGTCGACCTCCGGAACGGATGCGATGATCTTATCCTGAACCTGGAGAATTCTTTTTGCTTCCTCGTTACTGATATCCGGCAATGTGACCGGCATAAAGAGAATGGACTGTTCATCAAGAGGAGGCATAAACTCGCTTCCCAAACTCATGAGTAAGGGAACACTGACGGCCAATGCCAGCAGGTTTACGCCGATGGTTGTCTTTCTCCATCTCATGCAAGTACGGATCATCGGTTCATAAATCCTTTCGAGAAACCTGTTGATTGGATTTTTGTGTTCACTCGTAAATCGGCCTTTCATGAAAAATGAAATGATTACCGGTGCAAGTGTTACGACAAGGAAAGCATCCACCAGCAGGATAAATGTTTTTGTAAAAGCCAGCGGATGAAATAACTTACCTTCCTGACCCGTCAGCATGAACACAGGCAGAAACGAGGTGATTATAATAATCGTTGAAAAAAATACACCCCGCGACACCTGTTTGGACGAGCGTTCGATGATCTGGAGTCGTTCTGACTCTTCGATCCTATTATAATTCATTGAAAATAGTTTCTTAACCATGGCCTTACTCTTTACTTTCCGGGTTTAACTCTGCAAATCGGGTTGACAGATTCTTGTATGAATTTTCAGCCATGATGATTCCGTTATCCACAATTACTCCAATGGCCAGAGCAATTCCTGTGAGTGACATGATATTTGACGAAATGCCGAATGCATTCAGGAAAATAAAACTGGTGGCGATCGTAATGGGTATCTGGATGATGATGCTGACAGCACTTCGCCAATGGAAGAGAAAGACAATTACTACCAATGATACTACAATCATTTCTTCGATAAGTGTCGTCTTGATTGATGAAATAGATTCCTGGATGAGTTCGCTGCGATCGTAAATGATGTTAAACTTCATTCCCTGGGGAAATCCTTTCACTACCTCTTCCATTTTCTTCTTTACACCGGCAATCACTTCATCGGCATTCTCACCGTACCGCATCACCACAATTCCACCCACAACCTCTCCTTCGCCGTTTTGGTCAAAAATTCCAAGACGCGTTTCGCCGGTCATTTGCACAGTGGCCACGTCCCGTATGGTCACAGGTGTTGCGTTTATCGTCTTAAGTGGGATGCTTTCTATCTCGTCAACTGATTTTAAATATCCGGTCGTCTTGATAATGTACCCGATATCATTCATCTCGAATTTTCTGCCACCAGCCTCGTTGTTATTGGCACGCACGGATTGGATCACCTCCTGCGTTGATAACCCGTAGTAGTTTAACTTATTCGGGTTGAGCGTTACCTGGTACTGTTTTTGAAATCCACCGAAGGAAGCAATCTCGCTTACGCCCGGCGAATTTTGTAATGCAAATTTCACATACCAGTCCTGGATAGCGCGTTGCTCGCCGAGGTCCATCCCAGGAGCGTCCAATGTATACCAGAGTATATGTCCGACGCCAGTTCCATCAGGGCCAAGGGTTGGAACGACTCCCTCGGGAAGTAGCCGGGAGGCATAGTTCAACCTCTCCAACACGCGTTCACGCGCCCAGTATGCATCGGTGTGATCAGTAAAGATCACATACACGAAGCTCATACCGAACATGGAGGCGCCGCGCACATATTTTACCTCCGGAAGCCCCTGGAGATTGGTTACCAGGGGATAGGTGACCTGATCCTCCATGATCTGTGGGCTCCTGCCCATCCACTCCGTGAAAATAATCACTTGGTTCTCCGAGAGATCGGGTATCGCATCAATCTTGTTCACCTTCACGGCGTAGACACCCCAGGTGAACAACCCTGCGGCGACCATTAGCACCAAAAAACGGTTGCGCAGGGAAAATGAAATTAAACTTTCAACCATGACCCAAAATATAGAATGTGAAAAAAAAACGACAGTCGCCAGGATAGGCGATTACGCTGCGAAGAGAGTGCTCTTCAAGAAGAAAGGGCTAAATCAAATCAGAAAAACCTGGAGTGAAACGGTAAGGTCGGCCGCTCGCGGGGGAGGGTCGTAATTATGATGCTGAATGCCGGTGGTAATTGAGGATGGTATTAACTCAGCAATAAGAACATGTGGTAAGGCCATTTCAACTGCGGCAACGGAAGTAAAGGAAATATCGGTCGCAGCAATTTTAAAGCTTTGACCATCGTGAACGATTTTCTCATCATCGCAGCATGACTTTGATTCTTGCTTATGACAAGGAGGCAATTGTTTCTCCATTTCGCAAACGGCGGCTTTGGTGAACAAGGCAACGTTCTGAACATGTCCGCCACATAAATGAACACCCACCATGAAACTGGTGCTGGAAAAGAACACCAGAAGCACAAACAGCATCGATAATATGGAACGGGATTTATTCATT
>DASUGQ010000317.1:0-6525 GCA_036273935.1 Cyclobacteriaceae bacterium | reverse complement strand
GCAAAATAAATCCGTGATAACATGGAATTTTTGGTTGGTTTACATCCCAACTAAATTTTCTTAAAGTAAAGACATAAGCTGTCAGCGTTTGCGTCGAAATATATTGCGGAAGATGCCTTCAAACAGTTATTATTGGGCTCTGATTTTTTGAACTATGGAAAACACGGATACCTCCGAGACACAGTGGACGAGGGAAAATACATTAGGCCTGATCCGGGGAATTCGGAATGATTTGGCAAAGGACTTTTTGGACGAACGCATCCTGATCGAATATCTGTCTCACAAATACAATAAAAAAGAATTGAGCAACGCCCGGATTGCATTTGTTAAAAAAGATCTGAAAGATTTATTGATTGCGCCCGTTGATGTTGATCATTACTCACCCCTGATTCACGAAGTCGAAGAAAACCATGCAACCGGAATCTCGTATAAGAATGAGCCTTTGTTCTATAAAGAGATTGATAAAATTCTGTCTAAACACATTTTTTGATTTTATGGAAGTTATCCCCGGAAAGAATTACCGCCTCGACGGTAATTTGGTCGTTACAGTAATCAAACCTATTAATCGTGCAAAAACATCCTTCAGCGTCGAAGTTCCCGGCAAGGGTATTTACTCTGTTGGCAAGGAACGACTGACTGAGCATACCAACAAGATTGATAACGCTCTTATGTAGTCAGGAAGGCCAGATGAAGTTGTCGCTGGGATACCATCGGAGAGACTCATCTGCCAGAACCAATGAAAAAACCGCTGGCCTTTAACGGGCCACTCGGTTTTTATAGACCAGCGCAGTTTGCACACTCCTCCGTCAATATCTTGCCCCTTAACAATCGACCGGATATGGTCAAATATCGTCCGACTTCGTAACCATAATATCAAATCTGCACTGCAATACGGCGTTGCTTGCGCTTTCCCAAGTTGGCATAATTATTATTCCTACATTTAGGAAAAAAGTCGTTATGAAGAAATACCAGCTGGGGGAGTTTGAAGAAATCGTCATGCTTACCATCGGGATATTATACAAAAATGCCTATGGCGTGTCTGTCAAAAATGAGATTGAAGCCAGGCTTTCCCGCAACGTAAGTATGGGCGCTATGCACGCTGCCTTGGTCAGGCTGGAGGACAAAGGGTACATCAAGGCTTATAATGGAGAAACGACCGAAGACAGGATGGGAAGGCCGAAGAAATACTATCAGATCACCGCGTTGGGAAAGAAGGCAATGGCATACTCAAAGGATACCAGGAATGAATTGTGGCGGGCTATTCCCAAAGTAGCGTTCGAGCTAAAGACAGGTGGATAACTCCGGTTTAACCTAATGATCAAATGCCACCCAGACTCTTCCTCCACTTCTTCCGATGGTATTGCCACCAGAAGTTGGTTGATCACATCGAGGGAGACCTGTTGGAGGTATATAACGAGCGTTTAAGAACAAAAGGTAAAAGAAAAGCCGACTGGAGATTTGTTGTTGACGTGGTATTCCTGTTCAGGCCAGCGATCATCAAACCAACAGAACTAAACAGAGACTCGAACTTAATAGGGATGTTTTTAAATAATTTTAAGATCACTACTCGAAGCCTGTGGAAGAACAAGGCGTCCTCCTTCATCAATGTATTTGGCCTCACGGTAGGTCTGAGTTCCTGCTTACTCATTTATTTGTATGTGGCACATGAATTCAGCTTCGACACCTTTCAGGAAAAAGGAGCCCGGATTGCAAGGGTTATCATGGAATATAGTTTTGAGGGCAGCCCCGAAACAAAACGAGGAAACTTCACAAGCACAAAGGTAGCTCCGGTTTTCGCCCGGACTTTTCCGGAGGTGGAGTCATCAGTGCGGATGACCGATGCCGATATGGTAATTCATCAGGGTGACAACCTCATTAAAGAATCCAACTTCCTGTTTACCGATTCTACGTTCTTTAAAATATTTACCTGCGAAATGTTGGAGGGAAATCCGGGCAAAGCGCTGGATGGACCATACAAGGTTGTACTTACAGAATCAACTTCGAAAAAATATTTTGGCACTGAAAGCCCTCTTGGTAAACTCGTGATGACAGGGACCGGGGACACTCCCTATGAAGTGACTGGAGTCATAAAGGATTATCCATCCAACTCACAAATCAAATTCGATTTCTTGGCGTCCTTTTCATCCCTGGGGGAAAATCAGAACGAGACTTACTGGGATGCTAACTACACAACTTACCTTCTGTTAACGGGTGAGCATTCCATTGCTCCGCTGCAGGAAAAAGTTACTGCTTTTATGAAGACAGAAATGGCCGGGTCAGGAGCCTCCGTTAACTTTCTTCTTGAACCATTTGACAAGATCCATCTTCATTCACAATATGCGGCGTTCACCCCCAACATTAATATTGCCTACCTCTACATACTTTCGGCCGTAGCTGTGCTGATTCTTTTGATTGTGTGCTTTACCTATATCAATCTTAGCATCGCACGGTCAGTCAATCGGGCACGCGAAGTAGGCGTGCGTAAGGTGGTGGGTGCCGCCAGGTCGCAAATTTTCTGGCAATTTATTAGTGAATCATTGATCCTGACTTTCGTGGCAATGTTGCTCAGCATTACGATCGCCGTTGCAGCCCTTCCATCTTTCAATCAACTCACTGGAAAGCAATTGATCCCATCGGCCTTCTACTCAACTCCATTCTTATTGTTTGCAATCACACTAACAGCAACAGTAAGCCTGTTGGCTGGCGGATACCCGGCTGCAGTCTTGTCCGGCTTTCAACCGGTCAAAGTACTGAAGGGGGTTTTTAAGAATTCTAATTCAGGAAGATCAATTCAGCAATCGTTGATTGTTTTTCAGTTTGCCATCAGCGTGTTCCTGATCGTGTGTACGCTGATTATTCAAAAACAGCTCTATTTCATTCAAAACAAAAACCTGGGTTATGACCGCAACCACGTTTTGGTCTTGCCCATGAATGAAAAAATGCTGCCCACAATAGACGTTATCAAAAAGGAATTTAAAACAAATGTTGACGTCCTTCAGGTTTCACGATGTGTGAGCCCGCCTGTAAAAATCGCTGGCGGATACAACATGAGATCATCAGCAATGCCAGAGAATGAACAGATCGCAGTGACGGCTACACCGGTGGATGAAGACTATATAAAGACGGCAGGATTACAAATTATTGCAGGAGAAGATCTGACAGAACAGGATTCAAAAGATGTTACTGCCGAAGGGAGGGAAAACAGAATTTATCATTTTATCTTGAATGAAAGTGCCGCAAGACAATTAGGATGGACGCCCGGGCAAGCCATTGGAAAAAGAATGTTTATGGGTGGTGATCGAAGTGGTTTTGTAAGAGGAGTCATCAAGGATTTTCACTTTGAATCTATGCATCAGACGATCGGCCCACTGGTCTTGTTCACTGAAATGCGGGGTAGACAGTTGATGGTTAAAGTACGGGGCAGAGGTCTGACCAAAACGATTTCTTTCCTCCAAGCGAAATGGAAGAAGCTCGTACCCGACTTACCGTTTGAATATCACTTTATGGACGATGATTACTCAAGTTTATACCGGTCTGAGTTGCAATTAGGAAAAGTGATGAATTTGTTTTCAGCGCTTGCCATCGTATTGGCATGTCTGGGATTGTTCGGTCTGTCTTCTTATATGGCCCAGCAACGCATCAAGGAAATCGGCATTCGCAAAATCCTCGGGGCTTCATGGTCAAACGTTGTCACGTTGTTGTCCGTGAATTTTATAAAACTTGTAGCCGTAGCAATTATCATCGCGGCCCCCGTGGCCCATTACATGATGACGCAATGGCTGCAAGGATTTGTTTATGCTGTTGAAATCAGGGGGTGGGTGTTCATCGTGTCTGGCTTGGTGGCGATTAGTATTGCATTCGTGACAGTCAGCTTTCATGGTATTAAGGCTGCAAGCATGAACCCGTCGAAGGCATTGCGGACGGAATGAAATACTTGTTCCTGCGGTTGGTTAGGCCTGTAGAGACCCTCTGGCTGAAGTGACAAATACGAGAAAAATAGGCAACTCAACCTCAACTCATTCTCCGCTTCTTCCCGGAATAACCTCTGGGCTACTGTCTACGCCAGAAGAAAAAGGTTTGTCCTTCCGGAGCCCGACCTTCTTGGTGGTAAGGTAATTCAATTGTCGGTGGACACTCATTATACCTGCCATCAGCACAACGGTGACGCAAGATTTAAGTGCTAATGATGATGCAATGTATAAGCTATTAAAAGAACAATAAAAAAATGCGAATGTGAAACGAAATTACGTTCCTCACGAGACTTGTTATCATTGCACTACCCGGATCTTCGTCCGTCTTTTTTTACGAAAATGGTCAGCGTTGATCGATTACGGGCATCTGGATGGTTCGCTCAATCGTTTTAGAAGCAATTCAGAAGGAATGCATTTCCGGTATGATTATTATTGAGTGGCTGGCATTAGACAGCTTATAAGGAATTCACATGCTCAAAAACTATTTTGTCGTCGCCTTCAGGAATCTTGTCCGCAACAGGACGGTGTCGTTGATCAACATTGGCGGACTGGCCATCGGCCTCCTGGTATGCGCTTTCATCTATCAGTATGTTCATTTTGAATTAAGCTACGATAAATTTCAGGTAAACGGAGGCCGCCTTTTCCGGGTGGCGCTGGAAAATACGATCTCCGGCCGCCCCAGCCCGTCGGCTACTAACCACCCGGCTGTTGGGCCGGCAATGGAACGGGACTTTCCGGAGGTGGAGACCTCGACTCGCTTCGTCCGCGCCAGCTTTTTCGTTAACACGCTGACGGTTTCTTACCAGGGCAGGGATGGCCAGCTGAAGACTTTTGTGGAGGACGGGATGTACATCGCTGACACGCCTTTTCTTACGATGTTTTCCTATCCGCTGTTGGAAGGTGATCCTTCAACAGCGCTGAAACAGCCGCGATCGGTGGTCATCTCGGAGTCCATGAAACAAAAATATTTTGGTGACGAACCGGCGATGGGCAAGGAGATCAGCCTTAACCGGGAACTGAGCCTGGTGGTGACCGGCGTCATGAAAGATATCCCGACGAACACGCATCTCTCGTTCACCTCCCTGATGTCGTTCTCGACCCTGGGAGACAACTGGGGCAATGACCAGTGGAGATGGCCGGAATTCTATAATTATGTTTTGCTGAAACCGGGGTCCAACCCCGTTGCGCTCCAGGAAAAACTTCCCGCCTTTGTGGATAAATACCTGGGCGATGTAAAAAAGGAATATAAATGGAAGATCAGGATGTTCCTTCAGCCTGTAGGTGATATTCACCTGACTTCACACATCGGCATAGAACAGGATGTCAACGGCAGCCGCCAGACGGTCAGCTTCCTCATCTTGCTGGGCGCCTTCATCCTCCTCGTAGCGTGGATCAATTATATCAACCTGTCCACGGCCCAATCGCTCGAGCGCAGCAAGGAGGTGGGCCTGCGCAAAGTTATTGGAGCCAGCAGGTCACAGCTTGTTATCCAATTCTTTTTTGACGCGCTTTTGTTAAATGCGCTGGCCACGATCGCCGCAGTGATCCTCTTTGCCACATTGGCGCCATATTTTGAGGCGCTCGTGGGGAAGGACTTATCTGCCGGTAATTATATATCGGGAGGCCTCGCCGGGGCCTTGCCCTGGCTGGTGGGAATGGGTGTATTGATCATGGGCACATTTGTCATCGGCGCTTACCCTGCATTGCTGCTCTCTTCTTTCAATCCTTCGTTGGTGTTGAAAGGCAAGTTCAGCCGCTCGGGACCGGGCACGTTGCTGCGCAAGCTGCTGGTGTCGTTTCAATACGTACTGTCTATCCTGCTGATGGCCGGAACGGTCACGATCTATCAGCAGCTTTCCTATATGCAAAACCAGGACCTGGGGTACAACAAGGATCAAATGCTTGTCCTTAAGTCACCGGCAGTATATGACTCGACGATTGCGAGCAGGGTCCGGTATTTTAAAGACCGCTTGTCGCAGGTGCCCGCTGTTCATCATACGAGCTCTTCAAGCGGCATCCCCGGATATTTCCTGACGGAACGCAACGGGATCAGGAGAGAAAACCAGCAATCGGAAGACGACATCCTGGCGTACCAGCAAAGCATCGATGAGGATTTTCTGGAAACCTTCGATATTCCGATGTTAGCGGGAAGGGCGCTTACGCTCGCGGATGCCTTTACCTATAACAAGCCAACACAAATTGTCATCAATGAAGAGTTGAGCCAGCGAATGGGTTTCGCCAGCCCGGATGAGGCACTGTCCACGAAGATTACGTTTGGCATGGGACCCAATCTGCAACATGCGGAGATTGTCGGCGTCATCAGGAATTATCACCAGGTATCACTGAAGGACGGCTACCAGCCAATCATGTACTTTCTTTCGACGGATGGCGACCAACGCTATTTTACAGTGCATACTGGTGTTCGCGATATCGCCACGACCCTTAGTGCTATTAAGGAAGCATATATGACTGCTTTTCCCAACAATGCATTTGAGTATTTCTTCCTCGACGAATATTTTAACAAACAATACCAGGGCGATGTAAGGATCGCTTC
>DASUGQ010000316.1:0-3556 GCA_036273935.1 Cyclobacteriaceae bacterium | reverse complement strand
AAGTGAAACCTCTGTCAGCCGTTCAACACAGCTGGACTCGGCAATCCCGCCATCAAAGATCGCTGCGCTTTCATCGGGGGAATTCGTCGGCACAGTAGCCGATGATCCCGGTCAGAAAATCGACTTGAAAGTTTTTCATGCTGAGATCATGAATGATCATGAAGCCATACGGCGGGAGGAGGAAGAATATAAATCAATCCCAAAGATCCGCAGTATCAGTCAATACGAAATCCAGCAAAATTATTTCCGCATTAAGAACGAGATCAGCCAGATCGTGGAAGACAGGCTTAGGTAATTTTAAAAAATGAAGTCCATGAATATTATCGATTTCTCCAACGGATTGGAAGCCAAAATGAAAGTGGAACTTGACAACCTGCGAACAGCCCGGGAAGGGATCGCAGGGATCGGCAAAGTACTCACATTCATGCGAGCGCTAATAGGCGAACTGAAAGCCTTTACACGGACATACAAATTTCAAAATGAGGTCGAAGAGATTCAGTTCTTCAAAGAGGTGAAGCCTGTCTTCGTGAGTCAATACTATTACTACAGCAAGGTTTTTGAAATTCGTCTCTTTGATTCTTTCAGTGATTCGAAAAGCAAACTGACCAACTACTGCCACATCCTTCAGCAGCTCGAATTGTACGCAAAGAAGAATCGCAGATTTTATGAGTATAGCTTGTCAGGCAATACGTGTCTGGACCATCAATACTTCACACGGAATCAAAATAGCCGGATATCGTTGGAGGTGGATGAAACATTTACTACAGGCTACGATTCCAGGTTGTCAAGAATTTTGGCGAACGAACTGATCAGGGAATATATCCTGGAATTACTGAAGGGCGTCAACGAAAATCATCCGCCCAAAGGACAGCTTACCTGGACGAGCCAAAAGATTGACTTGACGGAATTAATATATGCGCTGCACAGTGCGGAAGTTTTTAACAATGGATCGGCAACCATTAAGGTCATTGCGTCTGCCATTGAGGATTTCTTCAACGTCAGCCTCGGCGATTACTACCGGACATTTCAGGAAATTCGGGTTCGCAAGAAAACCCAAACACCATTCCTGGACCGGCTAAAGGAAAAATTCATTCACCGTGTAAATGAATCAAACTAAAATGATGATGATACTAATACCGGATTTTTTCCGGATCTTGACCTGTCTTTCTTGCATCACAGAAACCGGGATGACCATGAAATCCAATTGCTGGAGTGCTTTTATGCTTTGGAATATCCGGTATCTTCCACGCTTGTCCTACCGTAGCTAAAAAAATACTTTTGTCCACAGAATGATCACGAAAAAATGAAAAGTTATTGTTAAACTGGTCCCGCGAAACCATTTTTCACATAAATTGGTAATTGCTGTTGTATGGATGGTGTGTTCAGAAAAATATTCTTTGCGGTCTTCCTATTTCCCATCATTAATGGTCATGCCGGAGAAGGTGTACCCAATCAAGATGAATTTTGGAATACAATAAAAGGTTCACCGCGGATAATTCATTACACCCGAAAAGATTTTAATGGTGATCCGCAATTCTGGACAATGTGCGAGGGGTCCGATGGTGTTTTTTACTTTGGCAACAACGACGGTGCCCTGGTTTTTGATGGTGCGCGCTGGACGAAGATTATTTTACCGAACAACTCGTCCGTACGTAGTTTGCTGGTAAGTAAGGATGGAACAATTTACGCAGCCGGCTTCAATGATTTTGGAAGGATTGTCAGGGATTCATTTGGTCAGTATAAATATGAATCGATGGTGAACCTCCTCCGGCCCGAGGACAGAGGTCTTGAAAATATCTGGCAGATTCATGAGGTGCAAGGCCACATTGTCTTCCGGACATTCAAGAAACTTATTGCACTTACGGGAGAAAAAGCCCTTACATTGCCGGCGCTTAATTACTTCGGCCATGCAGCTGTCATCAACGATACTTATTATATACTGGATGATGAGGGAACCAAATCGCTTGACTTCCACTCGCTTGAATTTAGACCGATCATTGACAACGAGGACCTGTTGAATGAAGAATTGAGTGCTTTACTTCCGGGAACGAATGACAACCGGCTGTTTGCCTTAACGAAACAAGGATCACTCTATTCTGTACTGTTGGATAAACACAAGGCTGTATTGGATCAACGATTGATCCCTGTTGAATCCCGCAATCTGATCACGTGTGGAATCCGGTCATCAAAAGGATTGTATTATATCGGCACATTGAGTAGCCAGGTTATTGTCCTGGACGGAAACGGCGAGCGACTGTTAAGTCATCCCGTTCAAAATCTCCAGGATAATACCGTGCTTAATCTTGTTGAGACGCAACGCGGAAATGTTTGGGTAATGCTGAACAATGGCATTGATTGCATAGACCTTTCTTCGCCCGTTTCCCTGTTGTTCGAAAATGCTTCCATATTTGATGTTGTTCGGCAGGGAGACAAGCTTTATGTAGCAACTAACCAGGGAGTATTTGTTTCCGGATCAGGAAGTGGGGGTGGGGCATCCTCCTTTGTAAAGATAGATGGAACGGAAGGTCAGGCATGGTCCCTTCATGAATATCGCAATCAGGTTCTTTGCTGCCATGATCGGGGCCTTTTTGTTCTGTCTGGCACTACAATTAAAAAAGATCTGTCTGTGACCGGTATCTGGAAAGTGATTCCACTGAAGGGACGAAAGGATAGATACCTGGTTTGCACTTATGAAGGCCTGCATGTTTTAGATTATACAAGAACGCAAGGGTTTGTCATCCGTCACAAACTGGAGGGTTTTAATGAGTCAACACGTGACATACTTGAAAGTGATACTCCCGGAGTCTTCTGGGTTTGCCACGGCTACAAAGGAGTTTTTAGAATTAAAATTGACGATGCCCTTCAGCGGGTCGTCAGCGTTGAACATTTCAAAGACCAGAACGGATTGCCGTCTCCCTTTAATATTAATGTCTTCCGTTGGAAGAATGAGATCGTATTTACAACCAATCAAGGTATCTACACCTATAACGAGGGCAGTAACGAATTTAAAATTCATCCTTTTCTCACTGGACTCTTTGGCAAAACAATGAACGTAAGGAAGCTGCTTGAGCATGGGGACAAAACTTGGTTTGTGCACGATGATGAAGTGGGCTATTTCAAAACTACCGATAAAAATCCCGCGCTTGAGAAGGGTCTGTTTCTCCAGTTGAAGGGTACATTCAATCGCAGCATGGAGTGCATTGTTCCAATTGATGATTCGCATGCTCTTGTAGGCACAAACACGGGATTGTATTATTATGATCTGCGGAATGATTTTTCTGGTAACGCAGTAAACACGGTTCTTTCAAAAACAAGTTATCAGGAAGATAGCGGGGAAACGTTGTGTTCACTTGTGACATCACCTGGTTCGCCCCAGCTATTCCCCAACAGGATTTCAGGCATTCGATTTGAATTCGCTGCACCTCAATTCCCCGGCAAGCTCAACATACAGTATAGCTATTGGCTGAAGGGCCTCGAAGAAGACTGGAGCCCCTGGCAGGATATGTCCTTCAAAGAATATAACAGCCTCCGCCCAGGTCACTACGTTTTTCACGTA
>DASUGQ010000315.1:0-3425 GCA_036273935.1 Cyclobacteriaceae bacterium | reverse complement strand
GAGGTATTCGCTCTTCCCGGCCTCCTGAATGTAGAAAACATGCTCGCCGGTGATAATCGCGCCAATATTGTTCATGGGAAAGACACTTACGGTTCCTTCAATAGCTTCGCGCCGCATTCTCCAGTTGGGGTTGCCGCACATTCCTTTTTTAACAGACTCGATGAACGATGTTTTCGATTCCGTAAAACCTCCTTTATCGTGGTAGAATTCAAGGTCATCGGTTAAAAATGCCGCCATCCCATTTACGTCGCAGACATTGTAGGCTGCCCAGAAAAGACTGTCATCGTGAAGAATGATGCGGGTGATTTCTTTTGGATTTTCAGACTGATCATTCGACTGCGCCTTCGCAGCCAACGATATGATGATTATTATAATGATAAGATAGAATTTCATTTGTCTGGGGTTCGGGAAAGTGTTGTTTTCAAATATGACGCCAAATGTGAAACCACGGTTACAGAAAAGAAAAAGCAAATTGAGGAGCTCCGTTGTTCAAAGCCGGACAATCACGTCGATCGGGTTTGAACATAATGAAGACCTGCGGTGCTACGAATGACCAATGGACCCGGGCAGACAAGTAACACAATGGTGAAAATAGATTGGGCTCAAAAGTGGTTGAAGATTTTTTTCGAGGTATCTGTGGGTGTGGGAGAGGAGGCCGATTTTCATGGACGTCAATATAGAGTTTGTATCTCAAAAAATTAGATTGAAATGTTACCATTGTGGTAACATTTTTTGCATCTTTTTATGTTCAACTATGCGGGTCCTTGCCGTAAAAACACTTAAAAACAATACTGGGAGAAATACCCGAAGGCAAAACAGGCATTGTTGTCCTGGTATGAGGAAGCTGGGACGGCAGTGTGGAATAACCCCAACGAACTAAAGTCTCAATACCGAAGTACCTCTGTGTTAAATGAGAAAAGGGTGGTCTTTAATGTTCACGGCGATAGTTATCGCTTGATCGTGGATGTTGAATATCGTTTGAAAATTGTATTTGTTGTGTGGTTTGAACACATCAACAATATGATAAGATAAATGCTAAAGACGTGAAGTATGGTAAAACCAATTAAGAGTAACAGGCAGTATGAGGAAGCGCTCGCCCGTGTATATGCCTTGATGCAAAGGAACATTAAGCGCAAGTCAAAAGACGCTGATGAGTTGGAGATTTTGTCCATTCTAATCAAGGAATATGAGAGCGAACGTTTTCCGGTGCCCAAACCAAATCCTCTGGAAGCCATCAAGTTCAGATTGGAGCAAATGAATATGTCTGAAGCAGAATTGTCAGAAATTTTAGGCTACCGCTCGCGGAAATCTGAAATACTTTCCGGGAAGAGGAAACTCAGTTTGTCGATGATACGAAAGTTGAACGAAGTATTGAATATCCCTGCCGAGGTGTTGATCCAGGCATATTAATAGTGATCGAGTCCTGGCTATTACACATAAGTCCATTTACAAAAGGCATTCTTGTAGCTACCGTTCACCTTCGGATATCCTTTTACCAGAATCGTTTTTTATGAAACAACCACGCAATAACAGAGGTGCTTATTGCATGCGGAATGACGAGTGTCGCATGAACATCTAATGCCAGACGCGTGCTACAATGAAGCCACACGCATACGATACCGAAGGAGTTTCCTGTTTGTTGGAGATGATAGTTATCCACCAGGAGGTTCTGGTAAACAATTTCATAGATAGTTGTCATTATTCTAGTAAGGATGCCCTCTCGATGTGTCTGAAGTCGTACCGATTTCTCATCTTTATGCTATGAAATGGATCCCAAACTTCTTTGCACAGTTGTGGACGACATTTAAAACTGCCCTAAAGACTTTTGTTGCTGGAAATTACATTCGCTATAGTTCGTCGCTTTCTTTCTACACTATCTTTTCGCTGGCTCCTCTGCTCATTGTTACGATTACATTATGCGGATATTTTTTCGGTAGGCAGGCGACGGAAGGAAAAATATTTTCAGAAATACAGGCTCTTGTCGGTGATGTTGCCGCCATGCAGATTCAGCAAATGATCCGGAATGTTGTTTCGGCACAGGATTCTTTCATTGCAAAAGCTGTCGGAATCATTGCCATGGTAGTAGGCATCACAGGTGTTTTTAAAGAAGTGCAGAACTCCATCAATCGCATTTGGCAGATCAAAGCCAAACCAAAGCTTGACTGGAAAAAATATCTTGTCAAAAGAGTTATTTCTTTTGGGATCTTCAGCATCATTGGTTTTATACTTGTCTTGTCATTAATTATCAATTGGCTGATTGGCTTTTTTGGCAATTACCTGGTTCACTTTTTCGCAGACGCCAGCATTTATATGGTATCGGCGATTAACCGGGTTGTTATCATCGCTATTGTAGCGGCGCTGTTTACATTCATGTTCAAATTTCTACCCGATGGTGAAGTGAAATGGAGAGATGCCATGAAGGGAGCTGTGTTTACTTCAATCTTCTTTATGCTCGGGAAGGGAGCCATCGGTTATTATCTTGTTCATTCGCATATGGCGTCGATGTATGGAGCTGCAGGTGGCCTGATTGTTCTTCTTCTTTGGATATACTACTCGAGTGTCATCATATACTTTGGAGCTACATTTACGAAAGTGTATGCGTATCTGTATGGAGGAAAAATTATTCCCAGGTCCTATGCCATCTATTGGGAGACGAAGGGGAGTGGGCCTGACGAGTCAGGTGTTAAGGAAATGTAACCCGATAATCACTGTTCCTTTCCGCGCGAGTTTAGGGTTGCTCCTGCAAGATTCGAAATTGCATTCCAAAGTCCGTAACCTTGTGTTCTGTCCTTTAGACGACAGCGCCATTATATAATGTCGGCGAGCAGTGAATCGAGCACCCAAGGCCATCCAGGCACTACTTTTACAGATTGGCGCACTTCCACTTACGGACTACTCTCCGGGAAAGATCATGGTCATGGGTGATGAATCTTCCATTTCCTAATGACCAATGACCATTGACTTTCTATCTTGTTCTGAGGATTAGATTCGAACTATACATTCCTGGTCCAAAGCCAGGCGTCACACCGTTAGATGATCCAAGAATAAAAGGTAAATCGTACTTCGCCAATATCCAACTCCCTTACGATCGTTAAAATGTCTCTGAGGCAGCCAGGTAAAAACCCGAAGACTTATCGCCAAATCCAAAATCAATAGCGAGGTTCGTACGCGATTTCTTATCCACCATGAGACGCAGTCCGGCACCGTATCCTGGCTTAATTGATTCAAATAAACCCAGAGATTGTTTTGGATTACTGGCGGTGGTGGCGTTCAAAAACAAGACGCCTCCCCAAAGTCCCCCACAGGAAGAAATTGGAAAACGATACTCCGCTTCTCCATAGACCAGGTTATTTCCGCGAAAGCGACCCTGCGTATATCCCCGTGCACTCCGGCTCCGTTGGTCGTACGCCGTGGCAGGCAGGATG
>DASUGQ010000314.1:0-6145 GCA_036273935.1 Cyclobacteriaceae bacterium | reverse complement strand
GTACCTGGCTGATCTTTTTTCTATTCAGGCGAATGTGGCAGGCGTTCCGGCTATATCAATACCCTGTGGCCGGGATGATAACGGATTGCCAGTAGGCCTTCAGATAATGGCAAATGATTTCGAAGAATCATCACTTTTTAACTTTTCAAAACAAATACTTGAAATGAATTAGCTATGAGGAAGGTTTGCGTATTCCTATTTTTTCAGCTAAGCACACTACTAGTTGCTGGACAGACCGCTCAAGACTCCCTGGCGGTAATCGTAGCTGACTCTACCGTCGTCGATTCGCTGGAAGTAGCGGATGCGGAAGAAGAGTTATTATTTAAAGAGGACACTGCCGATTTCGTATTTTACTCGGCACCCGTACAATTTGAATATATTCCTGGTGATGATAGCCCGGCCCTGATAAGCGACAGGCTGTCGTGTATTGAGAGAGATATTCCATTTGTATACAACGATCGCATTCACGCGTTTATTAATTATTTCACAGTTAAGGATAGAGAGTATACCCGATTGATGATGAGGAGAAAAAATCTTTTCTTCCCCATGTTCGAAAAACACCTTGCTGAATATGGATTGCCGGATGACCTCAAATATCTCTCGATTATCGAATCGGCACTTAATCCGCGGGCAATTTCCCGTGCATCTGCCGTTGGACTTTGGCAATTCATGTCAGCCACCGGCCGGTTTTATGGACTGCATCAAGATTGGTATATCGATGAGCGGATGGATCCGGATAAAGCTACTGTATCCGCTTGCAAGTACTTACGCGATCTGTACAACATGTTTCACGATTGGGAGCTTGCACTTGCAGCCTACAATACCGGACCGGGTAATGTGAAACGAGCTATCCGTCGTTCAGGGTACAAGAAAACATTTTGGGAAATCTATCCCTACCTCCCACGCGAGACAAGATCCTACGTGCCGCAATTTGTGGCAATAATTTACACTATGAATTATCTTGAGGAGCACAACTTTATCGATGAGGGCGAGGAAATGCTCATGGCTTCTGATACACTCCAGGTTACGAAGTACCTTCATTTTGACACTTTTGCTAAACTTACCGACGTATGTCTGGACGATTTACAGAAGCTTAACCCTTCCGTTAAACACAATGCTTTACCGGATGCCACCAAGCCTTATACAGTATATATACCTGCAATAGCGCGTGAAAAACTCGAGTTGAACCGGGTGGCTATTCTTGACTCGGCGTCAAAAGTGGGCAAGAAAGAATTGGAACTGCTTGCTAAAAACTCACCTGGTAGCACCTATGGAAGAGACCGCGTTGCGCATAAAGTGAGAAGCGGGGAAGTGCTGGGGTCGATCGCTATTCGATACGGCGTTCGTGTAAACGATATCAAAAAGTGGAATAATCTCCACAGCAATACCATCCGTGTTGGGCAGCGATTGAATATTTGGCTAAAGCCGTCAGCAGCTCAGGTGGTAGCTTCGAACGCCAGCACCAGGGCGGCAACACCGTCCTCTATACCGGACTCCAAGATGTACACGGTTCAGCCTGGGGATACCTTATGGGACATCTCCCGCAAATTCCAAGGCTTAACCATTGAAAAGCTGAAAGCCATGAACAACCTTAATGGTAATAAAATTCAAGCCGGCCAAAAACTTATTGTTGGCATTTAGAATTGCGTCATTCATAGTCTTGACGTGACTTCATTTTCTTTTTGCATTATAAGTGTAAATTGTTTTCATGTTAAGGATCATTCTGCTTTTAACCATTATAAGTTGTCTTTATGCTTGCGGTTCAGGAAGCAAAAACAAAGATTATCTGCCGAAGGCAACCGGTAGTCCTGGTGATATCATCTTAGTGATTGACTCGATGCAATGGAAAGGACCCGTTGGTGAAGAACTGAGAAATATATTCAGTGCTGATGTACCGGGATTGCCTCGTGATGAATCCTTGTTCAATGTTATCAACGTTCATCCGAGTGATAAGATTTATCTGCTTACTCAAATCAGAAATCTGATCTATGTCTTTACCCTTGACCAAAAGACACCGGGTGCGCAACGAATGATAAAAGAGTTTACTCCTGAAACAATTGATCAAATAAGATCCGACTCCAGCTACTACATATATACCGCTGAGGATGTTAATGCGAAGGGACAGGAGGTGGTGTACCTGTTTGGGCAAACGCAGGAGAGCCTTATTCGTCACCTGAAAGAAAATGGCCAGAACCTTATCGATCTTTTTAATAATCTCGAGCGAGAGCGGCTTGAGGCAAAGCTTTTTAAGACAAAGACAACAGGGAGTATTAGCGAATTTCTAAAAAAGGAGCAACAGTGTTCCATTGGATTACCATACGGCTTTAAGCTTGCTGATAAACAAAATGATTTTATTTGGTTTCGTCAAATTGAACTTGAGGTTGATAAGGACGTCTTTATTACGTGGAAACCTTATGAAAGTGAGTATCAACTTTTGCCCGACAGCCTGATCGCGTGGCGCGATGCGACAACAAAAAAATACCTCTTCGAAGATCCGGAAAATGTCGCGAGTTATATTTTAACAGAGACAGAAGTTCCTTTCAATCCTGTTACCGCGCGTCAATCGAGAATCAATAATCATTATGCCATGGAGCTTAGGGGCTTGTGGCGAACGAACAACAAAAGTATGGGAGGACCATTTGTTGGTTACGCATTAGTTGATGAACCACGTGGACTCGTGTATTACATTGAAGGTTTTACCTATAGTCCGAGCAAACCACAACGTGAGATTATGCGAGAACTGGAAACCATTTTGAAGACTTTCAAAACAAGCGCTGATTTGAACAAGAAGTAGGCGCCGAGTCTCACTGCTCGTAATGTGGGGTTACCTTTTTGATTCGTTGACAACAAAATCTCCACGCAACTTGTTGGCTAACCCGCTAATTGTCTAATTTGCTGATCAAAATCCGACTAACCTATGTCAATCAAAATCCGAAAGGAAGACGCACTCAACTATCATATGCAGGGCCAACCTGGTAAGATTGAAGTGGTGCCCACCAAAATGCTTAGCTCGCAACTCGATCTGGCATTGGCTTACTCACCTGGAGTGGCAGAACCCTGTAAGGCAATCGCTGAAAACAAAGAAGATGTTTATAAGTATACCGCCAAAGGAAATCTGGTAGCAGTCATATCTAACGGTACTGCTGTGCTTGGTTTGGGCAATATAGGCCCGGAGGCCGCCAAGCCGGTAATGGAGGGTAAAGGGGTACTATTTAAGAAATTTGCCGGAATCGACGTATTCGATATAGAAATTGATCAGGAAGATCCGGATGAGTTCATTAAAATTGTCAAGGCCCTGGAACCAACATTCGGTGGCGTGAACCTGGAGGATATCAAAGCTCCGGAATGCTTTAAAATCGAGACTGAACTGCGGAAGAAGATGAACATTCCTATCATGCACGATGATCAGCATGGTACCGCTATTATTTCTGCGGCGGCGTTACTCAATGCATTGGAAATTGTGGGGAAAAGAATTGAGGATATCA
Organism: Cyclobacteriaceae bacterium; assembly: GCA_036273935.1. Lineage (GTDB taxonomy): Bacteria > Bacteroidota > Bacteroidia > Cytophagales > Cyclobacteriaceae > ZC4RG29. The sequence goes on along the minus strand of DASUGQ010000314.1, from coordinate 2,660 downwards.
TAATCGTTGTGAACGGCGCGGGTGCTGCTGCTGTGAGTTGCACTAAACTTTACATAGCACTGGGAGCAAAAAAGACAAACATTGTGATGTGCGATAGTAAGGGGGTGCTCGACACGACGAGGACCAATCTTGATGATATTAAGAAGCAATTTGTTACTGATCGGAAGCTGGGTTCTCTGCAGGAAGCTCTGGTCGGTGCCGACGTGTTTATTGGGCTCTCAATTGCCGACTGCATTACACCCGAGGATTTGAACAACATGGGCAAAAATCCTATTGTTTTTGCCTTGTCAAATCCGAACCCCGAAATCAACTATGATCTGGCTGTTAAGACCCGAAAAGATATCATCATGGCTACAGGACGATCCGATCATCCTAATCAGGTGAACAATGTCCTGGGATTCCCTTACATCTTCCGCGGTGCACTCGATGTGCGCGCGCAGGAAATTAACGAAGAGATGAAACTGGCTGCCGTCCGGTCTCTTGCGGATCTGGCAAAAGAACCTGTACCCGATATTGTTGCGAAGGCTTATGGTGCATCTAAAATTCAATTTGGCCGTGACTATTTAATTCCTAAACCACTTGATCCTCGTCTCATCACAACCGTTTCGCCGGCGGTGGCAAAAGCTGCGATGGACTCAGGTATTGCGGGTCATCCCATAACTGACTGGGGAGCGTATAACCTCGAGTTACAAAAGCGCATAGGCATTGATCAAAAGCTAATGTCTCGCGTTATCGACAGGGCCAAGCGCGATCCCAAAAGGGTGGTGTTTGCAGAGGCGACTCATCACAAGATACTTAAGGCGGCCCAGGTGTTGAAAGACGAAGGCATAGCGACACCCATTCTGCTTGGCGACAAGGAAGAAATTCAAGCGCTAATCAGGGAATTTCGTCTTGACCTGGAGGGATGCCCCATCATTCATCCCCGCGCCGAAGACGACATGGTTTATCGGTATGCCGACGTACTGTATAAAAAGCGCCAGCGGAAGGGTGTTACCTATCAGGATTGTCTTCGGCTTCTGCGCGAAAGGAATTACTTCGGCTCGATGATGGTTGAACTTGGTGACGCAGACGCATTGGTGTCCGGATTAACAAAAGATTATCCAAAGACAATTTCACCTGCTCTTCAGACAATCGGAGTGGCAAAAGGTGTAAATCGCGTAGCCGGTATGTACATTATTCTTAACAAGCGTGGGACATTTTTCTTTTCAGATACTACCGTCAACGTTGATCCGACCGCTGAAGAATTAGCAGAGATCATTGATTTGACGGCGCAAGGTGTCAAGTTTTTTGATATTGAACCACGCATTGCCGTACTCTCGTATTCAAATTTTGGATCATCGAAGGGAGATGTACCCGAGAAAACACGCAAAGCTGTTCAACTTGCGTTAAAAGCAAATCCAAACCTTATTGTTGAGGGAGACATTCAGGCCAATGTTGCGCTCGACACGGTGATTCAGAAGGAAACCTACCCGTTTAGCAAGCTTGTGGAGACCGGGGCCAACACATTGATATTCCCCAATCTGACTTCCGGGAACATAGCCTATAAGTTATTAATGGAAATTGGCGGGGCTGAGGCGATCGGCCCAATACTGATGGGTATGAACAAGCCGGTTCATATCTTACAATTGGGAAGCTCAATCCGCGAGATCGTTAACATGGCCGCCATCGCGGTAGTAGATGCGCAACTTAGAAGCAATGAATGATTGTGAACTGATTGATTCCGCGACGTATTATTTGAGATGGGTAGTCTTACTTCAAGGATTCGTTTCAAAGAATCTCGTTTGACGATTTGTTATAGCCTCAACACATCATTTCCCTTCACATAAGCTACCTGTCCCCGCCAGCGTACTCTCAGCCACACGTCGTCCTGGCCGATAATGTCAAGGCGATGGCCCTCACCAACGCGCTCCACAACATTCGATCCTGGAGAAGGGCCCGACATGATGAAGGTGTTTGAGTCGGCAAGGATCCCGTGGGAAAAATTCGCACCATAATATAAATGGGTTGTGAATAGCAGCCCAACAATCAACATGGAAATGCTGACTCCGACGGGACGAGTGTGTCGTGACCTTTGCCGAATGGCAAGAGCCAGTAGAAATATAAGAAACGCAGCCAATGAAAAAGTAAAGTAAGGATACGCCTTCTGATACCAGGTGATGAAGAAATCAATGTCACTGGTTTCGTAACCCTCCAATTGATACTTTTCCGCCAGTTCACTCATTTTAACAAGTGCAGTCCGATCGCCCGAAATATGCTGATAACGATCCAGGTAATAAAGGGCCCTCCCAATTTGACCCAACCCTTCATACACGTAGGCCATTTTCAGGAACATAGCCGGTGTAAATTCATTGTTTTTCAGGATTGCCTCGTAGTGTTCAAGCGACTGCGTGTATTGTTTCCTTTCGTAGAGTGAATCGGCAGTGTGCAAACGATATGATGACGTTTGTGCGGTGGCAAAAACAGTGAATGAAAGCAGGAAAAGAAGGATTCCCTGAATTTTTAAAACCTGCTTTTGCATATTTTTCATAACCTCTTACCTTTGCGTCCTCAATTACGGAAATGCCTGCAAAACAGGCAAACCGAATCGATTCTGTAGCTCAGTTGGTAGAGCAATACACTTTTAATGTATGGGTCCTGGGTTCGAGTCCCAGCAGGATCAC
>DASUGQ010000313.1:0-5735 GCA_036273935.1 Cyclobacteriaceae bacterium | reverse complement strand
TCGTGATCACGACTCCAGATCTGTGATTCATGCGTGATCATAAAATTAAAGATGGCGAAGAAGGGCTTGCCTTTAGGGCCGTTTCGCCAATGGGCTTCTGCGCTGCAATCATCCCACGCGCTGATGGGATTTTCAAACTGGTAGTCTGTCTTTACATTATTCGTGCAGTAATAACCGGCAGCCCGCAGGTATTCACTGTGCGTCTTGAGATAAGCGGGCGGCACAACGGAGTAATAGGGAACTTCACGGGCAATATTTTGCAACGTGCGCATGTTGTTGGCGCCAAACGAAGTGGGATACATTCCGCTGATCAGCGCCGCACGGCTCGGGGCACATACACCGGCGGTTGAGAACGCCCGTGAATACCGGACTCCTTCGTTCGCTAACCGGCTGATGTTGGGAGTCGCAATGGTCGAGTCACCATACGACGGCAAATGCGCACTCATGTCTTCACACGTGATCCAAAGAATATTCAGCGGAGTGGCGGATGAATTCCTTTGCTGGCCGTTCACGCCGGCGCCCAAAAGCAATAGGACGAGGATGATGATAAGGTGACGCATAGCTTATGAATTTTAATTTCAATATAGCGATTCATAAACCAAACACCTCGGTACAGATTTAATGATTAGCACATCTCTAAAAAACTCCTTGTGAGGGGCTGACTAAAAGTAGTCTCTAAAAAAACGGAACAACATTAAATTTTCAAAATCAATTTTAGTGAACCTTTGTGAGTTCCTGTCTTGGTGTCAAGAAAGACATGATTCGCTACAAAGGCACCAAAACACAAAGGACACATGATGCATCCAAATAAATTCTACAGGAGAAAACTAACTTTTACTTTTTAGCGAAATTATTGTGGAAGTTTTCCTTCGGCCAATCGTAATTGCTTCTTTCGGATCCATGCATACGCTTCTTCCAGGTTGGAAAAAACGCCGAGATGAACATCATAGTCCTTGAATTTTTGCTCGGCATCATGCTTGAATTTTTCCATGGGATAGTCGGCAAAGAAATTCGCGCCAAGGATGACCGCGTGAATCTTTACGCCGCCTTCGCCAAATAGCAAATGCTCCCATTCCTTCACGAGCCAGGTTTCTGTTTCTTCGTCAAGTTCCCCCAACTCGACAGTATCCGCCAGCCACGCCAACGATTTGTAATCCTGGCTCAACACCTGGTATTCCTTCAATACCAGCAACAGATTTGACCGGAACTCCTCTCCTGAAGGTGATTTCTTCCAGTGATGACTCAATACCGGCAAGGCATCATCCAACTCACAGGTGAGAAATTCATTTTCGAATATTCCCTTGATCACGAAGAAATATACTACTTTGAACCAGTTTTAGTTGTGTGCTTTTTAAATTTTTACGCAAACAGCCCCCAAATTGCCTGAGTGGTTAACATTCCATTCATTTTTTCTTGTTCGCCCGGTTTACTAACAGCATCAAGGGCAGCGCGTCTTTCTGAAATGACTTTTTCAACAGACCCAATGAATCCCCCGGGATGTCGACGCTCGTAAACGAACCAAGTAGCAGATCCATTCGCCCATCTTGATTGATGTCCGCATCGATCATGGTGATCCATCGCCCCGTTTCTGTATTCCGCAATGTTGAAGGAATGAATTCTAAATGACCTTCTTCAGAAATATTTTCCAGGTAGACAAAACTTTTTATAGCACGCTGGTTGAAATCGGGGAAGAATGAAATTGCTGCGAGGTCCGTATCATGGTCGCCGTCAAAATCATAAGCAATGGCCTTATACGCTCCGGGAAAAAAATAAAAAAAGGATTCATTAAAATGCTGATGCTGATCATTGAGAAACACCCGGATGCCATGATAGGGTTTCACAATGCGTGAGGCATCTGCATTATCACCATTCACATAAACAAGATCTTTAAATCCGTCACCATTGAAATCAGTCAGGCTGATCGAAACGGATCCATAAACGGGCGGAAATTGCAACACTCTCTCTCTTTTGAATTGACCATTCCCTTCATTGTAATACAGGTCAACGCCCTCGTCTCCCTGCGCCATTAAAACAATAAGATCTTTCCGGGAGTCATTATTCAAATCTTCAACGATCACCTTGATCGCGCCTGGCAGGTCCATCAAAACTTTCTTCTTGTATTGCTTGCCTTCCTTGATAAACAACGATGCACTTCCTGTATGATTTCCGAATTCGCAGACAAGAATATCCTCATCACCGTCGTCATCCACATCGGCATAAGCAACATCTACAGGACGCCTGAGTCCTTTGATGACCACCTGGTAACCTTTGTAATCACCGCTCTTGTTTTTTACGGCTTTGATCAGTTGTCCTGCCGGCTCGTCAGAAGGAACAAAGTGCCCCATCATTAATATGTATAAGGTATCTCGCAGCAGCGTTAGATTGGAAACTGGAAAGGGTAGCCCTAGCGAGGTAAGCGGCTTAAACGATGAATCAAGTATGGTCACGGAACTTGAATTTTCTCTTGAACAATCGGCTACATATAATTTTGAGGAGTGCACATCGTAGGTGATGGCGCTAACCGCCGGACGTTCAATGTTGAAGCGGGGCACAACAACCTCAAAAGGCGATGACGTTATTGGCGATGAAGGATCAAGAGGAAGGATCAGGCTGTCGGGTGCTTGTTTTTCGTAAAAGGAAATGATCCGGGCCCATTCCCCCTCCGTGATAGTCGGCTCCGCAGGAAAAATATTAAGCTGCTCAACAATCTTTCCCGCCATACCTTTCTCTATTAGGCTCGCGCGCTTACGGTCAGGGTAAAGGCCAAACCGGTGCCCCATGGCGGGCAACACGTCATTGACCCAGGTCGTTTTATCCAGCAATGCCGGCGCCGGAAAGGCATGACACGACCCGCAATACTTTCTGGCAACACCTTCGTCAGACGCTGTGCCGGATTGCGCCTCATCGTGCTTTGTCTCTTTCACGGAGCAGGATAACAGCAGAAGGCAAAACGCAAATAATAGAACACTGCGCGGCATCAGGAAATATCTCCTCATGGATCTCCTTACGACAACAGCAACCTTCATCGACGGGGTCAATCCCTTTTTGTAAAATGGTTCATGACGAAGTAAGGGCTTGCTTTGATTAAAGTCAAGGATTGGATGATAGTCTGATAATGTACTTCAGCCTATCCTTTGATTTTATTTCAATTACGCGACAGGGCTTTCCTCCATGTGTATCCACTACCTGTCCATTGATCGATACTTTTGCCGGTGTTTCAACCCTGATGATCATCGATCCTTTGTCACTTTGCAAAATGATAGCGTTGTCATCAACATGAAGCTGATCACCCTGATCAACAAGCAGAGGAATGACTTCAACGAGGGCGCCCCGATGATGAACGTCTACTTCAACGCCGTCCTCTGTAAACTGAATTGACTTTTCACCAGATGATCCCAACGGATAAGAGAGTGAAAATGATCCTTCTATAGCATTACTTCCCGGCGCAGGAACCCAGGTTTGCTTGTTCACAACAAAAGTCGCCCGCACATCTGACGCCTCGTACACCTGATCCTGCCCGGCGCCGCGCGTTCCCCACGCTGCAAGATCTGATTTGGATTGCGATTGAAGAACGGTCCCCATCTGCGGACTCCAGACGAGCCCGAGTCCGTATCGCTGCTGCTCTGTGATGATTTTTCCGCTATTGAAAATGGCATAATAGGCAGGCTTTCTTACAAACGAATACTGCGTATCGTTACGACGGTCGCTCCTCACTTCAATGAAGTTGTCACTTTTCAGGTAAGGCAGGTTGGCAACGGCCTCATCCTTCTGCTCCTGCGTTGGCAGCCACCGGTTCAATCCATCGTGCAGAAAAGCATAGGGAGAAAAACTCCAGAACTCTCCCGTTTGTAATGCGTCCACCCCGGGATAACGCTCCTTCATGCGATCATAACGTTCCCCAACGGCAGCTTCATATTCCTCCGCGCTCAAAGTGAATGCCCGTGCCGCCGGAACAAATTCAGCTTGTGGCGTCCATCGTGACGAGCGCGGATCTTCAAGGGTGTCGGTGTCGATAAACCATTTCTGCTGGCGCGTCTCAACTGCTCTGTTCAAATAGTGTCGCGCCAGTCCCGGTTCCTTCACAGCGTTATAGGAAAACCAGTCATACCATCGCGCTGTCTTCTCAACGAAATAATCCTGGAGCCTTGTGCCTTTGGCAAAATTCCAGGCCACTTGTAAATCGCTGTGGTGCGTGCTCAGGTTATAACCCCAGTCGGGCCCGTTCTTCTCATAGAAATATCCACAGGGACTTTGAAATTCCTCCATGCTATCGTTGAGTCTATTGGTGAGCAACTGGTCGATGGTTTGATCGGGGTGATACTGAAGGTACATCATGGCGCCGCCCCACAAATTGGCATATTGGTTCGTAAAATTTCTTCCGTGCTCCCACAAAGCCGAATCGGTGAAGCTGATGTATAACGCCTTGCGCAGGGATGCATTGGCCCGCGTCAGCACATCGTCATCAATGGGCGGTCCATGCTCAAGAAGGTAAAGGGCACGGCCGACAAATTTTGTTGCAAAAGCTGTCGGCGCCAAACTCCACCGTCCTGGTGCATACTCACTGAACCGGCCATCATCATTTTGAATGTTACACCAGAAGGTGAGAGCGGCTTCAACCTGGTTTCGCAGGGCAGGGTCGTTGTAATAAGGATTCCACGGGCGATCAGTAGTATAAAACCAGGCAAGGCTGAGAATATTCTCCATGATCCTGGCATTGTAGGGTTTGTTAACATCAGGGGTTCTCCAGACAACGACATTAATGTAGCCCCTGTTGGCCCCCGTGTCGATAAGGCTATTCGCTACGGTTGAGAAATGGCTAAGGTAATAGGGAACAAACCATTCTTCTTTCGAAAATTCGACTGCATGAATCGCGTTCAGATCAACCGCCCGAACCTTATTCAATTCCCCGCTTTTCCGTGAACAGGCACCCAGCAGGACGGTGGCAAACAGGAGTGTGTTTATCTTCATGATAATCGTTAATAAAAAACCCCTGCTCCAATGCGCAGCAGGGGTTGTCAAATTAAACTACTACCTAACCAATTTTATTAATATCCAGGATTATTTTCATCGATCATGGAATTTAGATCCAGCTCGCGCTGTGGAATCGGGAATCGATAATGTTTAGGCAACTCGAGCAACGGCTCGTCATACAAAACGGCCGGCGATGCCTTGGGATCTGAGGTTGAGTTCAGGTACATCCAGTAAAAATGACGCTTCACTTTCTCCGGTCCCTGGAATACATCACCAAGTGTTTTCCATCGCAAGAGGTCGTAGAGACGCTTGCACTCCATGGCAAGTTCGACCCGCCGCTCGTGTCGAAGTATGCTTACGAGATCGGTGTCCCCTTTCCTGCCGTCACCGACAGAACGCGGTGGCAAATTCACCGACGGACGGGCGCGCACCTTGTTGATCCAGTCAAGAGCTTCGATCTTTCCCTGCTCAGCCAGTGCCTCCGCAAGGAAAAGATATACCTCTGCCATGCGCATCAGGGGAATATCTTTCCCGGACCAGCGCACATTCGTCAATCCTTTCAGGTCTGTTGACATTTTCTTCGTGCCCATTCCGGTCTGCGACCAATAGTACTGGAAGAAAACGGAATCGCCCGGCTTGATGGTTCGTTGATAAGAAACCAATTGACCCATGTCATCATAGTCACGCAGGGTAAATGTCTTTTCCGCACTCTGGTAAAATCCATAGAAATCACCGGGCGCGTAAATCGTATACCCTCTCCGTGG
>DASUGQ010000312.1:0-27982 GCA_036273935.1 Cyclobacteriaceae bacterium | reverse complement strand
CCGTCAGCATCTTTGTAAGATGCAAGTTTCGTAACCCCTTGAAAGATATAATCACCTTTATTACTAAGTGACGAATAAAAGACAGTCCTCAATTTTGAAAACCCGAAAATTGCATTCTTCCCTATTCCGTAACTTCCACCAGCCGTGTCATCTGGTTTAACCGAGGTTCCTTCTGAGAGTACACAGGAACTAAAAGTTGAAGTCGGGTCATTGTCATCACCAGACAAGCCAGTTGTATTGAAATCTTCGTATACAAAAAACTTAATAGCAGTTCTCGTTCCCATTGCTTTTTCACCATGCTTAAAAAACTCAACATGCTGCTTATTTGCATCGGCAGACTTTATTCTGCGGAATATGTCAATAAACTCATCAAAATTTGGAAACTGCTCTTGTTTGAATGTTTTGTAATTGATTGAGATGTGCAATGGTGGTCTTTTTCCGGTTTGTGGGTTTAGGTGGAGTTCTTTATCCCTTGCATCGTTTGAATTCTGAAACATTTCTCTAACAAAAGAATTAATGACATTGCTGTTGAACGCATTGATTGCAGCGTCATTCAATCCGTCCCAACCCCTATCTTTTACTTGTGAGCCCCATTTTAAATTTGCTTTTCTCATCTCAATATAAATTTTAAAATCTGAATCTATTTTTCTCTTCTTTGTTGATAGCATTTCCAAAAGAGGCTTTTGTGTTTTTTATTTTACTTTCAATTGCCGAAAACATTTTACGCACATCTTCATCGGTATATTCATAATTACTTTTGTTAGAGCAATTCCCAAGTATATCAAGTAAGTCTAAAATCTTTTGCGTTCGCCTTGCGGCAACATTTTCAAATCTTTCCCTTCTTAGTGATTTCTTTTTCATGATTCAACTTGACCTCGAAGCAAAGAGAATAAATTTATTTAATAAATGCAATATATATTATCATTAGTAATGTATTATTTCCAATATAATTGGTAACAGTAATGGAAATCTCTTAAAAAAAGAGCGTTTTGGAGCTTAGGCGAGAAAAAGGAACTTTTCTATCATTGATGTAATTGAAGCCTTGACGGACACTGACAGACCAAGGAAGTATTGGAATAACCTGAAAACCAAGCTAAAAAAGGAAAGAAGTGAGTTGTCCGAAAATATCGGACAACTGAAAATAGAGTCAAGCGAAGGAGACGAAAGCAAAATAATTGCTCAACAAGGTGGAACGATCGCCGGAAATACCCGAAAGCAGATTGAGGCCAAGACTGGAAAAAAAATCGTGAGTAAATTAAACGCGAAGAGCATCGCAGAAGGAAAACCAAAGCGGAAAAAATTGTAATAGACTTATATTCGCTGTGTTACTGAAAAGTGGTGGATGTAAAATCAAACTCAACCCTCTAACCCATGAAATTACTCATTGCACTCCTACTGGTCTTAACCCTTTCCGCAGACCGGAAACCCGGAAACCCGCTGGATCATCTGCCTTCGAACATTGAAATCTTAACGCACTTTGGTGAACGCGCCGATATCTCACCGGACAACCAACGCGTCGCTTTCATGGCCAAAAGTTTCGGCGATGCCATGGTCATCGATTTGAAAACCCGCGCGATCCGTTGCCTGACGTGTAATGTTCCGGGGGCGGCTTTCCTGCGTGTGATGCACCTGTCTACGGGAGATTACATTCTCATCGGTCCGGATCATTTCGAAGATATCAGGACCAGTCGCTCGCGTGATAACGAACTCTGGTTTCTCAGCCAGGAACGCGGCTCCAAACCCGTGAAGCTCGGACAAAAGATGAGCGAAGGAGCAGCGGTATCGAAAAAAAATCTCACCATAGCGTTTTCACAAACGAGCGCCCAGGCGCCGGATCTCCCCAAAGGTGCCTCCCGTATCGTCATGGCTGACCTCGATCTTTCGGGTGCTGTACCCAAGCTGGTCAACAAGAGGACTGTTCATGAGTCCCCGGATACGAGTTGTGTTCTTGAAGCGCAGGACTTTTATGACAACGATACCAAGCTCACCTTCAGCTGTTATGAACCCAATGACCTGGCCTCCGTGATGGGAATCGATTTAAAAACAAACCAGGTAACGAATTTTTCGAAATACCCCGGATCATACAATGAACCGGAAGGCATCTTCCCGGATGGGCTATACACCTGCGTCGAAGCCGATCGCCAATGTGAAACGCTGGGCGGAAAACGCGGCTCAGGAAATATCGATATCTGGAAATTGAAATTGGATGGAACCGGAAAAGATTTTGTGCGCCTGACACACTTCAACGACTATGAAGGCGGCAAAGCATCAAACCCCGTAGTCTCCACCGACGGCAAATTCATGGCCTTTCAATTTGCAAAGACCACTGATCCGGCGGGTGTTGGTTATGGGTTGTTGTTGTATCATTTTGGAAAGTGAAGGGCAGTGTCATCACATGAAGCGGTGTACCTTATTAATTGGATCGCTCTTTTTCAGCTCGCTTAGCTTAACCGGAATTCTTTTGATTAATTATAAAATCGCTAACAGCTATGTTAATTCAACAGGCAAAACAAGGGCATTGTTTGGCCTGGTCGAACTATCATACTCCTACAAGTACTACTTTTTAGTTACAGCAATTTTATCGTTGGTATTGGAGCTCCTTTTCCTCAGGAAAAATAAAATAAAACGTATCGACTACCTGGCTTTGACATTAAGTATCTTAGCAATAATCTGTATTTTAATTCCTTTATGGAAGGTGATGATTTGACGGTAATTTTTGACGGTCGAGAAATCGTACGAATTATGGCTCAAGGAAGTAGACCATGCCCTATCCGGGGGATTCCGCGCAGAACATTCAGCTCTTGTTCAAAACATTTAGACGCGGAATGACGGGTTGTTCAGATCGGAAGCAAGCAAACAAAATCATTATACATCTAATCCGCGAGAGCAGGCAATTCACATAATAGTTTTTTCCCCGATCAACTGCTGGCCTCTCCTACTTTCCGCTTTAAGCTACCAATAATTGCTTCCGGAGTTTCCATCGTCCCGACTTTCGGACTTTACCAATCCTAAGGCTGAAGTTTAGGAGTTTGTTTAAGCTGCTGCAAAGCAATTGAAACAAGGAAATAAGCGGCGTAAAACCGTTATTCCAGGCTATTATTTACTTGGACTATGAATTCGCATAGTCCAATTTAATTTAATATGTTTGACTACAAATAATCATCGTCCAACTTATATCTGTGCAACTGAATGGATTTAAAGGACTACAAAGCCGGAAAATTTACGAACCAATTCGGCTATAAGAGCTTTCAACCCGAGCCATTAAATAAAGAATGGAGTCTGACTCACCCTGAGCTAGCAACCCTGCTGGAAGAGGCTAACATTCGCCTGGGCGAACTGAACGCTTTTTCCACTATCGTTCCCAATGTAGATACTTTCCTGCGAATGCACATTGTAAAGGAAGCAACACAAAGCAGTCGCATTGAAGGCACACGAACTAAAATGGATGAAGCCCTGCTGGAAGAAAAAGATGTCAATCCTGAAATGAAGGATGATTGGCAAGAGGTTCAGAACTATATAGAAGCTATGAATTACTCCATAGCCAGGTTGTCAAAACTTCCGCTATCGAACAGGCTCATTCGGGAATCCCATAAAATATTAATGAAAGGTGTACGGGGTAAGAATAAGATGCCAGGAGAGTTTAGAACTTCACAAAACTGGATTGGAGGTGCAACACTGAAGGATGCAAAATTTGTGCCTCCACATAATACACTTGTTCCTGATTTGATGAGTGACCTTGAAAAGTTTTTAAACAACGATGGGATACGCGTTCCTCATCTCATCCGCATTGGTATGGCACATTATCAATTCGAAGCGATCCATCCATTTCTGGATGGCAACGGACGGATGGGTAGGTTACTCATTACACTTTATCTGGTAACACAAAAAGTGTTAAACAAGCCCACCCTTTATCTTTCTGATTTCATTGAGAAAAACAGAAGCCACTACTATGATAACCTCACTGCTGTTTCTGAAAAAAATAACATCGTGCAATGGCTTAAGTTCTTTTTGGTTGGCGTCATTGAAACAGCTAACACAGCAATTGATACATTCCACAAAATTCTTGCCCTGCGCGATAAGATTGAAAAGAAGAAGATCATTAAAATGGGTAAGCGCATACCTAATGCACAGGCTCTACTCACTTATTTATACACCAAACCGGTAGTTAAGACTGCGGATGTAATGAACGAACTGGGAGTAACAAAACAAACTGCGCACACCCTGATCCAGGATTTTGAAAAATTGGGTATCCTGAAAGAGCAAACCGGATTCAAACGAAATCGCATCTTCATTTTTGAAGAGTACCTTAATCTATTTGACCGATAATGGCGAAAATAATTAGTAGAGACTTTGTGAACCATCGGGATGGGCAAACGCCCACACTTATTCGACTAAGTAAATTGGATTTTGCTTAAGGAGCTTACAAAGCAATTGAAACAACTCCGGGTGATAGTTGATGAACTCCTTCGGCTTTTCAAAAAAATTTTCCACGGCCACGGCAAAAAATTCGTAATCATTTGTGGCGGCGTACTTTCGGAAAAAAGATTCTTCGCCGTTGTTGATCCGGTGCATCTCAATTCTCCCGCGGCGGATGAATCCATGGAACGCATCATAATCAAAAAAGTCGTACTCTTCGTTTTGAATGGAGTCTTCAATCTTGAGGGCATGCGCCATTTCATGCAGGCCCAGGTTTCGCCCGTCACTGGGGTCGAAGTATCCCTGCTCCAGGCTTTTCCACGACAGAACAATGAAACCTCTTGTGTTTACTTCTCCCCGGTGATATTTCCTCGTGATCGTTGAGTAGTAATCGTCAGGATAAACGAGTATGCGGTAGAAATGCAAAAAGTAAATGCCTGGCAAGCCAAACGTGATCTGGATGGCGGAGGCGGATATCAGCGTCTTCATCTCCAGCGTCACTTCTTTCATTTCGCCGCGGGGAATGAATTCCTTCATATCCATGAATTTCTGTACGCGCTTTTCAAACAATATTTTGTCGGCAGCATTCAGGGACTGATAGTAACGAAAGTTATCGCGGAGATAAGCTTTTGATCTTGCGTTCAGGTTTCGAAAGATCAGGTGACGGTTGATATAATCTTTAAAAAAGTAATTAACGATCGCACGAATGATCTGATACGATTCATAGATAATCTTGCCGACAATAAAAACGGCAAAGAGGATAAAAATCAGGTTGGGAACCAGGTTGCTCAATTCTTAAAGGAGATTATGGCATTGATAACGAACTAAGTATAAAGGTAAACGATTGAGGCCGCGAAGTCAGAAGACAAATTTCTTCACGGCTTTTCATCCTGACTTGCCAGCGACGCCTTATGCCTGAAAAACATTTTCGAAACGGGAATGATCATCAAGCCGGCAATCGCAAAGGTAACGAAGGCAATGCGCAGGTTAAGGGCATGCGCGATGTATCCGATCAACGGGGGACCGATAAAGGTACCCGCAATGCCATAGGTGGCAATGAGCGAGATGGCCATACCGGGAGAATATTTCTTTGACCGGGAGGCGAGCGTAAAGGTCATGGGAACAATTGCCGCTGTTCCCAAACCGACGAGGCAAAATCCAAACATTGACGTCCAGAAGCCGGGAAGTAAAACAGCCAGTGCGATACCACCGAAAATAAGTAACGCACTAACGACAAACATTTTCGGCATGCCGATCCGTTCAATGCTTCCATCCGAACCGAACCTGGAGAGGGCCATGCAGATCATGAAAGTCAGGTAGCCCAATGTAAACAACTCTTCCCTGACGACCTCCCGAAAATAAATTCCACTCCAATCGAACATGCCGCCTTCGCAGATAGAAGCAAAAAATATCAGTATACCAAGGTACACAATGTACGGGTCGGGCTTTCCGATGATGAGTTTATTTCCGGAAGCGGATCGATCGCTGTGGAGAAGAAAGCGGTAGGAATAAAACGCTGTACTCACCGTGACGAGGGCAACAATCAGAAAGTGAATTCCAATGGAAGTGTGTAACGCCACGAGCAAGGTCGAAAACCCAACGCCGGCAATACCGCCTGTGCTCCATAATCCATGAAACGTACCGTTGATCCCCCGGTCAAATTTCTTCTGAAGCGTCGCTGCCTGGGTGTTCAACGTGATGTTGATGATTCTCATCGTAAATGAAAAAACACAAATCGAACTGATCAGCGCAAAGTTTGTTTTTGCCAACCCGATGGATGTGAGCGCCCCGGCAAAGATAACGAACCCCACCACCAGCGGCTTGCGGCTTTCGAATCGCGACACCAGCCAGCCCGAGAAGGGCAATCCCATCAGAGAACTAATCGGCATGAAAAGCAAAATGGTGCCGAGCTGGGCGTCATTGAAATTAAAAAATGTCTTAATGGTGGGTATGCGTGATGCCCAGGTCGAAAAGCAAAACCCGGAAAGAAAGAAGTATACGCTAAGAAAAATTCGCTGCTTGTGCTTGAGATCCATGTCCACCCGAAATCCGGGTGCAAATATCGTGATTTTTTTGAACCACATAAGGCACATAAGAACACATAAGCTTCAAGTATACCCTGTATTCTTATGTGATCTTTTGTGTCTTTGTGGTTCTCCATATTTTTAAAAACCACATAAGGCACATAAGAACACATAAGCTTCAAGTATACCCCTGTATTCTTTTGTGATCTTTTGTGTCTTTTGTGGTTCTCCATATTTTAAAAACCACATAAGGCACATAAGAACACATAAGCTTCAAGTATACCCTGCATTCTTATGTGATCTTTTGTGTCTTTGTGGTTCTTCATATTTTTAAAAACCACATAAGGCACATAAGAACACATAAGCTTCAAGTATACCCTGTATTCTTATGTGATCTTTTTGTGTCTTTGTGGTTCTCCATATTTTTAAAAACCACATAAGGCACATAAGAACACATAAGCTTCAAGTATATCCCTGTATTCTTTTGTGATCTTTTGTGTCTTTTGTGGTTCTTCATATTTTTTTGTGCCTTTTGTGGTTCCAATCTATATTCAAAAAAAATTAATCACTAAGACAATGAAACCCTCAAAGACCTATCTCAAAGACCTGACCTATCAAATTAACGGAGCCGCCATTGAGGTGCACAAAGCCCTTGGCCCTGGTTTGCTTGAAAGCGTTTATCACAAGTGTTTAAAATATGAGCTAATGCTTCGTGGCATTCGATACGCCTCTGAGGTAGCTACTTCTGTCCATTACAAAGGAGTAGAACTGGATACTGAGCTGCGATGCGATCTGTTTGTTGAAGGAATTATTTGTGTTGAATTAAAAGCAGTGGAAGTTGTTCTACCCATTCACGAAGCACAGCTGCTTACCTATATGAAATTACTACAGGCCCCTAAAGGAATATTGCTGAATTTTAATGTCACCAACATATTTGCTGATGGACAACGAACTTTTGTGAGTGAGCACTTCAGAGTGTTGGAGGATTGATGCGTTAAACCACAATAATTAAACCACATAAGACACATAAGAACACATAAGCTTCAATGGATAAGCCGGTATTCTTATGTGAACTTTTGTGTCTTTTGTGGTTCGATGCCTTCTCAATTTTTTAAACCACATAAGGCACATAAGAACACATAAGCTTCAATGGATAAGCCTGTATTCTTATGTGAACTTTTGTGTCTTTTGTGGTTCCAATATTTTTGTGGTTTAAAATTCCACCGGCTGCGTCCACGCCGCTTCGAAATCCCCTTCCTGAAATGGGTTCACTTTTAATTTATCGGAAATAATTTTTGCGCGAACAAAAAGAAAATCGCCATTCCCTGAGAAACTCCCCTCTGTTCCGGACACTTCATTCACAATGTGTGACTCATTTTCCCCTTTCTTCACACCAATAAATTGAATCTTATAATTGACACCTTCCTGAGCAACAACCTTAACCTTAATTTCATTATTCTCAACAGCGACGTCTTCAAGCGTCACGCCCGTTGAGGCATAAAATTTTCCCGCTTCCATGGCCGCTACCAACGACGACGGTGTTAACGAATCCGCCTGAACCATGACCCAACCTCTTCCAGAATTGCTGAACGAACTACCGAACTCGTGATAATTGTGAGTGTCGTCAGTGGCGAGACCAAAAAGCAAAGGTTGTTGCCTTTTTCGATAGGCAATGTTGATCATGTCCCACATTTGCTCAATGCCAGTATGTGCGGAGTCACCATAATTATAAACGGCGGGATGTCCGTTATGTACTTCAAAAAAACGCTCCCCTTTCAATGCTATCATGTCCTGAGCGGAAATTGCGAAGTGAAAATTAGGATGATTAATATGGGGAAACATCGGGATTCCTGTTTCCTCTCGCTGTTTTAACACAGCATCCATATTCCGTTGCAGAACATCGGCAACACTTTGTCCTCCCTGTGGTTTGATCAATTGTTGAACATTGGTGGCATTCAGATGCAGCGGCTTACCTTCAAATCCATCCGAGATTTCTTCTGATTTGATGATGAGAAAATGATCGTCTTCGAATAATGGCCTGTATTCAGCAAGTGTTTTAAGCTGAACATGGGTCCGTCCTGAATCGATTTTGTACTTCACCCATTCTTCACCATATTTTTGAAGATAGTTTTGAAATCCTTCTTCATACAATTTACTTTTCGTTACTGTAATCCATTTTTCACCCTCTGCAAAAATGTTATGATCAGAAAGTGCGATAAAGTCGTAATTATGGGTTTTATACCAATCCATAATCATCTCCGGGAACTCATCGCCATCACTCCAGTATGAATGAGTGTGGAGATTCCCTTTGTACCATTTCTTCTCCGGCTTACTCTCTTCCTTGCATGATAAAATACAAATAGAGGTAAGGCCCCACAGGAAAATTATAAAGTAGTTAATTCTCATATTTAAAATATTACGTTTTGTCTTTCTTCTTCAGTCTGCGATATACAAAATTGAACAAGACAATCAATGTCAATAGAATTACTGCATAAAGAAAAATGTAGGAGAGTTTCACCTCTCTTATGCCACCCAACGCCCGCCAGTTCAGCCAGCCCAATATGCCAAAAATCATTTAGTCTGGAATTAACGTGTTTGCCTATCGATTTGTATTAAGTGAAACCCAACGTTGTTGGGAAGTAGTCGGGCGATCAGCGATGACCTGTTTGCCAATTTTTTTCTGAGCATTTTGAATTGACTTCGTAATCATGGAATGACCAAGCACCTCTTCATCATTCATACCCAGACGCTTTAAGATCTCAACCATTTTTTCTCCTCCAAACAAATGAAATAGTGGTTCATCCAGGGAAGAGAGCACCGGGACTTCCTGTAGTTTCAGCTTTTCAAATAAAGCTTGCTCCGCAGATGCGAGCGGATAATGTTCTACAAATATGACCATCCTGCCATCGACATTCATAACATCACGAGCGAGAATAGTACACTGGTGTTTTTCCGGGGGCAGAACCGATCTTAATTCGTTGAGAGTTTCCTCAAACCAGGCAATGAAAAGACAATTCGGATCAACCTGGATCATCGCTTCACAGGCCCTCCATTTTGCCTGCCCCGACATCCAGATTCTGTCAATAACCTTGATCTCGGGCGGCGAACTTTTCAGAAAACTGAACATGGTTATCAATATTAGTAAAATTTTGCTACAGAAATATTCAATAAATAATATTGCTTTCCTTCGTTTGAATTTTAACCTATATTGGAAATCACAAATTTCAACTTCAAACTCCCAATGGAGTTTATCAGACAACAACATCAACAGCTTTTACCATGAAAAGAAGAAACTTCATCAAAGGGACCAGCGCGCTCGTAGCCGGCGGACTGTTGGCTAATTCAGAATTCCTGTATTCAGCATGTTCACCAAACGAAAAAATCAATATCGGGGTGATCGGCTGCAATGGCATGGGTTGGGCAAACGTCAGTTCGCTATTAAAAATGGATGACATTGACCTCCTGGGAATTTGTGATGTTGATCAAAACGTCATTCAAAAACGACTTGCTGACTACAGCAAACTTAGAAGCAATAAACCGAAAACATATGGCGACTACCGCGAACTGCTGAACGATAAGGAAATTGATGCTGTCGTCATCGGCACACCGGATCACTGGCATTGCAGAATAATGGTGGACGCTGTCAACGCCGGAAAACACGTTTATGTAGAGAAACCCATCGCCAATAGTATCGCCGAATGCAATATCATGGTCGAAGCGCAGAAAAAAACAGGGAAGGTTGTTCAGGCAGGACAATGGCAGCGCAGCGGTCCTCATTATAAAAAAGCATTTGAAATTGTGCGCTCCGGAGTGTTGGGAAAAATTCGTCTTGTAAAGGTGTGGGCCTACCAGGGTTGGATGAAACCTGTTCCCGTCGTTGCCGACTCAACAGCTCCCGCCGGTGTCGATTATAAATTCTGGCTGGGTCCTGCTCCTAATCGGCCTTTTAACGCCAATCGATTTCATTTCAACTTCCGCTGGTTCTGGGATTATGCAGGAGGATTAATGACTGACTGGGGTGTTCATGAAATTGATATCGCACTTTATGCGATGAATGCTATAGCACCAATTTCAGTCATGGCTTCCGGCGGAAAGCTCGCTTATCCAGACGATGCTTCCGAAACACCCGATACCTTGCAAACCATTTTTCAATATGAAAACTTCAACATGCTTTGGGAACACGCCACGGGTATCAACAGCGGACCATACAACAGAACGGAAGGAATTGCGTTCATCGGGAATAATGGTACGCTGATCGTCAACCGCGGTGGATATGAAGTGATCGTTGAGAAGGAAGCGCGAGGATATGATGCCTCAGGAGCGGGAAAGATGGAGAGCATAGAGGCTTATGTTAAACCGCAGGAACTAAACTACCTTGATCTGGCCACACAAAATTTTATTGCGGCAGTTAAAAAGAATGATCAGGGTTTATTAAACACACCGATTCAATCGGGCAGTGTTGCCGCCATTAACGCACAGATGGGTAACATTGCTTACAAGACCGGTACGAAAGTCTTCTGGGATGCCAAGGCCGGCAAGTTTATTAACAATAACGATGCAAACAAACTAATCAGTGCCGAGTATCATAACGGATGGAAGATGCCGGTGGTGTAGGAAAATACAATGAAAGAAGTGGAAAATTAATTCCTCGCAGAGTTCCGTTCGTCTATACTATTTATCGATGAACTTGCCTCGGTTTCAAAAGAAGAAGTCATAGGAACAAAAATTTTCTCTGATGCTGGTTCTTATTAAAGCACTGGCACAGTGGGGAAAGGAGTTGAGTACAGGTTTCAATAAAAACAAAAATCACGAAACCCTACGTGGGGCCTACCCTGCCTCCGCCACCGCTTTTTTCATCTTCTCCAATCCAGTCTTGGCCACTTGCAACGGGTCCTGCGCCCAATACTCACGGTTGAAAACTTCCAGTGATAAAATCTTCTCTCCTTTCATTTTTTTCAAATCAGTAAGAATCTGCCTGAGGGGTGCAACACCATCACCGGGATAAACCCGGTCTTTGTCCTCAAGTTTCTCCCGCGGTATCGTGCCCGGATAATCGTTCATGTGGATGATCTCGATAAGGCTCCCATCAATCATCTTCAGGCATTCAAATCCCGATCCTCCACGGTACAAATGATAGACATCTGCCAGGATGCGGGCACCCGGGTCGTTAGTTACGGCGGCCGCCATTAATGCCTGCCCGATATGGAAAAATTGTGACGCACCCCAGAACTCAAGTTGTGGCACAACACCCGTTTGTCTTCCTAATGCGATCAGCTCTTCGTACCGCTCTCCCACTTTAAACATATCCGGTAATTCCGAAGCCTCCCTTATGCCCGCCGAAGGTGCAGCAACTCGCCGGCAATCCAGCGCCGCCAGTATTTCCATCTCTTCTTTCATCTGTTGAAATCCGGCTCTTCGTTTTTCGTCATCATTCACCATCCAGGATGCAAAACCGATCGCATCCGCCGCCTCTACTTTACTATCCTGTAATAATTTTTTCAACGCCGGAAGTGAACCTCCACTATTGATATACTCCTTTACGTCACCGATCCATATTTCAAGACAATCATATCCTGCACGGGCGGCAATGTCAATGTACTTTTTCACACCAGGTTTTTGACCTGAGATGGTGCTGGTATTGAGACAAAACTTAAACTTGCCAGATGTTTTTTCTGGCTTCGGAAAGGCAGAAGGACCCAAAATAGAGAGGCCGGCTGTGACTGCTGCAGTTTTTATAACGTCTCGCCTGTTCATAGTATTGAAATTGTTTGAGGCACAAAATATTAAAGTTTCTTTTACGAAGTGGAGAAAGTCCCCTGGTGGTGAATAATTTTTTCGAGCGCCAATGTCTTTTGGGACGCAAATTTCAGGATAACTGCTAACTTGGCAATTCGCCTTCCGGAGAACGAATGGAACGGAAAGCAATTTAGAAGAAATATTAAAATTAAGGTGATATGATAAAATTTATCGAAATACCGGTTTCCGAAGAAGATGAGACAAAAGTTGAATTAATTAATGTCGCCAATGTGGGGCGGGTGTATCCTAACCCGCAGAACAGTAATAAAAGTATTGTTGAGTTGAATTACCACAGTGTTAACGACGCGCCTGTTTACCTGGAAGTGGAGCTGCCTTATGAGCGCTTACGGGAAAACTTTATGAGTTCATGAAAAAATCCTGATAATCTAATCCGCCAGATATGCGCACTTTGCTCATCTTTTACATTATCGTTAGTATGCTTCAGTCGCATACGGCCCTTTCGCAGTCGGTCAACAAACCCAAAGCTTCACTTAATCACAACGCCATCTACGTGATGGATGTTAAGAAAAGCGCAGCCTTCTACCGGAATATTATTGGACTGGACACGATCCCTGAACCCTTTCACGATGGGAAGCATGCATGGCTCTCCCTCACCCCCGGTGTGGCACTACACATTATTCAAGGCTCAAAGGCAAAGAGAGAATACTACAAAAACCAACACACCTGCTTTAGTGTCGCCTCCGTGGATGCTTTCGCTGAAACATTGAAGCAGAACAATATTCCATGGGAAGACCGCGATGGCGGAAAGATGACTTTCACCATTCGTGTGGATGGTGTGAAGCAACTCTGGTTACAAGATCCCGACGGATACTGGATCGAGATAAACGATGCAAAAGAATAGTTAATGAATCGGCGCAGAGTGAACAGCGGCCTTGTCGGGCCTGAGTTGGTATTCTCCACCTCGCGCAGCAGTGGTCCGGGAGGTCAGAATGTGAACAAGGTCAACACAAAGGTGACGCTGAAGTTTGATGTTGCACATTCAGAAATTCTAAGCGATGAAGAAAAGGAAATCATTCTTAAAAAGCTGGAATCCAAGATAACAACCGAAGGAATACTTGTCCTCAGTTCGCAGGACAAGCGATCACAATTACAGAATAAAGAAGCTGTTGTGTTAAAATTGGAAAAGCTGTTGCAAAGGGCTTTCGAAAAAAAGAAAGTACGGAAAGCGACAAAGCCGTCGAAGAGTTCTGTACAGCAGCGCATCACAAAGAAGAAGCAACATGCTGAAAAGAAAAAATGGCGTCAGAAACCTTTTTAAATCGATAACCAAACTAAACCGTTATGCTACCCAATGCGCTGTCCCAATGGCTTTCAGGCAACAAAGTAATTATTGAATTAATGTTGGCCGGTCTCGTTGCGATTTCTGTTCTTGCAAATTACTTCACAACAGGAAGCCCGACATTACTCATGATATCAATGTTTCTGTTGGCTGCATTCTACTTCATTACCGCCTATCTTGTTCCCGAAGTGAATGGCGTCTGGGGCGTCATTTCTACCAAAGTTATCGCAATCTCATCCGCGGTATGTGTAATTGGATTACTCTTCACTGTTCTGAAATGGCAGGGAGCGGAACAGATGCTTTTGATTGGAACGCAGTCCATGGCATTTGCAGGACTTATTCTGCTAGTAAATAGCATCAGGTCGTGGAACACCAAATATCTTCCGCTCCTTGTGAGAGTACTCATCCTGGGAGCTATTTCTGCTTCAACATTGTTGACGACAATGAACTCAACGGGAAAGATCTGACCGCCAAAACTTCAATCAAATTTCATTACTCCAAAATTTTTATAATCGTGAAAATTTACTTCAACGGGATTCCAAACCCAGCTTGAAGAACCGTTGTCGTAGTCGATACGATAAAAATTAATTCTCCATTGCGACCCTTTTTTGGGCGGAACATTTAACAGGGGTTTGAGTAATGCATAAGGAATGAAAACCTCGGCTGTCCAGAATGTGACCGTTCCCTTGTCATCCTTAACAATTTTAGTCGCGTGCCTTGTAAGTCTTTTATCCTCATAGTGCCAAGGTGTCCATCCGAAAAAATCACCGCCGAAGTTGGGCACCAGTATAGCCAGCTCGCGATTGAGTGGCGAAATTTCATATTCAAAATACAGCGGCACTGATTCATCGGTCCAAAGAAAAAGCTCAACAACATCTTCAAGGTACAAGTCAGCAAAGTCCTCGGCATATGTTGCCGTTATTTTCCGGTCTTCACAATGGAAGAACACATACAATCCCGTATCAGAATAAAGGAATTTTGCATTTGTCTTATAATCAGTTTCACCCTTTCGTTTTTCTAATGCCACCCAACCGGCATTTTTCCACGCAGCATTAATCCCGTCACCTGTAACTTCAAAATCATCCGTGTGTTTGACCGTAAGCGCTTTGAATTGTGCGTTTAGATAAAAGGCATGTAAGGAGAACAATACGAACATTATAATACGAATCATTGAATCAATTTTTGATGAAGACAAAATTTAGTGCTATTATTTCTTATCATCAAAAGTTAGTTCGAACACAAATCTTCTTATCTTCAAATTATGCAGAAAGAATTTTCAAAAGACACATTCAACACATCCTTACACATTGTTATAAACTTCTTGCCATGAAAACAAATTACCTGGCGCTTGCGCTGATTCTTTTGTCTCTTGTTGTTGCTCACGCTCAAACCGCTTCAATTCGCGTCATCATGCTTGGGGCTCATCCGGATGACTGCGATCAGAAAGGCGGTGGAACAGCTATTCTGCTTGCAAAAATGGGTTACGCCGTAAAATTTGTTTCAGTCACGAACGGGGACGCCGGTCATCAGTCCATGGGAGGCGGGATGCTGGCCAAACGTCGGGCGGCAGAAGCTCAGGAAGCCGGTAAACGCTTCGGTGTAGCCTATGATGTGCTGGACAACCACGACGGTGAATTGCTTCCAACCCTTGACGTCAGAATGCAAGTCATTCGCAAGATAAGGGAGTGGAATGCCGACATTGTCATTGCTCCACGACCGAACGACTATCACCCCGACCATCGGTACACGGGTGTCCTCGTTCAGGATGCAGCCTACATGGTGGCGGTCCCCAATGTCGCGGCGGACACACCACCTTTAAAAAAGAATCCTGTTTTTCTTTACTACCAGGATTTTTTCCAACGGCCAAATCCATTCCGGCCTGACATTTCAGTTGATATCTCTGCTGTGTTTGAACAGAAAATTCATGCACTTGATGCGCACGAATCCCAAGTCTATGAATGGCTCCCCTGGATAGGAGGTTATTCCGACCAGGTGCCAAAAGAAAAAGACCAACGCGAAAAATGGCTTGCCTCCAATCGCACGGTCAGGATAACACCCGAAGCACGCGCATCACTGGAGAAATGGTATGGCAAAGAATATGCTGCACAGGTAAAGCATGCTGAATCATTTGAGATTTGTGAGTACGGTACCCAACCCAATGAAGCAGACATCAGGAGACTTTTCCCGATGCTGGTGAAAAAATAATATCCTGTTAATTTGTGACGGGAATTATAAAACGCGTTGACGCCCATTCGAAAATAATAGTAATGCCACTATCCATCGGTTCAAGGCTGATCGTGAATGTTTCCACGGGAGAATCCGTCGGTTGAACCGGTGTTAGGGTGTGCAAAACATCAAGCGAGTGATTGGGTTCTGATGCCCCTGATTTATCCGTCTCACTGTTTAGCGCAATGTCAAATGTTTCAGCACCCGGCACAGCATACATGGAGTATGTTCCAGCCTTGACAGGTTTGCCATTGAAGATCACGTCTTTGTTGAAGTTAATCTCTGTAGCTTCATTGGCGCCCAATCGCCAGTATTTTCCGTAAGGTTGTAGTGCACCTTCTTCAGCGGTGCCAAAAATCGTTCTTCCTTTAACAGATGGACGACTGTATGATATCGTAACGGAAAGATCGCCATTGGTAAGCTCGGCTCTTCCGGGAGGGCTTGGCCGGAATTGCTTACCGAAAAAAAGGTAGACCAGCGCCGCCACGGATATTATCCCAAATGCGATCACGATTTTTTTAGTCATGGTAATTTCATTTTGTGAATGAAGTTAACACTTCCTGATCAAAATCCACGCGCTGGTGTGAATCGCTAGAATTTATAGCGTAATTTAAGACGTTAAAAAATTTCATCATCGTGAAAACATTGCCATACCTGTTCTTAGCCCTGTGCTTGTCAATCGCATTTACTTCGTGCAACACAAAGCAAAAGGAAACTTCATCATCAAACGCCGATTCCACCGCGACCGTGGCCAGAGACGTGTGGACGAAAGAACAGGCCATGGCGTGGTATCAACCCTGGGGCTGGCTGCGGGGGTGTGACTTCATACCGAGCACAGCCATCAATCAGCTGGAAATGTGGCAGGCTGAAACGTTTGACACGGCTACGATTAACCGTGAGTTGGGTTACGCTGAATCCATCGGCATGAACGCCATGCGTGTATATCTGCATCACCTGGCATGGGAAATCGATCAGGATGGGTTCAAAGACCGCATGAACCAGTTCCTCACCATCGCCGACAAGCATGGTATCTCAACGCTGTTTGTCATTTTTGACGATTGCTGGAATCCAGGATATCAACCGGGTAAGCAACCCGATCCCAAACCAGGCATTCACAACTCAGGATGGGTTCGCGATCCAGGTGATATCATCCATGAAGACTCAACGGTCATTGTCTCGTTAGAAAAGTACGTGAAAGATATACTTACCTTTTTCGGCAACGACAATCGCATCCTGTTGTGGGATTTGTACAATGAACCAGGCAACTCCGGTTATGGAAACAAAAGTATGCCTTTACTTCAAAAGGCATTTCAATGGGGACGGGAAGTGAATCCATCCCAACCCCTATCAGCTGGCGTCTGGAGCAAAGATTTAGTTGACCTGAACAATTATCAGCTTCAGAATTCAGACGTGATCACCTATCACAACTATTCCACACCGGACGATCATAAAAAATGGATTGACAGTCTGCGGACCTATGGCCGTCCCTTGATCTGCACCGAATACATGGCGCGAACGAGGGGAAGCCGTTTTGATAACATTATGCCTATGCTGAAATCAGAAAACGTTGGCGCATTCAACTGGGGACTCGTCTCCGGAAAAACCAATACTATCTATGCCTGGGATGCACCGATGCCCGATGGAAAAGAACCAAAGGTGTGGTTCCATGATATTTTCAGGAAGGATGGAACTCCATATGATAAAAAGGAGGTTGATCTCATCAGGTCGCTGACTAGTGTTAAATAGAACACCAATGCGAATGTTGGCATTTAACAAGTTTTTATTCTTACTTTTGAAGGTTTTATACCCTAAACCAACATGTTCTTTAACAAGATTAAAAGAAGGGAGTCGGGATTATTACTGTATGGCATAACCCCACCTAAAGCACAGACGGCTCCGGAAAAAATAATTGAGATCGCTGATCGGTCATTGAGTTATCTTTGTCCCCTTGATATTGATGCATTGGTAGTTTACGACGTGCAGGATGAGTCAGCACGGACATCTGAAGAAAGACCATTTCCCTACTCCAATTCCCTTGACCCATTTGAGTACTCACGTCGATACCTTCAACGTCTGTCAATCCCAAAAATAATTTATCGCCCTGCGGGAAAGTATACAACGGAAGAGTTAGCTCTTTGGCTGAATGATCTTAAGCAGTATGGGTTTTATCCAATTTTTGTAGGATTGCCTACACCCGATTATGTTGTTAAGACAAGCCTCAAAGAAGCTTATGAAGTCTGGCGAACGGAACATGAAGCTCATTCAGTGATTGGCGCCGTCACTATTCCTGAAAGGCACGCAATCTTAAAGGACGAGGACGTCAGAATACTTGATAAGGTGGAGAGTGGTGTCACTTTCTTTATAACACAATGCATCTTTAATGTTGAATACACCAGGAAAACGCTCGATGACCTCATTGTCACTTGCAAGAACAGAAATCAGCAATTACCAACAATAATTTTCACGCTAACCATATGCGGTTCTGCGAAAACGCTTGAGTTTATGGAGTGGCTGGGTATTCATGTTCCCGACGATACCAAAGAGCAACTTAAGGCGAGCACAAATGCCCCTGCACTTTCTGTTGAGATTGGTGTTGCCATCGCCAAAGATCTCATCCAATATTGCAACGCCAGATCAATTCCTTTTGGGTTTAATGTCGAAAGTGTTGCCATCAGGAAAGAGGAGATCAACGCCTCTCTTGAGCTGATCAATACTATTGGCGAATTGCTTAAGGTTAACGGACTGCGTAAGCAAGTTACTCCGAGCGCAGTGACTTTACCGGATTAGCGACGGCTGCCCGGATCGCCTGAAAACTAACCGTAAACAAAGTTATAACCAGGGCCCCAAGTCCGGCGCCCACAAAAATCCATAACGAAATTTCTGTTCGATAGTCGTAGCTTGCCAGCCAATGATTCGAAAATCTATCGGCAAGCGGAACCGATATGGCGCACGAAATAATCACAAGGATCAAAAAGTCTTTTGAAAGCATTTGCCATAGGCCAGCGACCGAGGCTCCAAGCACTTTTCTGATACCAATCTCCTTCGTCCGCTGCTCGGCGACAAACGAGGCAAGCGCAAACAGGCCAAGACAGCTAATGAAAATAGCTAAAGCTGAAAATATTCCGGACAAGGTTCCTACCCTTTCTTCAGAAGCAAACTTCCTGGCATGTTCTTCATCGACAAATTTGTAATCGAAGGGAACATTGGGGAGAATTTTCCTGAAAACTTTTTCCGTCCTGGCTACTGATTCATTGAGGCTCACGGCTGGATTAAGTTTGAGCACCATCCAGTTCACCATGTTGTAGTCATTAAAATAGAGCGTTTGCTTCACGGCGCGGAATGGTGAGTCCATGAGTAAGTCTCCCACAACGCCGATGATCTTATGTTCACCGTTTCCGTTGTCCCGAATAATTTTACCCACAGGATCTTCAATGCCCATGAACCTTACAGCTGATTCATTAATAACAACAGCTGACGAATCAGAAGCAAAGTCCCTGGAGAAGTCTCTCCCTTCTTTGATTTTCCATCCCGCAGTTCTGCCAAAGTCGTGCGACACCCATATCGTGGCAAATTCGCCATGAAGATTTGGATCCTTTCCTTCCCATTCATAGCCTCCATTATTAGACCACACACCGGTCAGTGGACTGGAGGATTCAGCCATCTCTTCAATGGCGCCGGCTTCCTTCAGTTGACTCCTGAATACATCATACTTTCCATAGAAGTCTGGCGATTTCATTTCAATCATGATGACACCCTTTCGATCAAATCCGAGTGGCCTGTTCTTAGCAAACTGGATTTGCTGGTATACCACCAATGTACAAATGATAAGCGTTATAGAAATGGTAAATTGCAAGACCACCAAAACCCTTCTTGGAGCGGCGGCGAAACGGCCAACGCGGAAAGTACCTTTCAATACTTTCACCGGTTGGAAAGAAGAAAGGTATAATGCAGGATAACTTCCTGATAAAATTCCGGTAGTGATAATAAAGGTCATGCTGCTGATCCAAAACCAGGGGCTCGAAAATGGAGGGGTTATTTGTTTCTCAGCGATTTGGTTGAAAAATGGCAGCGCCAGTGATATGAGGATAACCGACACGCAAAACGCAATCACTACAACCAGCAACGACTCACTCAGGAATTGATTTATTAATTGTTGCCGCATAGAGCCAATCGATTTTCGAATACCTACTTCTTTGGCCCTTTTTTCAGAGCGCGCAGTGCTGAGGTTCATAAAGTTGATACAGGCCAGCAGCAAGACAAAGACGGCCACGAATCCGAAGAGCCACACATATTGAATGGGTCCCCCTGTTTGAACACCCTCGTGCCAGCTTGATCTCAAATGCCAGTCTTTCATAGGGTGCAGAAAAACGATGGGGTTGAATTCGCGTTCCAATTCATCGTGATCGAATTTCACATTTCGTATTTTATCGCTGACTTGTTTCATGTCGGCGTTATCCGCTATCTGCACAAACAATTGGAATGAATTATTTCCCCATTGATCCTTTGCATATTGGAGCCACGCTTCTGAAGTCATGTAAAGATCCCAGGGAGCGATGAATTGAACCTCGTTGAAGTCGGAGTTAAAGGGGATGTCTTTATAAACACCCGTCACTTTCACGTCCAGTTTATTATCAATCTTCATAAGCTCATTGATGGGATCGCGATCACCAAAGAGCGCTTTGGACAGCGATTCAGAAAGCAGAATTGAGCCCGGATCTTTAAGTCCGTCGATTGTGCCCTTCACAATTTTCAAATCCAGTAACCTGGGCGCATCAGGCTGCATGTAGTTTCCACTTCGCGGCAAGTTGGTTTCATTAAAAGAAAGAATATGGTTGTTCGTCCATGAACTGAGCACTACATACTTAAAATCACTTTCATAGGACTTCGCCAACTCAACTCCTAAAGGAATGGGGGCGGCAAGAGACGTTTCGATTTTCTTATTAAACGTTACCTTCTGGTACACTTGGGCAATACGATCGTAATTGCTGTTGTACTTGTTGAACGACAATTCATCAACGATCCATAGGGCAATGAGCATCGCTACGGACATGCCCACAGCGAGGCCGCCGATATTAATAAGCGAGTAACCTTTGTTTCTGTTAATGCTTCGAAGGGCAATCTTCAGATAATTCTTTAGCATAGTGTGATTGATTATCCACGTCAGATATTTTCCATCAGATTTCCAGATGACGCTGATCATATGCGGAAGTATCAGGTTCACCTGTGAAATCTGCGGAAGAATAATTGGGTACTTATAATAATTGTGCCACGATGAAGTCCCGCAAAATTCCCATGCAATTGATTGAGACGCTTACCCGATGTTCAAATGCGAATGTTATTGTTCGCATGCGGGCAGTGGTCACGAGCGGTGTGATGTCGATTGTGTTGAGTGATTGATTATATTCACGACCGGTTGTGTGAAATCCTTCCAGAGGTTGCGGATAAGCAGAGAAGGCCTGTGGGAAACAATGTAATAGAAGTTCCAGCCGTCCGGCAATTTTTGATTCGACTGGATAAAGTGGCACTTCGTGAGCATTAACAACTAATCCTTTTTCAAACCAAAATCATTTAACACATGAATGACGTGGAGCAAATAACGAACGAAGCTGAACAAATAAACCCCTGGATGGATATCTGGACCCGACCCCGCCAAACCATTGACTGGATTATTGGGAATCATTCCAGCCTGCTGACGACACTTACGTTAATCTACGTCGGTGGTGTTTGCTTTGGTATACAACAAGCTGAGGTAAAAAGCTTGGGAGATCAAAAAGAATTAAGCAACATACTCATTACTTCAATATTCATAAGTGGACTTGGCGGCCTTGTCATTTATAACCTGTGGGTATTTGCAATTGAATTTTGTTCACTATTGTTTGGTGGAAAAGGAAATTTCAAAAAGACACAGACTGCGTTTGCCTGGGCCATGCTACCTGTGATAGCCTCGTTAATATTGACGTTAATTGGTTATGTTCTATTTGGGGAAGAATTATTTGCGAGTAAGAAGTCGAATATTGACAGCAGCGACTTCCTGACCGTTTCGTTCTGGACTTACGCGATCATCAAGTTCTTATTGGGAATATGGCACCTGGTCTTAATCATCATTTTGGTATCTCAGGTTCAGAAATTGCCAGTCATTAAATCGGCCGCGAGCATTGTGATGGGATTTCTACTAGTGGTTTCCGTGCTGGTTGGAATTGTTTTCTTACTCAGAAGCGCAATATAAGAATTGCTCCAAAGCGCAACGGGCTACATCACACTACCTGCCCCAATACACTTTTAAATTATGAGAAGCTCTTCCTGCCGCAATAATATCTTTCCGCCCATCACCATTCAGGTCAGCTATTTGTAAATCTTCACAGGCCATTGTGTTGTCATCAACCCAATAATCTTTCCACGTTGTTCCGTTTGCATCGCTGGATACAAATATTTTAATCCCCACTTTATTTTCACTGTTGGGCTCGCGCCAGCCAATTACGATCTGATCCATTCCCTTGCCAAGAAAATCAGCTGTGGCTAATGCGTGCCCTTGTTTGAGATCTGAAGTCAATACAACGCGCTTTGATGGAGCAGCAAAAAAATAGACTGTGAGTTCATTCCCATGCATGGGTTCCACGCCGGTCATTATTTTTTCTTTAGCCAGCTTACCAGTACGCAGTTCACCGAAGCTGTGGCCTTTAACAAACCATTCGCGGGGAGCGCGCCACTTTCCTCCCTCAAATGAAAACAACTTGATACCTTCTTTTCCTGCAACATAAACCATTTCACCCGATCCATTGGAGACAACCTCCAGATTGTGGGTGAGGTGCATGGATGAATCTATGAGGGACAATGTCCATGGTTGCGTGGGATCTTTCGGCATTTGATACGCAAATATCTTTACGCCCCTGCCCTCGCCATTTTTGTTTCCTCGTCCATGCAGGGGAACGACAATGAGATGGTATTGATTATTGCTTGCCTTTACCCATTTCATGCGGTGGATGGTGGGCTCGTGATGCAATTCAACCGGCGTCCACTTTTGGGTGGGGTCAGCGGGTCGAATAAGGTAATGAACGGAACCCGATTTTAATGTATCTGACGTTTCACCAGGATTCCATTGGGCACCTACAGCAACTTCTACCTTTCCATCACCGTCAATATCGCGGGCAGCGATACAAACATTATCCGACTCGGTTAGATTTTCCACCATCACGAATCGCCTCCAGTCACCATTTCGATACCAGACAAATTCTTTTTTATCAGCAAGAAGAATATCCGGCTTCTTATCGCCATCTACATCGCCAATAGCCAGTCCATAGCCGATGGAGACATTGCTGTCAATCACCTGTCCTTCAAATTTTGGTCCGGGGTCAGGCGTTAGGAAACTCAAGAGAATGAAAAGATTTAAACTGATCATGGCGATCGAAATTCGTAATGGATAACTATCAACCGATCATCATCGCGACCGGTGAACTAAGTTACCAATAATTTACATTGCCTTCGTCAAACTGCATGTCCTGGCGCCCGTAAATTATTTTTCGGCTCTCATTCCAAATTACGACACATTCTTCTATTTTCGATCATTCCTAAGTCCGTAGAGATTGGTGCTGATGTCTTGCCTCTCAATATCGCGTGCTATTGCATGGATCATAGGATCATGACACACAAAAAGAAACAGAACCTAAACAATACTAATCTCTATGAAGAGTTTTTTCAAAATTGTCGCTATCGTGATAGCGATCCTGATTGTTGCCGTCGGCGCACTATTGCTTTACGTAAAAATGGCTTTACCCAATGTGGGCGACCCGGAAGACATCAAAATCGAATATACTGCTGAACGGATCGCACGGGGAGAATACCTGGCTAACTGTGTTAGTGTTTGCATGGACTGCCACTCGATCCGTGACTGGTCAAAATTTTCCGGACCCATTGCTGACGGGACCTTTGGACAGGGTGGTCAGCGCTTTGATCAGACGGTCGGTTTCCCCGGCGTGTTTTATTCCAAGAATATTACCCCTGCCGGAATTTCGCGCTATACCGATGGTGAACTCTTTCGGGTGATCTCTACAGGCGTCACGAAAGAGGGTCGCGCCATGTTTCCACTTATGCCTTACCCTTACTATGGAAAAATGGATCGCGAAGACATCTACTCCATCATCGCCTACATTCGTTCAATACCTTCAATTAAAAATGAAGTCCCGGAATCAAAGGCAGATTTCCCATTGAATTTCATCCTCAACACCATTCCTAAAAAAGCCGAGTTGCAAAAGCGGCCTGATCCATCGGATGGATTGGCCTATGGTGCTTACATGACAAACGCCAGCGGGTGCATTGAATGCCATACTCAAGTGGATAAAGGGCAGATTATTCCTGAGTTTGCTTTCGGCGGCGGCCGCGAGTTTCAGTTACCCGATGGCTCAGTGGTGCGTTCAGCAAACATATCCCCACATCCGGAAACCGGCATCGGCAAGTGGACGAGAGAAAGTTTCATAGCGCGCTTCAAAGTTTATGCGGATTCAGCCTACTCAATTCCTTCGGTCAATCCCGGTGAGTTCAACACGCTCATGCCCTGGACGATGTACGCAAATATGAAGGAGGAGGACCTGGCTGCTATCTTCGATTATCTGCAAACGGTCAAACCAATTGAGAACGGAGTGGAAAAATTCACTGCCGGGAAGCGATAATGCATTGTTGACAATTTCATATACATTATCAACAGTCGGTCAATCGGCACCTTCGGTCAGAATCATGCGCGTGAATGCAGTTTCCTGGCGCAACGCTTTCGCGGGCGCATAAATATCCGATGACCACCAGGCTTTTGCTTTTTCTACTGATGGGAACTCAATTATCACAATTCGTCCCGGCTGCCAGTCACCTTCCAGCGTCTCAGTTTGTCCGCCTCGTGCTATAAACCTTCCGTCAAATAGGTTCAAGGAAGCCGGTGTGAGTTTCTTGTAATCCTCGTAACGTTTAGGATCATTAATTTTGACATCGACAATAATGTAGGCTTTCATGGTAAATGGTTTGTGTATTAAATTTTAAAATAGTCTACTTTGACAAATTATCCTTCCGAACCATTAATCGCCGAAGATTTGGTAAAATCTAATTTGTCAAAATAGAAATAGAAGGCTTTGATAATTCCCTTTTACAACGTAATGAATTTAGACCTTGGCAGTCAATTGTTTGGTTAAAAAATGCAAAATACCGGAGCAAAAAGACTTTGTCATAAGCATTAAAATGAATCTATAATAAGAATAATCGCAATTTTTTTATGTTTCTTTGCGTCCTGATTTTTAAAAATAGATTTCAAGATGAGAGCATTATTGGTTTGTTTATTCCTTTGCATGGGTTCAATAGCCATAGCACAATCAAAAAAAGAATTGATAGCAGAAGTCAACACATTAAAGGCTGAAGTCGAACAGCTCAAGAAACCAAAAGAAATTGAGTTGAACGACAAACATAAAAAGGCAAGTTATGGATTGGGAATCCTGCTGGCTTCCAACATTAAAACACAAGGCGCTGATTCCCTCAATGCAGAAGCAATTGCTGCTGGTATAAACGATGTTTTCCTCAGTAAGGAGACAAAACTGAAAGAGGAAGAAGCAGGTATGATCGTGCAAACCTACATGATGGAAGTGATTGAGCGAAAAACTGCGCGAATGAAAGATGAGGGACAAAAATTCCTGGAGGAAAATAAAAAGAAGCCAGGAGTAAAAGTGACAGAAAGCGGAATGCAATATGAAGTTATTTCTGCGGGAACCGGGAAAACTCCTGGCCCTGATGATAACGTCACGGTACATTATACCGGTAAACTTATCGACGGGACTGTATTTGACAGTTCAGTGGAACGCAATGAGCCGGCCACCTTTGGCGTAAGCGATGTTATTCCCGGGTGGACCGAAGCATTGCAGCTAATGAAGGAAGGTGACAAGTGGATCGTTTATCTTCCTTACGATCTCGCATATGGAGAGCGCGGTGCAGGACAGGACATTCCACCCTATGCAACACTGGTGTTCGAAGTGGAATTGATCAAAGTCAATTAATCAACTCTAATCCTAAGCAGTTCATACACTCTTCGGAGTGTATTTTTTCATCTGAGCGTGGCTTTAATTTCTCAGGCCAGTCATTCAAGATGACTGTTTGAGAACCATCAGTTGCCGGAGTGACACGGATCAAACAATTTATCAGCACATCACATTGTTCTTTGATGATTAAGTCCCGTTATTACGAGATATAATGAAACAGTTCGCGATTAACGTTATCTCTTTGTCACTGCTCCTTGTTTTTTTTGGTTGCGGGAATAACAAGCAAACAACGCCGGTTGTCGATGAACCAGTGGCGCGATTTTCAATTGAAGAGCTTCTCGACCCGACCATTAATCCTGATATTTCAATCGTAAATAAGAAAGACGTTCGGGCGTTTTATCAATCAAAAGATTTCACACCCGTTTGGTCAATGCAGGACAGTTTGCTTGCTGAAGCCGATTCCTTAATTCAGTTTATCTATAACAGTCCATTCTACGGACTCTTCCCGGATACCTATCATGCGCGCGAAATTAAGGCAGCATTGGAATCAAAAAAAGCTGACCAACTCATTGCACTTGATGTATTGTTGACTGACAGTTTCATTTCGCTTTGGGAACATTTGAAGTATGGACGAAAAAATCCTGCTCATGCAAAAGATTCATTAGAAGACGTTCCCATTGAAAATGCCATTCGTGAAAATAATGTGGTCCGTTATTTAAAAAGCCGTGAGCCTCAAAATGAGGAGTATAAATACCTGAAAGCGTTCCTCTCCGGAATGTTACATAAAAGGGAACATGACCATGTTGTCGTAATCGCAGATACCATACAAACCTTATTCAGTAATCTCGAGCGGTGGCGTTGGGACGCACCGTTTCCAGACCGATATATATTTGTGAACGTTCCTTCGTATACGATGAAGGTGATAGATAAAAATGAAAACGTACTGGAATCAAAAGTAATCGTCGGCAAACCAGAGACTCCAACTCATCGCATTACAAGTTTAATTGAGCGGTTCACCATCTATCCATACTGGCATATCCCAAGAAAAATTGCCGTTGGCGAAATGCTTCCGGTTATTCAGAAGGATACCAGCTATATCCGTAAGAACAATCTCGATGTGCTCGATCGAAACGGAAATTTGCTTAAGCCTTCCCAGGTAAAATGGAAAACTTTCCACGAAGATTACTTCCCGGTAATTCTGCGCCAACGTGAAGGGGCCGACAATTCATTGGGCGTCATCAAGTTTCAATTCAAAAATCCATATGCCATTTACCTTCACGATACCAACGCAAAAAGATTGTTCAGGGAAGATTACCGGGCACTCAGTCATGGATGCGTACGCGTGGAGAAAGCACGTGACCTGGCGTACTACCTTGTGCAAGACGATAGCATCCTGTGCACACCGGATGATTTGACACAATATTTGGAAATAAAACACCGCATGGACATCGATATTGTTAATCCCATTTCGATTTTCATTCGATATTTTACTGCCGAAGCAAACGCGGATACTTTGAAGATCTATGAGGATCTTTACAAGATGGACGGTGAAAATTAATTCTTCTTCTAAGCCGATTTTTTCCAGAGATAATTTTCATTCTTGCTCTTCAAAACGATAAACATGGCAACGGCCATAATCAGTGTTGTTGGAAAACCTGAGCCCACACCAAGCGGCATAATTGCAAGTAGAAAGATAATTGCCCCGATCGCGCCGATTCTGAGCATGTGCCCTCTCAGTACCATGGCGACGGCTATGAGAGCCTGACAAAAGGCAACAAAACCGACTGTCAATTCAATGTGTTCACTGAACCATCCCTGAATAAAATTCCGATAACTCTCTATGAAAGTAAGGTCGGCATACTCCAGGTATACTTCGGGACGATTGGCTGCGATCGTTGCATTCGTCCAACTTGCCCATGCAAACAGCATAAAGAATAACAGGCGCACGAGTCGAATGTTTTTCAACGCAGCCCAAAGCATCGCCACGGCTATGACATTCGATATCACATAGCCAATTAAATAGACGTGATTTTCAAATGCCTTCATAATTTGCCACCTCTATTGAATTGCCACTATTGCATGCCGTCACTCAATCTTGATTTTACGCTTCTTCATCTCTTCCCTCAACTTAACGGGAATGTCGCGGCAGGCACAATGTTTCTTGTGGTCAAGATGCCATTCAATGCGTTGCTCAATTGTGGGGTGATCTGGCATGG
>DASUGQ010000311.1:0-7663 GCA_036273935.1 Cyclobacteriaceae bacterium | reverse complement strand
GACTACCAGGATCTGCGCGACGTCATTATCCTTGGGAACGAAAATGCAGTGCCCTCATTGGAAGAGTTGGAAACTATTTTGACTAACCCGGAAAACTGCCTGGCAATTTGCACGCTTGCAATTCCATTGGCCGATCGGCCTGAATTTTTTTCCCGACTATTACAAACACTGTTGAAGCTCAGAAATGAATTGGGACATCCACATTGGGTATTAATGGATGAGGCCCATCACTTTTTAACCGGTGAGAGCGCGCTGCGAATATCGCAGGACGAGTTCAATAATTTTCTCCTAATAACCAATTCGCCTGAAAGTCTGAATACTGATCTCCTGAAAATTTTAGGGATGGCGATCGTCGTTGGAGAGAACCCAATCAGGCAACTTGAGTATATCGGTGGGATCAGGAAGATGAAGTATCCGGCATCACCAGTCCTTTCTACCGGAGAGGCTTATGTATGGAATTTTGAAAATGAGCTTGAAAACGGAGTCATAACTCTTCGATCGCCGGGTCAATTCCTGTTACGGCATAAGAAGAAATATGCACATGGTGATCTGAATGAAAAAAGTTTTTACTTCACTGGTGGGGAGAACAGACTTAATCTCAGGGCAACGAATCTGATGACGTTCGCGAACCTTGCGGAAGGAATTGACGATGACACCTGGGACTATCACCTGGGTAGAAAAGATTTCTTTAATTGGTTTAAGACGGCCGTGAATGACGATGAGCTGGCTGAAGTCAGTGAAAAGGCGAGAAGGAATCCCACTGCGTCGAAGAAAATGATACTTGATTTTATTAAAAAGAAATATACGGGCTAAACCTGTTGCAGATGTCAACGAAGGCAAGGATGCCTTTAACAGGGCCGTTATGAAAAAGAAGCTCATCGGTAACAACTCAATTGTGACTTAACGCCCTATTTGTTGATGCATTATTTCCCCTTCGTATGTGAAAATAATTCGTCAGGCATCCTGCGAAAGGCGCATCAGCTCATGTTTCAAAATGATTTCAATTAGTTTGGCGACTTATCGCCTGATCACAGCGCATCTGAAATGCCGGGTATAATTTTTGTCAGTTGAGGTGATATGGTGTCAATAATGTAGGGCATCTCTGAAAACTCCGTGTCACCTTCTCCGGTAAGGAGAGGGACTAAGGATGAGGTGAAAAAAAATAGGTTTTTAGAGATGCCCTATACAAACATCTACATCGTTTAAAAGATTTCAAAGATGGCAAAATACTCAAAGAAGGCGCAGAGCAAAGTGAGACGCGCAATGCGTGAAATGAAGGAAGGTAAACTAAAGAGTGGGAGAAGTGGTAAAAAAGTGACCAGTCGCAAACAGGCGATTGCCATAGGTTTGTCGGAGGCCCGGGAGGCAGGCGCTAAAGTACCTAAAAAGACTTCGAAAAGATCAACCAAAAGATCGACAAGGAAGAGTCACTGATCTAAATGCGAACTTCAAAGTTTCTTATGAAAAAGGTGTTTCTTCTTGTTTTGGTTCTGGTGGAGATCGAATGCTCCCGATCACCGGTTACCGAGGAAAAAGAAAAGGATACCACAGCTACGTTGGTAAACGTTGACTCGATAACCTATACCCGGCAAAGAATGTTGCTTGCCGATGAACTTGATAATCTGGTTGATTCCATTGATGAAGTATTGGTGCAAGTGAGAAAAGACTGCGTGTCCAACCCGGGTTATCGGGAGTATATAGATAACCTTGAGTATACCAAAGATCGAGTCGAGCGTGATTTACAGGAAATAAATACAACTTCGCTCAAAGGTTGGGACGCAGACTATGTTAAACGAATAGAGCTCAATACCGACAATAATCGTCGAATGTTGAGCAAGGTCAAATCTGAAATTAGTAGTGACAACTGATCCTCTTACCCTTCAATCATTAACTGTGACTGTTGCTTTATTTTGACAGTTATGTTAAGAAGGGATTTTCTTTGGCACAATTTTCTCGTATTTCATCACAAAAAATAAAACGAAATGAAAATCCTGGCAATTTGTTTATTAGTAATCGGGTTTGTAATGACGATTATTACCGGTTTCAATATAGTCACAGAAAAGGAAGTATTGGATATCGGATCAATCGAAATCAACAAGAAGGACAAGACACCCGTCTACTGGTCGCCGGTTACAGGAGTGGTTTTAGTCGGCATCGGCGCGGTGGTATTGTTTTTTAGCAAAAAAGGGAAGGAAGCCTGACTTACAACCGAACTGTCAAACTGAATCGTCGCGACTTCATGTCGCGTTTTCAACTTTTGCTTTTACTGCGGCGTGAATCCGAACGGTTTCCAGTATACTTGAGAGTTTTTGTGCCCTCATCCTCCTTTGTTTTGGCCTTACTAATTTTGCGCGTAAACCGAACACCTGAGTCAACATACTCTGACCCTTCTGAAGTATCCCGCTTCTTCGATTCCGCGTTTTTTTTTCCTAAAGGGCTTACGTCTTTCTTTTTCAATTTCTTATATTTTTAAGTCTATTAGTCTATTATTGTCAAAGTTAAGTCCAGGTTTACCCCGTTGATGAACCCGCAATTCAACCATTACCTGCATAGCACCTCTTCTAAAGGGAATTTGTTTAGCATCCGGCGTTTGTTTTTGCACGACCTGATTGCTCTCCATTGATGATTTCAAGAATCTGTTGCCTGCAGTATTTTCAATCATTCCTCGAGGTCTTTCCAATTTTAGAATTTAGAATGCCGTTTTCAATGAGGTGTTCTTTTCGATTCCAGGAACTGTTCACGAATTTTCCGTTTACATGGTAGTAATTAACGGAGCTGAAACCGGGGGATATCTGATGGATGTGATAAGGTTCGACAGCCAGATCGTCCATTGAATTTTCCACATTACAATAGTTGTGGGCCGACGTTACTGGCTGAAGGCTCGGGTTGCCCTGGGCATTTAAGTTCGACAAAATCAGAAAGCTGATCAAAACAATTCCGAATTCGATCAGTATTAATTTTTTCAGATTTTCATTCATGACTTTCTCTGGTTATTTTAATTTTCAAAGACCGAAAAGTATGCCAGTTGTAAATGTTAATTATAATGGTTCGATACCTAAACCTGTGGGAATAATAATTCCCACAAAGTCCATTTTGATGAGGAGAAATTATTCAATGACGAAGTGAGGAAGACGATTTTTCAAGGACAGCGCTTGTGGTTTTGAACTTTTAGTTGAGACTCCTCTTCGATGAGATAAACTAGCTTGAAGTAGAGAGTGCTCATGAAATTCTTGAGGTTTAGGTTGAACTCCTGGCCAGATTCCTATAGCAACATCCAAACCTTCCACTTTGCTGTCAGACCGCGTACTGACTTGCTCCCTTCAAAAAGAATACTCCTGCGGTGCACATTATGCCAGCCGACCTGGGATAATCCACCATTGACCCGTAGATAACCCGTATATACCCCGCAGTTGATCTGTCTCTTTTAAGGAACGGGTTATTGGCCTGTCACTACCCCCATAAGTCACGACCGATTCCGGAGATAGCCATCTTTTAAATCAGTTAGGACGCGCTTAAGATTAATTGGAAGGGCCTACTTAACAGGTTGAATAGCATGAGTCTTCACTTCGCGACACGTTGAAAGTAACCTGACACACCCAATAAGGTTGGGGGTGCTTATTGCACGTTCATTGAAAGAACATTGAGGCTGGAAAAATTTAACCCTTCCTCAATTAGAAAATTTCTTTGATGTGATATTCTCAATTAGGGGAATTAGGCTCTTTAAATTTTTCAAATTTGGGAACAGTTTTCCCCATGAACTGTGAACACACGCTGACATAATACCCCGTTTTTATCGGAATCGGCAATTTGATTTATAAATAAAAATGTCTTCTCCTCATTGGCACACTTTTTCTCTTAAGCGAAGAAGAACCACATAGCAATGAGAGAACGGAGTAACACCAGTGGGTTGATTGCGGGGCTTGGTCTGACGGTCACCGTCTTCATAAGCACATTTAGTGTTCAGGCCCAATCCCGTATTTTTGAAGTTCCATCCATACGGTCCACAAAGGATTATGTTGAAGCAGAGAAGTTGATCGATGCTATAGCCAATGAACTCTATAAGGCCTATCAACTGTACCCTGAATTTGCCTACGATATAGAGTATGAAAGCAATGGGGAGATGGCAGTTACCGTTACGGGTATAGATAATCATACCATAGCAAATCGAATTGCAAATCAGATTATTGTACTTGAGGATATTGGGAAGGCAATTTCAAACGTGGATGAAAATTTTCTCCCGGAGCCCTTTGACATGAACGATACG
The DNA here is from genome assembly GCA_036273935.1 of Cyclobacteriaceae bacterium. Taxonomy (GTDB): domain Bacteria; phylum Bacteroidota; class Bacteroidia; order Cytophagales; family Cyclobacteriaceae; genus ZC4RG29. The sequence goes on along the minus strand of DASUGQ010000311.1, from coordinate 3,399 downwards.
GATATGCTGAATGAACAACAGGCAGAAGCGTATCAGCCAAACGTAGAAGTCAGTGAGGGCTTTACTAATGTTTTGTATATCAGATGATCTCCGCGTATTGAAATTCGTTGTTCACGCAAACGAACCCACCTGTTCGGATAATTCAGCAATGTATCACTTGACCCTGGATGCGATGGGGATAGTTTAAAATTCAAACTACTTGCCGGTATCAGTAATTTTGTTTAGTACAACGGAAAGAAAAAGGCTGAAAATAACAAATCCTATAAACAAAATGTAACCAGGTTGTAACGATGTCTCGTTGGTTGAAATACTTTGAAGGGTTTCATTACTCACATTAATAGATTTAAGTTGATCATCCAGTATCCCTTTAAATCCAATGTAAGCCATGAAGATGGCGATGACCATTACATCGGCCATGCTCCATTTCCCGGACTTAAAGGCAAAGAAATTTATGATTTTGTTTTGATGCCATCGATTACCACCGACAAGATAAAGCGCCCCCAATATTAATTTCGAAAGCGGAAAAACAATGCTGAATAACAGAATAAGGATTCCAACAAGGATAGAATCAAATTTTTCGGTCTTTAGTAAAAGAATCACTACGTCGACGATACTTTTACTTCTAAAGAAAATAACCTGGTTGTGAAACGATATGCTGGTGCCGATTAGATGAAAATCCAGTCGCTTGATCCGGGCATCCAATTCAATCATTTGTGACGTGAGGCCAACAATCAATATCTCAAGCGCGAGTATTATGGAAATAATGAAGAATGCATTGCGAACATCGGGTTGTTTTCTTACGTACAACCACGCGATGACAAATATTCCAATCGCTGCTAATACATAAAATGTGAAATGATAGGTTTTACGCAGGAGTTCATCAGACCTTTGTTCAGCAGCTCTGTTAAATGCCTCTTTATCCCTGACGTTATACTTTGCTATTATACTATCGGCGTCGTTCTTATTCGCGGAACTGTCGTATGTATCCTTTCCCAATTCACCCAGTTTTTCCCGCGCTATTTCCTTTAGTTTATCTTTTGTTCCGGGGGATGATATTTTTTGAAGTATAGTTTCTGAAAACGCAGGTACCATATTATGAAAACGCTCTTCATCTATCAGCATGTTGGCCAGTGCTTTCTCGACCTTTCCTTTGAGGGTTTCTTTCTTTTCATGGAGAAGGGTGTCGGCAGCCTGACTGATTATGCGATTCAATAATTGTTCGATTTCTCTTTTGAGTGTATCCTTTTGCGATGGGGTCAACTCAAAATCATCAATTTGGTGCTCTGCAACGTTGATAAAGTTAGTGCGCCACTTCTCGACAGAAAGGAGCCCCTGACTTATGTTGTTCACTAAACTGAAGTCGTCCTTAATTGTAGCCTCTTCTTCTGAAAGACAATAGATATTGTAACAACACCATGTTGAAAAAAGTACAACCACGACGGCAGGGGTCAGAATGTAAACATATCGTGCGTGCAGCTTCATTTTTACGTATGGGTTACCTGTCAGGAAGTGTTTTATTATCAGGTTGCAAAAAATGTGCATGAATGAGAAGCTCTCATCAATTGTTTCCGGCATAATTTATTCTGCACGGAATTTGACTTAAGAGTTCAGGCATTAAAGAAGTAAACGTGATCATTGCGGCAGCTTTATTGACGTTAGTATTGGCGGGGTTGTTCTTCGTGGGATTCAAACGCCTTTACACGTTGTCGCAACAGACGAAATGGTTGATCAACTATGCTTCGTGGTTTGACAATCGCCAGCCCTTCCTCCTATTTGCCCTGATGCTTGGATTGTTAGGGTGTGTATTAATCTCTACAGTTGTATACTATCCTCTATACTCTTACAATTCTGCGGCGGCTCCTTTTTCGGATGGTAAAAATATATTTTGGCTAACTGTTTTTTTGACGGGCATGGCCTTTTTCGGAACACAAATTTTATTGTTTTACTTTTCGTTCAGGTTTCGTTCAAAGTCAGCAAGCACAGCGTCTTTTTTCAGAGGTTCTTCAAAACTTGAATTGACCTGGACGGTGGTACCAGCGATTTGTTTCCTGGGTTTATTTTTCTGGAATCAAATCTTATGGCAAAGAATAACTTCTTTCAAGGAAACAGATAGCGTTAAAATTGAAGTTGTTGGTGAACAATTTAATTGGAAAGTTCGATACGGCGGGCACGATCATGAACTTGGCAAAACATCTTTCCAACTTGTTTCAGATACCAATCCATTGGGAATAGATCAAACAGATTCTGCCAGCCTCGATGATTTTATGCCGGTGCAAATGCATGTCCCAAAGGGCCGCAATGTTACACTGGTCCTTCGCTCCAAGGATGTTATCCACAGTTTTTATGTTCCTTTTTTCAGAACGAAGATGGATGCCGTGCCCGGCATGCATACCCGGATGCAATTCACCGCGCTTTATTCTACTGCGGAAATGAGAGAGTTGCGTAATGACCCATCCTTCAATTACGAAATTGCTTGTGCAGAACTTTGTGGCCGAATGCATTTTGCCATGAAAATGATTCTTGTCGTTGATGAGCCAGAGGAATTTGATGCATGGTACAACCAACAGGAATCATGGGTTTCAGAACTGGCAAGAAATAAATTGCGATTGACGACTAACGCACAATACCCATGATTCATAAGAATGAAATGTTTGATAACGGTGAAGTCATTCTTGTTGATGAGCAAGACAAAAAAAGGAGTGGAATCCTGCGATTTGTTTTTACCTACATTTTTTCGATGGACCATAAAATGATCGGCCGTCAGTATCTTTTTGCGGGTATTTTTTGGGCTCTTGTAGGGAGCGGATTGTCGATGATCATTCGCCTTCAGCTTGGATTTCCTGGAGTGGATCTCAGTTCGCTCAAGTCTATTTTGGGTCAAGGAATAAATCAGGGGAGGATAGATCCTGATTTTTATCTTGCTATGGTCACCATGCATGGAACGATCATGATATTCTTTGTTCTAACAGGAGCGTTCATCGGATCACTCGGGAATTATATTATTCCTTTACAGATTGGTGCACGCGACATGGCTTCCGGATTAATTAACATGCTTTCTTTTTGGTTATATATGCTTTCCGGTGGCATTCTTTTGGTTTCCTTTTTTCTGGAGACAGGTCCAGCGTCTTCCGGTTGGACAGCATATCCTCCGTTAAGTGCGCTGCCCGAAGCCTCAAAAGGATCGGGTGATGGCATGACACTTTGGATTATAAGCATGGTTCTTTTTATTGTCTCAACGGCGATGACTGCAATTAATTTCATTGCAACGATTATCAATTTAAGAACAAAGGGAATGACGTTTAAGCGACTTCCACTAACGATATGGGCATTTCTTTTTACCGCTATATTAAGCCTTCTTTCATTTCCTGTTTTGCTGGCCGCTCTAATGTTATTGTTCTT
>DASUGQ010000310.1:0-2450 GCA_036273935.1 Cyclobacteriaceae bacterium | reverse complement strand
CCACAAGAAGATCTTTGTCTTTCGACGGAAGAAGTCCCTGATGGTCTTCGCTAGGCCCTGCCATTATCGCGGAACCAGATAACAACAGGACCAGAGCTACAAAAAATGCCTTTAGGTTTCCCATAAGCTTGACCTTTGCAGCATGATATGCTAATGCCGTGCCACAAGAGTAACTTTGAAATTTGATTGATTTTAAAGGTTTAGCCAAACGGCTTTTTCCAAGTTTGGGATAAAAAATTCTCGGAATGGTCTGGCTTCAAAGCAAATTTTCTGATGGATCCCATAATACGTCGTTGAAGCGTTGAATTTTGTCGTTGAGTATCTTGTGGCCTTCTTTCTCAAGAAGACGCTGCATAGTTTTGGACCCCTTGAAGTGATGCTTTCCGGTGAGAAGTCCCTGGCTATTAACAACCCGATGCGCCGGTACATCGGGGGGGCAACCATTCATGGCCCAACCAACCATTCGGGCGCTCATTCGTGTGCCAAGATAGTGTGCGATTGCACCATAACTAGTGACCCGTCCGCGGGGAATCAACTTCACCACTTCATATACGTCCTCAAAAAAGTTGTTGGTCGACTTTTCTTTATGTGGCATGTCGTAAAGAATTGTTCTTGTTTAAATTTGCCGATTCAAAAGTTGAAAAAATTCAAGAATAGATGGTGATCAGGAGGTTTGTTTATTTAGTATTAGTGTTCATCTATTTTCAATCCCATGCACAGCAGACGCATGAGCTAGTCTTTCCGGATTTCGAGGGTTGGAATATATTGAATGAAAATGAAGGGAAGTCTTTTAAGGTTAGCATTGACCCATACGTGAAGGGCCATTTTACGGTCGAGGGCGCTGAAAATCTGGGGATGCAAATTGATTCCCTGGGAAATTTTTTCTGGAAACCATCTTTTGACCTTGTCGACCGCGTTGAATTGTCGAAAGATTTTAGCGTAATTTTCCAGGCGACCCTTCCGGACGGTGAACGAATCCGAAAGACGGCAACCTTTACAGTGAATCATATTAACCGTCCGCCAATAGTAGAAGAGTTACCCGTGTTTTATGTTCGGCAATCCTCTGCTAATCATTATCAGATTCCGGGCGAATATGTATACGATCCGGATGGTGACCCCATTGTCGTCAAAGCCATTCCCTCACAGATGCCCGAAGGCGCAATCCTTTCGTCATTAGGACAATTTACCTGGACTCCGTCGAGAAGTCAATTCTATTCACTAAGGGCTAACCCATTGCTGATAGAGTTCATTGTTCAGGATCAACCCGATAAACTCGAGACGAGAGGAAAACTTAGAATTCAGCAAACTCAACAAGACCTGCCTCCTGAAATACTGATCGTTCCAGGCGACAGCATTTTCAAAATCAAGGAGGATGAAACGATCAATCTAAAAATCTATGTCTCTGATCCAAACGGTGATGACAATGTGAAAAGTGTTGGATTCATTTCAAACGATACTCGCCTGCCTGCAACAGCACTTAAGGAAAACACGCCCCTGCAGCATGAGTTTACCTGGATGCCGGGTTATTACTTTGTAGATGAAGCTCAAAAATCACTGCTTACGGAGGTCACATTCTTCTCACTTGATAAATCCAATAATCGCTCTCAACGGAAGGTTAAAATACTCGTAGTTGATGCTGAAAATCTCATCGAAAAGGATGCGCATCAGTTTCAGAAATATCGAAACAGCCTGATTTCAGCCATGATCCTCATTGATCAGCTGGATGCCAATCAAAAGAAACTCAACGTTGACTATAAGAAAGCCAAGAAGGGTAAGAAAAATCGCTCGGTATTAAATGCGTCCCTTGGCGCGGTAACAGGCATATCTCCCGTTGCTTTCGAAACAGATCAGGCCAAAGTAGTGTCTGGCGTGGGAGGTACAACGGTGCTTACCCTGGGTACACTTGAAGCTACTGAGGTAATCGGCAAGTCAAAGGAAGACATCCTCGAAAAAATAAAAATTGGAATTGATATTCGAAACAGGGTCCAGACTGCAGGCGATGAATTTGCTCGCAAGTATTCTCTGAAATCAGCGCGACGCAGTCCGGATTTCGAAAAAGATATTGATAAGTTGAGAACAGCGATGAACGATCAAAAACTGGTATTGCTCGAACTCGACGCCTACGCGAAGAGCAGTGCCATGGCCAAGGTAACCGACAAGGACATCAAGAAAACATTCCTGGATTATAGTGACGAATAAGTTTACCCAGGTTTAAAAACGTTTAGAAATCGTCACACCCCAGTTTTTCGGATCGCCAAGGTGAGTTGCTCCAAAATCGTAGGCGTAAGCGATATATGTTTGGTCCGTAAGGTTTCTTCCCCAGAACATGACCTCAAAATCGCGTCCCGCAAGACCCACCCGCGTGTTCAGTAAACTATATGGTGATTGTTTGATGTTATTGGCAAGATCAAAATATTCAGTTCCAAAGTACATCCACTCGCCGCGCACCA
>DASUGQ010000309.1:0-11288 GCA_036273935.1 Cyclobacteriaceae bacterium | reverse complement strand
ACAAATCAGAAGTTTTAACAAGGGGTGTTTAATTAAGTTTAAACTGAGATTACACTCTTTAGCTTGAACCAGGTAATGCTGGCGTAGGTATTGTTAAAATTTCTAGGGGGCTCTTAACGAGCCCCTTCCCATTTATGCGGGATTAGCTCAGAATTTTAGGGGATTGGATTCAACATCAAGGGAAGTAATTTTCTCAATCGAATTTCTCGTTCAGATGAAAAGCGATAAAAGGCGTGTTTTTTTAATGGCACATTTTTTTATAGCCGATTAATAAAAAAAAACTTTTATGAAAAAGATCTTATTTTCTTTAGCTGTACTATTAGTATTAAATGGATGCAGTAAACCTGATCATGACGATAGCAAAGAAATCGCTGAAGAAGCAAACGATGACCGGTTTGACAAGACCGGGCGTGAAGACGATGTGCAATTTGCAATGGACGCCGCCGATGGGGGTATGCTTGAAGTTAAATTGGCTCAGTTAGCCTTAACCAATGGGGCATCGTCTGAAGTCAAAAATTTTGCCCAAACTATGATTAACGACCATACGAAGGCAAATGAGGAATTAAAGACCCTGGCCGAATCAAAGGGTATCGTTTTACCGACGACACTAAGCGACGAGAATCAAAAGGACTATACGGACCTTTCCGAAAAAAAAGGAGCTGATTTTGACAAAGCCTATTGTGATTTTATGGTCAAGGATCATAAGGACGATATAGATGAATTTAAGAAAGAGGCGGAGAAAGGAAATGATCCTGAAATTAAGGACTGGGCATCCGGAAAGGTACCGACCTTAGAGAACCATCTCTCAATGGCCGAATCCATGAAGGAGAGTTTAAAAAAGTAAATACTTTTTAGGATTGTAGTGGCATTTATTGTGCAGCACTTTTATTCAAGCGCAAGAGGTGGATAGTGACAGGTTATCGAAAGAAAGACAAACAAAGCCCATCTGAGTTATTTAACTTAAGCTTTGAACTATTCCGTTTCTATTTAAAGCATCAATGCTTTCAAGAGTGTGGGGTTAGGAAGGTGAAATCCTTCCCAACTCCGTTTTGATTTACACTAAAGCCCTCTATTGGGAGGAGGATTTGAAGGCAGAAACTGGTGGTGAGAACCCTATCTTTTGATAATTATTTGTTCTTGAATAACTCCAGCCTTAGTATGAATCCGTAGGAAATAATTTCCTTCTGGGAGTTCAATCACTGGTATTTTTATAATTCTTTCGTTCGTATTTTTAGAAAATACATTTTCCATTGAGCTATTGTGCAGTGAAACTTCAACGCTTTCTAGGTCAGAAGAAGCTTCTCCTTCTGCAACCCCTCTAGTTAAAACAAGTTCGTCGTCAACCGGATTTGGATTGAACCAAACCTGACTTTGGCAATTAGGTCCACTGATGAAGCAGAACGTGAATTGAGCAGGACCACATGAATTAGAAATATTTCCAACGAAGGAAAATGGATACTGTGTGTAGTAAGGTAGAGTTTCAAAGACTATCTGACTATTATATTGATCCCAACCCCAAGAAACTGCCCCTCCCGGGTTCAAAGTCCAAGACATCAAATCAGGTGCCGCGCCGTTGATTGTCAGGCTGGCAGTATGAAATCCAGGACAAACGCCATGACAAGAGCCGATATAGAAATTGGAGCCATCAACCTTCGGATTAGTGAAGGTAGGGTTGCCAACATGAACAACTTTTGTAAAGTTTATTGCATTGCAGGGTCCGATTCCCGCTACAGTAGCAGTGATGGTGACCGGACCGCTAAAACTACCTTGTCTAGTTGCTACACCGGTGGTAGGATTTACATTGAGCCCGCTAGAGCTGTTCGAAGACCAAGTAACCGTTGTCCCTGGCCATTGATTTTGTAATACAAACGTTGCATTTGCGCAAACCAGACTCGGTCCATTTATAAATGGAATTCTTCTTGTGTTAGTGGTGAGAGCGCCAGTGTTCACAGGATCTAACCAATTACTTAATCTTGTGGCATTAGTGCCTCCGCCGTTCCATGACAAATCAAATCTTCCTCCATACTTACGGCTGTTAAAGCAAGGGTTAGGGTCAATAGTCAAAGTCCCGTAATGTTGGGCAATAATTCTATGATTCTGATCAAAGTAAGGCCCCCTGAACTTCCACCGTTAGTTGCCCCTTGATCAAGGACAAGTCTCCAGACCTGAGCATTTTGAAAATTATCAAACACAGGAGGTTGATTGTCTCTTGAGATCTTCATCACATCACCAGCGGGATGATGAATAATTGTTGTTTGCTGAATGCCATTTGTATTCCTTGACCATCCAGCATACGTGAGACCTGAGCTACTCCCAATGGCTTGATTTAATTCGACAAGGCAAAAATCACTTCCGGCATTTCGTGCTCGCAAGGTGGATCCAAAGAAAGTTATTCCGTTCGCATTTTGCGTAGGTGAGCATGTTGGACTCCAAGCTTGGAATGTAAAACGCCATCCACCAACATTTGAATTTGAAGTAAAGCAATGGTTTGCAGTCAAGAAATATGGAATGTTCAGGTTGCATGTATTGTTAATTAGTGCACCGCTACACATTGCAGAACCATTTGAGTTCAAAATTAACGCAACTGAATTTGTCTCCTCCCCCCAACCATTTCCTAAGGGACAAAGGACATTAACATTGCAAGGGGAGGAGTCCCCAAAACCTCCTACTTCTGTTCTATAGATGTCTTTATATCCATACGCAACGTTATCGATATGAAGCGATAATGAATCCGTTGCTTGAAGGGGGACCCTAAAATCTAGCGTGAGTTCATCCCCTTTGTACACCCATGTCCCCCACGTGTTTTCTTCATTAGTTTCAAGTTCTGACACGGGTCCAGATATCATTTCCCCTTCTTTGTTATAAATATAAAGTTCGGTCCCTTTGGGCAGTTTAAACTGGTCAAAGTTCACACTAATTGATTTTGCACCCTGTGCATAAATTGTATATTTTCCATAGGCGTATGATTCGTCTTGTATCCACGCTGCATTCTTTACTACATCAATGTCAGCGGATATTGGCTCTGCAATCCTGTAGGGCTTTGGTTCAGGTGTTAAATCGTCCAACGAATCTCGTCTAAGTAAAGATTGAATATCTCTTGCAGGAATAATCGAAGATTTGAGTTGCTGGTAGCGCTTATTGAATTTTCCTGATAGCGTAATTCTTTCGGTATTGTTGAAATCAGTTTTAACCTGAGCATTTAATTGGAAAGATATCCATAAAATAAACAATCCGCTGTAAATCGAGAGCTTGATCTTTTTCATATTATAGTTAATTTTAATTATGGCTATTTCCAAGAGTATATCTAAGTGAAACATTCGTTCCTAAACTTATTTTTGGACTAAAGTGTTCGGATGCGTCCTCTTCAAATATTTCATCTTTCCTCCATTGAGTGAAGAGCGGAATTGCTAGTTCGAAGGTGATAGAATAGCGGTAGTTAAGTTGCTTAAATATACCTGCGGTGACCGTCACCAAATCTCCAAAAACAAATTTTTTGTTTTCAATTTGTTCGTCATCGTCCGAACCCGTGGAATAGGTTGGAATATATTTTTGCCGGAAAGAATGCAACCGGCTATAAGATAGGACCCCTGTTAACCGGTATTTATCATTCAACTCATATGAATATCGTAACCCCAAAGTTCCAAGTAAATTGTCGTAGGAGTATCGATCCGTATAAAATAGAACCTCAGCAGGTGAGTCGAAATGAAATGGCCTTTCTATGTCGAATAGCTGTCTGAAATAGCCTAGGCCAAAACTTAACTGAAAATTATTATCTGAAATCAGAATCTTGGGACTAAATGAATACGCTATGCTAAAGCCATAACCATAGCCAGTTCCTTTAATTTGTCTCATCGGACCATAAACATTTGTCACCTCAACATCACTGACAATAAATGGCACTGCAACAGACAGGTTACTTTGACTAAAAAGTGAGGCAGAACCAAGAACGAATAAATTGGCTAAAATTGATCTAGTTGCCAGGATTGACAGAAGATGTTCATACAATTTCTGTTTACCCATTTGAGGATTTTTTACTTGAACGTAAAAGAACAAAAGCCCATTCACCACAGGATGTTCTGTAGTTAACGGGCTCCGCATTTTGTTAATGACATTCTCTTGTTAATTAAATATAGGAAATAGGTGCCTGACGATCAATAATAATTACAATTTGTTTTGCTAAAAATAAAGCTTGAACAAGACTTCCGGATTGCGACAAAACTATTTTTCGACTGCCCTGGGGAGTTTCAATAATCACATGAACGATGTCTTCCTTAAGGGGTGGTATGTTTCGGATTTTCATCACATTCTTCATGAATAGATCTCTAAAAAAAATGCCAGTACCACAAAGGCGTCAATAAGACGGAGCTCGATGGCAATGTTTCATTTCATACCCACCATTGATACAAATCTTCCCCTGTTCTCCTCAGGTTGTACATTTTTAAAGTAATCCATAATTACCTATCAGTTTGATTATTTGTGAATTATAGCTTGCGTATGCAGTTAAGTTTGAAATTACCGATGGCATGATTTTGCTGTTGTGGTAATAAAAAAAGTTATGCGTATTGCCCAGGTAGCTCCCCTTTATGAATCGGTTCCTCCAAAATTATATGGAGGAACAGAGCGGGTAGTTTCTTATCTCACCGAGGAATTGGTTCAGCAAGGTCAGGATGTTACTTTGTTTGCGTCCGGAGATAGTAAGACAAAAGCCAGACTAATGAGTGTAATACCAAAAGCGTTGCGACTGGAAAATGTTGCAGACGCTAATGTCTATAATATTTTACAACTGCAGATGGTTCTGGACATGGCGTCTGTCTTTGATGTTATACATTATCATACTGATTACCTTCACTTTCCAAGCACCTACCTTCAACAATGTCGTAACGTGACAACTTTACATGGCCGTCTGGATATCGATGGCCTCAATCGGTTATATCAAAAGTTCTGCACCATGCCGATTGTGTCCATTTCATTTAATCAAAGGACTTCGTTGTATCATGGGAACTGGATGGCAAATATATACCATGGCATACCGGAAAATTTATACCAGAAGGGAAGTGGTCAAGGAGGATATGCTGCATTCATTGGACGTATTTCCCCAGAGAAAAGGGTAGACCGCGCAATTGAAATTGCAGAATGTGCAGGGATCAAATTAAAAATAGCAGCCAAGATCGACCGGGTGGATAAAGAGTATTTTAACGAAATTATTAAACCTCTTTTTTCTAAACCACATGTGGAATTTATTGGAGAGATAGGGGAAGAGGAGAAGGGAGCGTTCCTGGGAAATGCTCTCGTAACTCTTTTTCCAATCGACTGGCCAGAGCCATTTGGAATGGTGATGATTGAGTCACTCGCTTGCGGCACACCGGTGATTGCCTATAACAAGGGGTCGGTGCAGGAAGTCATCGATCATGGCAAGTCTGGATTTATTGTCAATGATTTGAAGGGCGCCTTGTCAGCAATGAAAAAAATACATCGTATCAGCCGGGAAGACTGCAGGCGAATTTTTGTTGAACGCTTTACGGCAAAACGGATGGCATCGGACTATCTGGATCTTTATGGAAAATTAATTAACAAACAATTGGATAAAGCAGGAAAGGAAATTCTGCTATACCGGAACAAAACGGGGGAGGGGAGAAATCGCGATTCGAGTTTCCTGTCAGCTTGAATATGAGCATGGTTCCTCAGTCCTAAAGGGAGGGACATATGGATCACCGTAAATTGAAAGAATTGCCTTCGGTATAATTTATTAATCTTTCTCAGAATAAAATAGAAACTCATTACTTTATAAGAATAGCCTGTCCATTGTGCTTTATTACTTTTTTTCTTAAGCTTAATGGGTAAGATTGTTACAGGTTGGAAATACCACAATGAGGAATTGACAGAGGAAAATAAAAGTACCCTATCCCTGCTCGAGTATTTACATTCAGGGCACTTTATTCAGAGCACTTTTGAAAACTGGGAAAGCGAATTTCTTCAGATGGGAACATACGTTATTTTAACTGTTTTTCTTCGACAAATAGGTTCAAGTGAATCTAAAAGTTTGAATGAAAAGGAAAGTGTTGACAGAAATCCTGATCCATTGAGAAAGAATGCACCCTGGCCAGTGCGGCGAGGCGGAATCATTTTAAAGCTCTATAGAAATTCTCTTTCATTGACTTTCACGATTTTATTTGAGCTTAGTTTTTTACTCCATGTTTTTAGAAGTATGAAAGATTACAATGATGAACAACGGAGGGATGGTCGGGCTGAAACAGAATTGATATCTTATTTAACAAAACCCCGCCTTTGGTTTGAATCATTTCAGAATTGGCAAAGCGAATTTGTCTCCGTAGCGACCCCGGTGATTCTCTCTATTTACTTACGGCAGCAAGGTTCTCCAGAATCGAAATCCGTGGATGCACCTCATATGGAAAACGGGTAGTTATATCACGCAAAAAAGATTTTGATTGCCCGGGATCAGTAAGGAATTATAGGAGGCTTTCAAATTCATTCATGGGATCTGAATTTTAGAAAGCGAATTGAGGCCTTTAAAAAAGGCTCTCCTCAGAAGAGAGCCTTTACCAACTCAATACACCCCACAGATCAAAGCCACGAAAAAGCAGAACCCCTCCAATAGAGGCTCCGGATCAACTTATAGACAACCATTTTGTTTTCTATCGAAATAATCAGCAATCCTTCGGGTTTGCATCCAATAATTGTATAAGAATTATCGTGCCATTAAAAAAGGTATTGAATTTATTACGCTGTTTATCTAAATGACGAATATCTTCCACATAATGGTGTTTTTTATCCGCTATTTATGGCTGCGCGTCGCTGTGCCTATTTGGATTGCACGTCCTTCAATTGCATATAGGGGAGGATCACATGAAATTCTGTTCCTGCCATCTCTGCGCTCTCTGCAAATATTTTTCCGCCATGGTTAGTGACAATTTTGCGACAAAGGGCGAGCCCGATACCGGTTCCGGGATAATCCTGTGTTGAATTTAGCCGGTGAAATATTTCGAAGATCTTCTCTTTGTAATGTTCAGAGAATCCGATTCCTTTATCTGATACAATTATTTCCACATAACGAACGGTCGGATCAAGGTCCCAATCGATAATTGATTTCCTTTTAGGTTCAAACACACCCTCGCGAATGATATCAAAAATACCAGACGAATATTCATATGATTCTGATAGTTGATCATTACGGCTTTGGAGTTCGGCATTGATGGTAGTGAGTTCTTCATTAGTGGATTCTACTTCTTCTTTTGATGTTTCCAACTCCTCATTTATACTTTGAGGCTCTTCGTTTTGTTAGGCGGTATGATGTAGGTTGGTCTTTTTTTTCATTGATGAATATTTTCCACAGGCGCAGTTATTGCCGTGACCATTAACTGTTTGAAATAAATATAGACATAATTGACTTTATATATTTTGATTGTACTCTGCATTTGGGTCAAAAATTCACTCTGCAAAAATGTATGACGGCAAGATGTATAATGGTGGTAGATGATGACCCCGATGATGTTGAACTGTTCATTGAAGCTGTTCGGGATATTGACCCAACGGTACTTTGCCAACAGGCCAGGAACGGAATGGAAGCCTTAACATTACTGAAGTCGAACTGCATTAAACCAGAGATCATTTTTGTGGACCTGATATGCCAGTCCTTAATGGTAAAGAATCTATACAAGCCGTGAGGGAAAACAAAGCATACGACGCGATACAGTTATTTCTTTACAGCACCATTGATTTAAGTAGAAATATTTCCGAGTTAGCGGGAGCAGATGGAATTTTTAGAAAACCAACTAGCTTCGCCGCGCTATGCAATAAGATTTCGGACGTCATTCGCAGTTGTTCTGACAAGACTGTTTAAAACCCACCGGACATAATTCAATTCCTCCTTGCCTTGGAGATTTATCCCGCATATTAAAGCTCGATTGAATGCATCTTTTCTGCCTCACGTTTTTTTAATATCCTCAACCTTGCGAATAAAGGTTGCAATGTTAGCATCAGCATCGCTTCCATATGAATCCACTAGTGTACCCAGTGTGCCATCAATTGTTTCCACTAAATAAAGTACCGAGTTGTCCTCCGGGTCAGAATAGCCCTCAAAGCGATAAAAGTTTGGTATACCTACGTCCTGCGGTTTAAATCTTTTCTTTCCATGTTCAGCAATCAGTTCTTCTCCATTTACTCTAAAACTCTCAACATATCCATCCCTGACGGCTTTATTCAGGCACTCAGATAGTGTTGTCATTTTTTGGGTTGCATCGTCGTTCGTGGTTTTCATGACATTACGTTTTAAACAGGATGAAGAGAAAATCCTGCCTAAATCGAAGGGAACCAAATCCATCGTCTCTCGCACCTGAATGTAGAACTCACGACCCAAGTTGAGTAATTTTTTCCCTGATAAATTATGCATAGCAGCCTGCCACGTTGTATTACCCGTTGAGCAAGGGAATTTTTTGTCGCTGAAAAATAGTCAGCTCTTGTATAGCGCAAATATTGATAATCACCCGGGCATGGTCCGCAAATTGTTCTTAGAGAAGAAAGGGCTGCAGCTATGGGATTGGTGCAGGACGATGAAGTACGTTTTGAATCTGACGGTGCCACCAACATTGGTGAAAAAGTTTATCTGCTGGAAGAGAAAAGCACAACCGATGAAGTGATAGCATTTTTTCTAAATTAATCCAATAATATATGAGCCTTCGTGTGTATAAGAGTAAAAGAACTTTTCAAACGACACCGGAACCCACCGGGGGAAAACCGACGTCGCACGATCTGCGTTTTGTTGTGCAGCAGCATAAAGCTTCCAGTCTCCATTACGACTTCAGGCTGGAGATGGGCGGTGTCCTCAAGAGTTGGGCCGTTCCCAAGGGACCATCGATGGATCCGGCGGTAAAACGCCTTGCCCTTCAGGTGGAAGATCATCCCTTTAGTTATCGCTCCTTCGAAGGCACGATACCAAAAGGTAATTACGGCGCCGGCAGCGTGATCGTTTGGGATGAGGGAACGTACAAACCTTCTGACCTGAATGGTAAAACGAAGGGTAAAAAAGACAAACAACTTCGTGACGAACTGCAGGATGGAAAGATTAAATTTTCACTGGATGGAAAGAAGCTGAAGGGAGATTTTGCGCTTGTTAAAACTCCTGCGAGAGGTGATAACGCGTGGCTCCTCATGAAGATGAAAGATGAACATGCTACAACCGATGACATACTGGTGAAAGACCGGTCTGTTATGTCGGGAAAGAAGCTAACGAATATTGGCGAGAATACTTCATCATTGAAGACGTCAAAACGCACTTCAAAGGACGCGAACAGCAGATCTACCGGCAAAGGAAAAATACCCGCGGCCTTGTTGAAGGGTAGCAAGGCGGCCGGATTTTATAAGTCGGTCACGCCGATGCTCGCCACGCTGATCGATGAGCCATTTAATAAGCCGGGATGGATCTATGAAATAAAATGGGACGGCTACCGCGCGGTCGCGTTCAGAAGCGGGAAATATTGTGACATCATGTCGCGCAACAATAAGTCGTTTTCCAAAAAATTCTACCCTGTTTACGAAGCCATTTGCCGTTGGGACGAGAATGCAATCATCGATGGTGAAATTGTTGTGTTGAATGAAAAAGGTCGTCCTGATTTCGGCAAACTGCAGAATTGGCGAAGCGAGGCCGACGGCCCGTTGATTTATTACGTGTTCGACGTGTTGTGGGTGGAAGGAAGAGATGTAAGTAATCTTCCTCTTCTTACCCGTAAGGAGATCCTGAAAAAAATTCTACCCAAAAATGATATTATCAGGATCAGTGAGGCATTCGAAACAGACGGCAAGGAATTCTTTTCGACTATTAAAAGAATGGGCATAGAGGGTATGTTGGCAAAGAGATCAGACAGCAAGTATGAGAAGGGACAACGCACTAAAGAATGGTTGAAGATTAAAGCAGGAAAACGGCATGAGGTCGTTATCGGAGGTTACACGATCAATGAAAACACAAGCAAGCTGTTCAGTGCCTTACTGGCAGGTGTGTATATCAAAAATGAACTGGTATACACGGGAAAAATTGGAACGGGGTTCACCGATGCTCAGCAAAAGGAAATGATGGCCCTTTTCGAACCGCTGGTGACAAACAAGATACCATTTGCTACGACACCGGATTACAACAAACCGTCACGATTTAATCCACGTCCCCTGCATGCCGACGTAATATGGCTCAAGCCGAAGCTGGTGTGTGAGGTGAACTATACAGAGGAAACCACCGATGGAATTATGCGACATCCATCGTTTCAGGGCATGCGAATAGACAAGAATGCAAAGGATGTAAAGCAGGAGGTTCCAGTGGACACCGGGGAAGTCGTCGGGGGAGAAACCATTGAAAAATTACTTTCTGCCGGCGAACAGGAAAGGCGAACGTTCCTTAATCCTACAGAAAAGACACAGGTCAGAACCGTGAATGGACATCCAATCCGGTTTACAAACCTTGAAAAAATTTACTGGCCTAAACAGCGAATCGTCAAGCGGGATATGCTGAACTACTATTATAAGATCGCGCCTTATCTTCTTCCTTATTTAAAAGACAGGCCACAATCATTAAACAGGTTTCCAAATGGAATAACGGGCAAGAGTTTTTATCAAAAGGATGTGACAGGAAAGGTGCCTGACTGGGTGAGAACGTACCGTTACCATAGCGCCGATAAACCCAATGTTCATAAACACTTTTGGGTACCTTCGGAAGAAGCGGACATCCTGCTGATGGCGTCACTGGGAAGTATTGAGATGAACCCGTGGAGCAGCCGTGTCCAAAAACCTGACCACCCCGATTGGTGTGTGATCGACCTGGACCCGGACAAAAATCCTTTTGAAAAAGTAATTGAGGTTGCCCGTGTAACGCACGAGCTGCTGGATTCACTCAAGATTTCAAACTACTGTAAAACGAGCGGATCAACCGGGATCCATATTTATATTCCGCTGGGTGCTGAATATACCTATGAACAGTCAAAGGAATTTGCGAGGGCCATTGTATCGCAAGTGAATAAGGAGATGCCGAAATTGACCAGCATCGAACGAAGCACATCCGATCGCAAAGGCAAGATCTACCTTGACTTTCTGCAAAACCGTCCACAGGCTACCCTTACAGCTCCCTATTCGTTGCGACCAAAACCTGGCGCGCCGGTCTCGATGCCATTGCACTGGGAAGAAGTAAAGAAAGGTTTAGCGATAACAGACTTTACAATTTTTAATGCCTTCGAGAGAACGAAGGAAATCGGCGATATTTTTAAACCGGTTTTAGGAAAAGGAATTGAATT
>DASUGQ010000308.1:0-15832 GCA_036273935.1 Cyclobacteriaceae bacterium | reverse complement strand
GGTGTCAATGATGTCCTTTCGCTTCCTGTCATTAAAATGATTCTGAAGGACACGGTTGAGTCGAGGTTTTATGCGGCCAAAGTCTTTCCCGACAGCATTGATTCTCAAACAGAGCTCTACAGCTTATTGGCAATAGCCCATAACCAGAAAGTTTATTTGGGCCGCCTTGTGAATGAGCATAACGGTGCCACCATCATCATGGTCTCGGTTCAAAAAGAAGTGATGAACTCTTCGAGGCGTGAAGCGCTCATGGCTAAATTGCTTGCCGCGGGCGAAAAGTTTGAAAGCAAGACTCACCTTAAACTTCATTACGCAGGGTTGCCATTCATTCGAACCGTAGTTGCCAGTCAGGTAAAGCGCGAGATGCAGATATTCTTGTATGCATCAGCGTTCATCACAGGTCTCATCATGTTCCTTTTTTTCCGGTCAGTCCGGGCAGTTATTTTTTCGTTGATCATCATTGGCATTGTTGTAGTCTGGACGCTGGGCACCCTCTCCCTGTTTGGATTTAAAATTACATTGCTAAGTGGATTAATCCCGCCGGTAATTGTTACGCTTGGAATAACCAATGCCATTTACCTTTTAAACAAGTATCATGTTGAATTTGCAAAGACAAACGACAAGAATCTTGCTATTAAGACGGTCGTTTTAAAAATGGGGCTCGCTACATTTCTCACTAATCTCACGGTAGCCATTGGATTCTTGACACTGCTGAGTACCGATATCATCATCCTTCGCGAGTTTGGAATCGTCGCAGGTATAAACATTATGGGCTTATTTTTCGCCAGCCTCGTGATGATACCGAGCGTGTTCTCCTGGCTGCCTCCTCCTTCCGCAAAACACTTACGCCACCTTGATTTCAAGATCATGGGTGGATTTCTGAAGACCGTTGACTTCATGGTACATCGCAATCGTATGGTGGTTTACATCATCTCCGGAGCTCTTGCTGTATTGTCAGCTTATGGAATCTGGAATCTAAAGTCAGTGACATACATGGTTGACGATATTCCGGAAGAAAGCCAGATCAAGAGAGATTTGAAATTATTCGAGACTAATTTTAGTGGCATCATGCCGTTGGAAATAGTGGTTGAGTTTGTAACAAAAAAGAGACGGCCGATTCTGGATATTAACAACATGAAAAAAATTGAGGAATTTGAAGACTTCCTTGATTCAATAACGGTTGTATCAAAACCCGTTTCAGTTTTAAGTCTGATCAAAGCGTCCAAGCAGGCATTTTACAATAATAATCCAGCGCGATATTCCCTTCCTTCCAAAAGTGAAGGAGCATTTATTCTTCGTTATATGAAAGGGCAAAGCGACAGCAGTGGTTTGTTCAAATCCTTTGTGGATTCTACTTTCAGCAAGATGCGCATAACAAGCCAGGTTGCGGACATTGGCTCTGTTAAAATGGATTCATTGGTTCATGAGGTAATACAACCGCGCCTGAATGAAATATTCGTTTCCACTGAGCGTGATTCAATCAAGACTGCTATCACGGGAACAACGAAAATTTTTATCAAGGGAAATAAATTCCTCATTGCCAACCTTCAGGAAAGTCTGTTGCTCGCCTTTTTGTTAATCACACTTTCCATGGCATTTCTTTTTGCAAATGTTCGAATGATCATCATCTCACTTCTGCCAAACCTGCTTGCCTTGATGATCACCGCCGGGTTAATGGGATATCTGAATATTCCGCTTAAAGCCAGCACCGCGTTGATCTTCAGCATCACATTTGGCATTTCTGTCGATAACTCCATTCGTTTTTTGGCTAAGTACAGGCAGGAGATTTTATCAAATAATTTCTTCATCCCGGTGGCTGTGAGCGATAGTATTATGGAGACCGGGAAAAGCATTATGTATACCTCTATTGCACTTTTTGCCGGGTTTATCATTTTTGCCTTTTCCGATTTTGGCGGAACCGTAGCATTAGGGCTACTCACCTCCACGACCCTGGTAATTTCGATGTTCACAAACCTCATCCTTCTTCCGGCGCTTATCATGACCTTTGACAGGCCCAGGCGGAAGAAAGGTGAACGCCTCCTGATTGATGAGTTTGACCCGAGTTTTTACGGTGAAAGCGAGGATGAAGAAATTGACCTTAGCAAGATCAAAATTCACAACCGCCATCCCTCCGCAGAATAGCCTAAAAACGCCGAGGTCATGCTGTTTCATTTGATGGGGTAAAGGGTAAATGCATATCTTTGCGTCCTTAAAATTTTCAATTTTGTAATTAATCCCGGGATCTAGGTCCCGAAGCATTAGTAATCGGAATGGCAGGCCAATACAAGGAATTTAAGGAGTTGAATTTTGCCAGGATTGCGGAAGAAATCCTGGACTTCTGGAACCGTGAAAAGATTTTTGAGAAGTCGGTGACCAATCGGGAGGGGGCAAAATCTTTTACGTTTTACGAAGGTCCGCCGTCCGCTAATGGCACGCCCGGCATCCATCACGTAATGGGCAGAACGGTAAAGGACGTTTTTTGCCGTTATAAAACCTTAAAGGGATTCCAGGTGAAGAGAAAAGGAGGATGGGATACTCATGGTTTGCCCGTAGAGCTCCAGGTTGAAAAGTTGCTGGGGATAACGAAAGATGACATCGGCAAAAAGATCTCTGTTGAGGAGTACAATCAGAAATGCCGCGAGACGGTGATGACGTACAAAGATCAATGGGACGATCTCACCCGGAAGATGGGTTATTGGGTTGATCTTGATAATCCTTATATCACCTATAAGAAAGAATACATCGAATCGCTGTGGTGGATATTGAAGCAATTATATGACAAGAAACTTTTGTACAAGGGGTATACCATTCAGCCTTATTCGCCTGCAGCGGGAACAGGGTTAAGTTCACACGAATTGAATTTGCCTGGATGTTATAAAGATGTGAAGGATACTTCTGTCGTAGCGCAGTTCAAAGTCACAAAAGATCCGGCATCAGAATTTCTTTTTTCAAAAAGTGAACCCGGTGAGGGTGTCTACATCCTGGCATGGACTACCACACCGTGGACCCTTCCGTCGAATACCGCGCTTGCTGTTGGAGAGAAAATTACCTATGTGCAGGTAGATACTTTTAATTCGTATACCTACCAACCCATCAGCGTTGTTCTGGCCAAAGATCTTGTTGGAAAATATTTTTCTGAGAAAAGTAAAGCCCTGCAATTGGATCAATATAAACCAGGCGATAAGAATATCCCCTATGAAATCGTTCAGGAATTTGCAGGCAGGAAACTTATCGGCATACAATACGAACAGCTCATTCCATACCTGCAGCCTTATTACGATGCCGACAAGGCTTTTCATGTAATCGCCGGCGATTTTGTAACTACTGAAGATGGTACCGGAGTGGTGCATACATCCCCCACATTTGGTGCAGATGACTTTCGTGTGGCAAAACAAAATGGGATTCCTCCGTTGACGATAAAAGATGAGGCTGGAAATGAGGTGCCTACGGTCGATAAACATGGACGATTTATTACCGTGGTTGGAGAGCGATTAGCCGAAGCTGTAAAAACATACCACATCAAGACGCATAGAGCCCTTGGTCCTGATGATTTCTATGTAAAGAACTACACGGATGAAGATGAAACACACCCGGATTACAAAACGACCGATGTGATCATCTCGATTATCCTCAAGGAAGAAAACAAAGCTTTTAAAGTAGAGAAGTACGAGCACACCTATCCACATTGCTGGCGTACGGATAAACCTGTTTTATACTATCCTCTTGATTCTTGGTTCATCAAGACCACTGCGTTGAAAAACAAGATGGCAGAGTTGAACAAAACGATAAACTGGAAACCGGAATCAACCGGCACTGGTCGTTTTGGAAACTGGCTTGAAAATCTCGTGGACTGGAATCTTTCACGCTCGCGATACTGGGGCACACCTTTGCCAATCTGGAAAACAAAAGACGGAAACGAAGAAATTTGCATCGGTTCAATTGCACAGCTTAAAGCCGAAGTTTCGAGGTCTGTGAAGGCGGGCATCATGAAGAATGAATTGTCGGACAATTTTGATTTGCATCGTCCCTACGTGGATGAGGTAGTATTGGTCAGTTCGGCCGGTCAAGCCATGTATCGGGAAGCCGACCTCATTGATGTATGGTTCGACTCTGGCGCTATGCCCTATGCACAGTGGCATTATCCTTTTGAAAATAAGGAAGCATTCGAAAAAAATTATCCAGCTGATTTCATTGCCGAAGGTGTAGATCAAACGCGGGGCTGGTTCTTTACCCTTCACGCAATTGCCGTCATGATCGGGGAGTGTAGCGATGAAATAAAAGCCGTGAATAAGAAAGTTGGTAATGACGGTGTCGCTTTCAGGAATGTGATCTCAAACGGACTGGTGCTCGATAAAAATGGAAACAAGATGTCGAAGCGATTGGGAAATGTTGTCAATCCTTTTGATACAATTGCTAAATACGGACCCGACATTGTGCGATGGTACATGATTGAGAACGCTCCGCCGTGGGACAATCTGAAGTTTAACTTCGACGGGTTGGTGGAAGCGCAACGGAGGTTTTTTGGCACGTTGCTAAATACCTATTCATTCTTTGTGTTGTATGCAAATATCGATGGCTTTGTAAAGGATGAAATGAATAATGTATCATCGGATAGGTTGACCTACCTTGATCGTTGGATTATTTCAAAACTGCAGTCATTGATCATTGAAGTTGACAGGGCTTATGAAGAATATGAACCGACACGCGCAACGCGGGCCATTCAGGATTTTGTGAACGACCAGCTTTCCAACTGGTATGTCCGCCTAAATCGAAAGAGATTTTGGAAGGGGGAAATGTCGGACGACAAGAAAGCTGCATATGAAACTTTGTTTGAATGTATGATGGTGGTTGGGCAACTCATGTCGCCTGTGGCTCCATTCTTCGCGGAATGGCTGTACAAGAATTTAACGGACAATATTCGCGATCGCGCCATTGCGCACAAAACACCGTTTCGATATGAATCCATTCATCTTACAAATTTAACGAAAGCCGAACCTGCCCGGATAGACAGTGAATTGGAAAAATCAATGGATTATGCGCAGCGCATTTGTTCGTTGGTGCATTCCATTCGCAAGCATGCAAAAATAAAAGTGCGGACGCCACTTCATAAAATTCTTTTGCCTGTTATGGATGAGTCATTCTCCAGGAGAGTGAGATCAGTCGAGAGCATAATACTTTCAGAAGTGAATGTGAAAACCATTGAGTACATTGATGACACATCAGGACTACTGGTTAAGAAAGTGAAACCTAATTTTGCCAAGTTGGGTAAGCAATACGGGCCTAAGATGAAGGAGGTTTCTGCTGTTATAAATGCTTTCACGAAAGATGATATTGCGGCGATTGAGAAAAACGGGTCGCTGTCAAAAGGCGGATTCGAACTTATTCTCGAAGATGTCCTGATAACGTCGGAAGATATTCCCGGATGGTCTGTTGCCTCAGACGGAGACGTAACCGTTGCGCTCGACATTACCGTCACCGAGGAGTTAAAGCGTGAAGGAATTGCTCGTGATTTTGTAAATCGTGTTCAAAACCTTCGTAAGGACATGGGTCTGGAAGTCCTTGACAAAATAGGAATTGAAGTTGAAAAGGATGGCGAAATGGTCACAGCAGCTTTAACCGAATTCAAAGATTACATCAGTACAGAAACACAGGCGTTGTCGCTTGAACTGAAAGAAAATCTTGTTGACGGAACAGAGGTTGATCTGGATGAGTTTGTATTGAAAGTGAAGATTTCGATTAAGTAGTATAGTCGTTCAAAAGCATATTAGTTAGTGAACAAAGGTTTCCGGTTATTGACGTCACAAATGAATAAATGAAAATCTATCGGTATTTTTTTCTTGCCTTAGGCGTAATCATCATCGACCAAATTTCCAAGATGCTGGTGTACCACAACATGTACCTTCATGAGGAGGTTAACGTTATAGGCGAATGGTTTAAATTACATTATTTGCTTAATCCCGGAATGGCATTTGGGCTTAAGTGGGACAATGAATTTGGGAAACTTGCCCTGACGGTTTTTCGAATCGCAGCCATGTTTGGCATTGGATATTATTTATGGCGCATGGCAAAACGTGGAGCTCATGCTGGCTTTTTATGGAGTATGGCCCTGATCTTCGGTGGCGCTGTTGGAAATGTTATCGACAGTACATTTTATGGCGTCTTCCTTAACAATTACTTGCCCGGTTCTCCAACCCCCTGGTTTCACGGCCAGGTAATTGACATGCTGTTTTTCCCGCTGTTTGAATTCTATTGGCCCGAGTGGGTGCCTGCGGTGGGCGGTGAACATTTTCTTTTTTTTAGTCCCGTATTTAATATTGCTGATTCGTCCATTTTTATCGGTGTCGTCATCATCCTGATCTGGCAAAAGAAATTCTTCAAAGAAAAAAATCATTCATCAACATTAGAACAGAAGGAAACACAATCCGACTCCTTTAACACAGCAAATCTACCCGATGGTGATTCATCAGTAAGTCAGGTTGAAACCAGACCCGAGAGTGACTCTGGAATTTAACGGCATCACATGGCGTGAGGCCGATCATCAAAACTCCAACCGTTACAATTATTAGCCGCTCTTGCTGAATAAGTTTTGTTCTAAATTCATCCAACCTTTCTCATTTAATTCAAATGTCATAATTTGTCGCGGTATTACTAACCTAAACCAACCAGTTAATGCATGAACTGAATGACATACTCGCCACGATTGACGGTTACATCGGAGGCGCTAACTGGTTTGTATATTTTTTACTTGGAACAGGGTTATTTTTTACACTTTACCTCAGGTTTCCCCAGATAAGATTCTTTTCGCATGCACTCAAAATTGTATGGGGAAAATACGACAGGCATACCGATGCCGGCGACACGACTCACTTCCAGGCATTGGCTACGGCGCTATCAGGCACAGTTGGCACCGGAAACATTGCCGGTGTTGCTTTTGCCATTCACCTCGGAGGTCCTGCCGCACTTTTTTGGATGCTGATGACTGCCTTTATGGGTATGACAACAAAGTTTGTAGAGGTAACACTATCCCACAAGTACAGGGAAGTTGACACAAAAGGTCAGATAGCCGGTGGGCCGATGTATTACATGAAGAATGCATTCAAAGGCACTAAACTGGAGACCGCCTTCAAATGGATTGCTGTTATTTTTTCCATAGCAACGGTCCTTTCATCCTTTGGCACGGGAAGCCTTCCACAGGTCAACAGCATTGCCAACTCCATGTATGCTTCGTTCGGCCTGGATAAGATGACGACAGGTGCGTTCCTGGCTCTTATCCTCGGCTTTGTCATCATTGGCGGAATAAAACGGATCGCCAAGGTGACAGAAAAGTTGGTGCCGTTCATGGCGGCTTTTTATTTCCTTGGAGCATTACTTGTAATTATTTATAACGCACAAAATATCATTCCCGCTATTGCATCAATCGTTTCGGACTTGTTCACGGGAACAGCAGCATTAGGAGGTTTTCTTGGGGCAACGGTCTCTTTCGCATTTAATCGCGGTGTAAACAGAGGATTATTTTCCAACGAGGCAGGTCAGGGTTCTGCACCCATCGCTCACGCTGCGGCGAAGGCACACGAACCCGTGTCTGAAGGAATGGTAGCTATACTCGAACCTTTTATTGATACCATCATCATCTGCATGCTTACGGGGTTAGTTATTTTGTCATCTGGCGTATGGAACGAAAAATATTCAAACGACTTTCAGGATGCTGATATTGTTGTTTTGAATACGAAGTATGATGAAAAGAACCCTGATGACCAGAAAAAACTGGGTGACTATATTAAAGGCGAAGAGACCCTTCCTGTGTTCACGGGAGAATTACGGATCGATAACGGAAGCATTCCTGATAACGTAACGATGCTTCATGCACGTTCCGTTGCCGAGGATGTTGTCGTATCCAGAGGGACTACACCCTTCAGCGGAACCCTTCGTTTTAAGGATGGAAAATTTGTTCGGTCCGATTCAGATATTAAAATCAATGGAAGGTCACTGCTGCACAGCGCCCCGTTGACGACTGAAGCATTTAAAAAAAGTTTTCTGGGTGATTACGGTCAGTATATCGTCTCGATAGGTCTCTTACTTTTTGCTTTTTCTACAGCCATTTCCTGGTCTTATTATGGAGATCGGGCGATGACCTTTTTGTTCGGAGCCCGTTCGGTGATTTATTACCACATTATCTATGTCATTGGATTCTTTCTGGCCTCTTTCACCGATACCACGATCATCTGGACGTTATCCGGAATTACTATCGCGTTAATGACGATTCCTAACCTCGTGGGAATAATTATTTTGCACAAGGAAATGAAAAGCACCGTTAAGGATTACTGGAAAATGTTCAGAAGCGAGTATCCTGATGAAAGGGCTTCGAACGATTGAGGTTTTGAGAACAAAAAGCCGCTTGCGCGGCTTCTATCGTGGGAGCTGAGGGGTTCGAACCCCCGACCCTCTGCTTGTAAGGCAGATGCTCTGAACCAGCTGAGCTAAGCTCCCTTTTTGGGATTGCAAATGTAGTACAGTTTTTCAATTCCGCAAATTTTTTGTATGCGGGCCTTAACCGGCACCAATAGAAAAATCCCTCTGTTGAAACAATTTTGGCTATCTTGTTGTACTTATTGTGGGAGTTTTTATCCCGTCAGTCCTTATGGGTCATTCTAAGGACTTATTTCTTATACGCAATCATTGTCTGCCTGCGCAAGTAGTTTCGATTGCAGAAAAAAATATGATGATGAATGAGATATCTCAGCAACGATTAATACTGGTTTCGAACCGATTACCTTACCAACTACAGGAAAAAAATAATAAGGTTACCCTTCATCAAAGTGATGGGGGCTTGGTTACCGCGTTGAAAAGTTATTTTGAGAATGGTGGTGAACAAAGCCGTGTAAGCGAAAAAATCTGGCTGGGATCGGCGGACTTTCCCGAGCGGCGCTGGCAGAAATACCTGGATCAGCAACACGGCGAAACGGACTTCAAGGTTGAACCGCTGTTCGTTGATGCAAAAGTCTACAATAGGTTCTACAACGGTTTTTGTAACGCGACAATATGGCCTTTATTTCACTATTTTCCTTCGTATGTCGTGTACGAAGAAGAATCTTTCCGCGCTTATGAAATCGTGAATCAATTTTTTGCTGAGAAGCTTATTGAAATTTACAAAGAAGGTGACGTGATCTGGATACACGATTATCAACTCTTTCTTCTTCCACAGCTCATTCGCGGAAAAATTCCTGATGCTACAATCGGGTTCTTTTTGCATATTCCATTTCCTTCCTATGAAATTTTTCGTCTTTTGCATAAGGACTGGAAACAAAAAATAACCCAGGGCATGCTCGGCGCTGACCTGATCGGTTTTCATACGCATGAGTATGTTCAGCATTTTTTAAAGACTGTGCGAATGGTCTTAGGCGTTGATCATCAGTACCGGTCGATTGAGACTCAGAACCGGAGCGTTAGAGTAGACCTTTTTCCACTTGGCGTTGATTACAAAAAGTTTAGTGAACAGGCGCGCTCGGAAAAAGTATTGAATTGGCGAAGCGAAATAAAGGAAAGTTTCGGCGATCGGAAGATGATCTTTTCGGTCGACCGGCTTGACTATACAAAAGGGGTAACGCACAGGCTGATTGGATTTGAGCGCTTTTTACATCGCCACCCGGAGTGGCACGAGAAGGTTGTGTTTGTGATGGTTGTAGTTCCATCAAGGCAGATTATTTCCAAGTACAATGAAAGGAGGAAATTGATCGAAGAATATGTAGGAAGAATTAATGGCAAATACTCTTCGCTGCAATGGCAACCGTTGATTTATCGCTACAGCCATTTGGCATTTGATGAATTAAGCGCGCTTTATCAATGTGCAAATGTGGCATTGATTACGCCGCTTCGGGATGGAATGAACCTTGTTGCCAAGGAATACATTGCCAGCCGTGTAAATGGAGATGGGGTTTTGATTCTTAGCGAATTGGCAGGTGCGGCCAGTGAAATGGGAGAAGCGCTGCTGGTGAATCCGATGGATGAGGAGGAGTTATCGACGGCGATCCATGAGGCATTGACCATGTCGCAGGAAGAACAATGTCTGAAAGTGCAGCTTATGCAAAAACGATTGATAGACTACGATGTCAATCACTGGGTGGAAGATTTTCTCTTTCAGCTGGCAGATGTCAAAAAACAACAGGAACTTGAAGGGGCGAAGTTTTTATCGAAGACCTTAATAAATAATATTCTGCAAGAATATAATTCCGCGTCGTCACGTCATGTCTTTCTTGATTATGATGGAACATTGGTGCCGCTTGTTCGCCACCCTTCAATGGCACATCCATCAAGTGACGTTCTTGAATTGCTGACCAGATTCAGTCAATGTGAAAGGACCGTCTTGACGATTATCAGTGGCCGGGATAGCCGCATTCTCAACGAATGGCTGGGTCACTTGCCGCTGAATCTTGTCGCCGAACATGGGGCGGCGGTGAGGGAGATAGGGCATTCCTGGATTTTCGAAAACGATGATGGAGACAATTGGAAAGCAGCAATTCGACCGACATTGGAGCTGTTTACCAAGAGGTGCCCGGGATCATTTGTCGAAGAAAAAAATCTTACCCTCACCTGGCATTATCGCAATGTTGAACGAGACCTTGGATTTATTCGGTCGCGCGAGTTACTGGATAATTTATATCATTTAATTAGAAATGCCCACCTGCACGTTATAGATGGAAACAAAGTAATCGAAGTGCGTATTGCGGGAATAGACAAGGGCGCTGCTGTGAAGAAGATTCTGGCCGACCAACCCACCGATTTCATTCTCGCAATTGGAGATGACAGAACCGATGAAGATATGTTCCGCGCATTGTCGGATAAGGCTGTGACAATTAAAGTTGGATCGGGACACACTCAGGCTAAATACTCACTACATAACCAGGCCGAGGTAATTCATTTTCTGAATCAACTTATTCAATAACAAAAAAATTCTTAGTTAGTTATGGCTGCACATCAATACGAAATGGGCCTCATTGGAAACTGCTCCTACATTGCGTATATCGATAAGAAAGCAAACATACGCTGGATGTGTATGCCAAGGTTTGACAGTTCTTTTGTTTTTGGATCCTTGCTGGATGAGGAAAAAGGGGGAGAATTTTCTGTAACACCCGACGGTGCTTTTGATTGTCATCAATACTACATCAGCAATACAAATGTTTTATGCACGGAGTTCAAATGTGAACACGGCACGTTTAGAGTAATTGATTGCGCGCCCCGATTTTCTCAGTATGAGCGGCACTTTAAACCGCTTATGATAGTGAGAAAGTTAGAAGTAATTGAGGGAATGCCCCGAATCAGGGTCCGCTGCAAGCCAGTGGGAAGTTACGGAAAGGTAACGCCAGAGGTGGTGTTTGGGAGCAATCATTTACGATTTCTGAATTTTGATATGCAGGTACGACTTACCACCGATGTGTCATTGTCGAGTATCCTGGAAGATCAGTTATTTGTGCTGGATCAGAATCGTTACCTCGTATTTACTTATGGAGAGCCGCTGGAAGCGCCCCTTAAACCAACGGCCGAAGATTTTATTAATAAAACCGTGCGGCACTGGCAGGACTGGATCAAGAGTACGTACGTGCCGGATATGTACCAGGAACATGTGATACGCTCAGCCCTGGTTTTAAAACTACATCAGTATGAGGATACGGGTGGTGTAATCGCGTCGGGAACGACAAGCCTGCCGGAACATGATGGCAGTTCGCGAACGTGGGATTATCGGTATTGCTGGTTCCGCGATTCCTACTATACACTTAAGGCATTCAACGAAATGGGTCACTTCGACGAGTTGGAGCGATACTTCGATTACATACAAAATATACTGATGAATGAAGGCGGCCGCATTCAGCCTCTCTATTCGATAACGGGTAAGAAAGACTTAGAGGAGGTCCACATTGATCTTAATGGTTACCTTGGCAATCAGCCCGTGCGCATCGGTAATAAAGCTTACCTGCAAATTCAGAATGATGTCTATGGTCAGATTCTTGTTGGACTTTTGCCGCTATTTACCGATCTACGGTTGACGTTCAAAGCCAAGGCATCCTACAAAACATTCGTGAATCGACTCCTGGATTGGATAACGAAAACCATGGATGAAACGGATGCTGGATTGTGGGAATTCAGAAATGTAAAACAAGTTCACACCTACACTTTATTATTTCATTGGGCGGGAAGTAAGGCGGCGGCCAAAATCGGACGTGTGATGACTGATGGCGAGTTAGTTCGTAAAGCTGAAAAAATTGCCAGCGAGGCGGCAGATCGGATCGAACGATCATATGATTCCGAGCGGGGTGTTTATACGCAGGCAATCGGATCGGAAAATCTTGATGCCAGCGCGCTTAAATTGATAACCATGAACTACCTGGATGTGCGGTCGCCAAAAGCGCAACAACATCTGAAAGAGCTCGAGTCAAAATTAAAGACTCATCAAGGTTTATTTTATCGCTACGTTCACCCGGACGATTTCGGGATACCGAAGGCAACCTTCCTGGTTTGCGCTTTCTGGTATGTTGATGCGCTGGCTTGTGTAGGAAGAATTGATGATGCGATCAAAACCCTGGAAGGCATACTTCCTTATGCAAATCACCTGGGTATTTTTAGTGAGGACGTTGGCCTCGATGGGTCGCAATGGGGAAATTTTCCGCAGACCTATAGCCATGTGGGTTTAATAAACGCAATTTTCCGCATATCAAAGAAGTTGGATGCACCTACCTTTAACTGATAGACCCGAATGGGTGATATTTATCTTTTATGTCAGACAAATTTTCCTTTAAACCGCTGACGACTGAAACCTGGAAGGCGTTTGAAAAATTATTTGGTCCACGTGGTGCTTGTGCAGGTTGCTGGTGCATGACCTGGCGCTTAAACAGAAGCGACTTTGATACAGGAAAAGGTCAGGGGAATAAAAACGCGATCCGTAAGTTGGTCGAGAAAGCTGAACCCATTGGCGTACTTGCCTTTCACAGGGACGAAGCGATTGGATGGTGTGCTGTTGCTCCGCGAGAGAAATATATCAGGCTGCAAAAATCGAGAGCCCTGAAACCGGTGGATGACCAGGCCGTGTGGTCAATCTCCTGTTTCTATGTCGCGAAAAGTTTCAGAAGACAGGGATTGAATGTGAAACTCATCAAGGAAGCGATGAAGTTCGCTGCGGAAAACGGCGCCGGGATCATTGAAGCTTATCCGATCGAACCTAAAGAAAAAAATTATCCCGATGTTTTTGCGTGGACCGGTTTCGTGTCGCCATTCATTTCAGCAGGATTTGAAGAAGTGGAAAGACACATACCAACTCGCCCGATCCTTCGCTATAATGTGGACTGAATCATGGCGAAGGACTTACTGAGGTCCATCCACCATCAACAACCAGGGATTGACCGGTAATATGTCCTGACTGCGGTGATATTAAAAACAACGCAGCATTTGCAATGTCGTCAACGCGTGCCGGCCTTCCTGTTGGGGTTATGCGCGACCATGTTTCTTCATAATCTTTGAACTGCTCAGTTCGTTCAGTCATGGTGGCTCCGGGGGCTATCGCATTGATCGTAATCTTAAAAGGCGACAATTCGAGTACCAGGCTTTTCGCTAACATTTCGAGAGCGGCCTTCGTCATTCCATATGCAG
Organism: Cyclobacteriaceae bacterium; assembly: GCA_036273935.1. Taxonomy (GTDB): domain Bacteria; phylum Bacteroidota; class Bacteroidia; order Cytophagales; family Cyclobacteriaceae; genus ZC4RG29. The sequence goes on along the minus strand of DASUGQ010000308.1, from coordinate 2,197 downwards.
CGAGATCTTTGTGGGCCTGATGTCCCGTTACCGAAGACATCAACAGGATCCTTCCGCCAGCGCCTTGCTTTTTCATTTGATTGGCGGCTTCCTGCGCCAGGAAAAAACTTCCGAAGAGATTCACTTTCATTACCTGGTTTAAGTCATCGGGTTTATAAGTGAAAAAATTTCCGAATAAAGTTATGCCAGCATTGCAAACTGCGATAGTAAGGTTCCCGAATTCATCCACTGCTTTTTTCACCATGTCCTTTATAAACGAAAGATTCGATGAGTCGCCCGCCATAGGGACACACACGCCCCCTTCGGCCGCGAGTTTTTTTGCGGCACTTACGGCAAGTGTTTCATCAATGTCATTGAGGACCACCGAAGCACCGTGTGCACACAGTTGGCGACAAATTTCCAGGCCAATTCCCTGGCCGGCGCCGGTTACGATCGCAACCTGCCTTTCAAATGTTTTGGACATTCGTTCCCTTTCTTAAATGGAGTACAAATTAGTTATTTTTTCAATCGCGTGCGATGAGAGGGAACTATTGTATCGACAATAATAGTTATTACCTTTGTTTAAAGTGAAAGACAAAATGCCAATTGAAAAGGATGTTAAACAGGTGAAGTTCACTTCTGAATTTGAGAAAGCAGCAATAAACATTTTGTTCAGTGGAAGCTGGCTGTACAACATCAATGCAAACCGGTTAAAAAAATTTGAGATCACACCGGAACAATACAACGTACTGCGAATACTCAGGGGGAGCAATCCAAAGACCATGATGTTGGCTGATGTTACCTGCCGTATGATTGATAAAAGCAGTAATGCCACACGCCTCGTGGAAAAACTGCGGCAAAAAGGACTGGTGGCCCGCGAAATTTGTGAAGGTAACCGCCGCCAGGTTGACATTTCTATTACCGACAAAGGCCTCAGTCTGCTGAGCAAAATTGACAAGCAGGCAGAGAAATGGAACGACATCCTCGGAAAAATGACCAGGACTGAAGCTGCGGAATTGAACCGAATTCTGGACAAGATGAGGGGATAAAAAAAATTATAACAATTATTGTATATACAATTATTGTATGAACTTTAATCCGTCCCTTGCGTTATTACTAGCGGCTCCCGGTGGATGCGGTTGGAGGGGAGGAAGAAAGATAATAGCCGGGGGCCTTAGTTTATAATTTCAATCGTAACCATAACAGCATTTAAATATGAAAACGGTATTGCACAAAGCAGAAACAAGAGGACACGCCAATCACGGCTGGCTGGACTCTCATCACACTTTCAGTTTTGCCCATTATTATGATCCCGCACGAATGCATTTTGGCGTATTGCGTGTGTTGAATGATGATCGTGTCGAACGAGGGATGGGTTTTGGAGAACATCCCCACGATAATATGGAAATTATTTCGATACCCTTATCGGGCGATCTTGAACACAAGGATAGTATGGGAAATAAGGGAGTAATTCGCCAGAATGATGTACAGATTATGAGTGCGGGAACTGGCATTCGTCATTCTGAGTATAATGCAAATAAGGATCAGAAAGTTAATTTCCTTCAGATCTGGGTATTTCCAAAGGTGAAAAACATCGAACCTAATTATGATCAAAAGACCTTTAGCCCGGAAGGCAGGATAAATAAATTTCAGGAGATTGTCACCCCGGTAAAACAGAGTGATGGAGTCTGGATTAATCAGGACGCATGGTTCCACCTTGCGAACCTTAAGAAAGATTTCAAAACAACTTATAACGTGAAGTTGAAAACTAATGGCGTTTATGCTTTTGTAATTGCAGGTGATGTAACGATTAATGGACAGCCATTAAATAAGCGCGACGGCCTCGGGGTTTGGGATGTTGATAAACTTGACATTCTGGCAAACAGTGATGCGGAAATTTTGCTAATGGAGATACCCATGCAATAAAGATCATTAAAACAAGAGGAGAAAATTCTTTATGAAAAAGAGCAGGTCAGTGTCAGAGGTTCTATTTGGACAAATGGTGGATATGGGAGGATTGCCCATACGGCAGCCCTTTCCAACCTCAAGAATACAACAGATTGATCCATTTTTATTACTACATCATTTCAATGGCAAGGTGCCAACTCATGTCGAGCCCGATCATGCAGGTGTAGGACCACATCCGCATCGCGGCTTTTCACCTGTGACTTTTATTTTCAAAGGAGGAGTTCACCATCGTGACAGCAGAGGGAATGAC
>DASUGQ010000307.1:0-4711 GCA_036273935.1 Cyclobacteriaceae bacterium | reverse complement strand
AACACGGTTTACGCCAATTGTATAGCTGAGATTTTCAATCGCCCTGGCTTTCAACAAAGCATCCCATGCATCTATTCTAATGGTTGGCCAGTTTGCAATATAGATCAGAAGGTCATAGGCGAGTCTTCGCGACGTGATCTCAAACGTGTTCCGGCTCCAGACTGGAAATCTCAAATCATAACACACCAGCGGACAGATACGCCAGCCCTTCCATGAGCCAATGAGAACGCTCTCTCCTGCTGAATAAGTTTTATGTTCATTTGCCATACGAAAGAGGTGACGCTTATCGTAGGTCTTGTAATGTCCGCCTGGCTCCATCCACAACAGTCGATTGAAATAGCGCTCATGAACATTTGCAATGAAACTTCCTAGAATCAGCGCACCTGTTTGGTCTGCCATTTGTCTCATCCATTTGGTCGTGCGCATATTCATCATTTCGGCCATCCGCGACGCTCCCATGGTAAAGCCGGTAGTGAACATTTCAGGTAATATAATCACATCCGTATTCGCATTGATGCGCCAGATTTTCTCTTCGAACATGGCCAAATTGGCACCAATATCTTCCCAATGTAAATCCGACTGAATAATGGTGACCTTTAAATCGTGCATACCTCTCCTTTTTCTGGTGGCAAAGAAAGGGAATGAGGGGGAGAAAGTCTAAGGAAATGTGTCGGATATTAGAAACTAAAGCTTTCTAAGGATTGAACCTGCTTTTTCAAGGGTCTCCTCCTTTTTGGCAAAGCAAAAGCGCAAGAGTTGCTGATCAATTTTTCGCTGGTAAAAGACGGAAACCGGTATTGCTGCTACTTTGAATTTCTGCGTCAGATCCTCGGCCATCTCGATTTCTGATTTGGACGAAATATTCTTATAAGAAACCAATTGAAAATATGATCCTCTGCTTTGGATGGGTTCAAATGAGGATCCCTTTATCTGTTCCAGGAAGAAGTCACGTTTCTTCTGATAAAAAGAGCCAAGGCTTTCATATGCTTCTGAATTCTTTAAATATTCCGCAAGAGCTTTTTGCACTGGTGTGTTGACACTGAAGGTAATGAACTGATGCGTCTTGCGAATTTCCTTTGTCAGTGGTTCAGGAGCAACCGTATATCCCACCTTCCATCCTGTGGCGTGAAAAGTCTTTCCAAAAGAAAACGCTGCCACACTTTGTGAATACAACCCGGGATACCGGATAACGCTCTGATGTTGAAGTCCGTCAAAAATAATTCTCTCATATACTTCATCACTCACGACAATCAGCCCATATTTTAAAGCGATCTTTTCAAGGGACAACATATCTTCTTCTGACATAACGGCCCCGGTAGGATTCTGCGGTGTGTTGATCATGATCATCCGCGTTTTGTTCGTGACCTTCTTTTCCACCAGGTCCCAATCAACAGCAAAATGTGGTGGCCTAAGTTCAATGTGAATTGGCACCCCGCCATTCAAACGAACCGACGGATCGTACGAATCATAGCTGGGATCAAATAAGATTACTTCATCACCCGGACGTATGAATGCTGCGATTGCCGAGAACAACGCTTCCGTACCTCCAGCCACGACAGTCACTTCCTTTTCGGCGTCAATGGTTTTCGAATAGGTCTTGTTTACTACTTTCGCGATCGACTGCGTAAGTTCGGGAACGCCCGGCATAGGCGCATATTGATTGAACCCTTCCTTCATGTACTGGTGCACAAGGTTGACGAGTTTATCATCCATCGGGAAATCAGGAAATCCTTGTGACAGATTAATGGCGCCAAAGTCCAGCGCCATTTTCGACATTACCGTGAAGATGGTCGTACCTACATCTGGAAGCCTGGAGGGAATTGTAATCAAAACCTGGTATTTAAGTCAGCAATTTGTGAGTAATAAAGTTAGGAAACTGAATGGGTCTTAAACACCGCTTGATGTCGAACTTCAAACCTTGAATTTGATTCGGTATTCCGTTTCAACTTTTCCTTTTGAAATATCTGACAACTTACTCTTGAGTAGCCTCTTTTTTAACGGCGTAAGGTAGTCTATAAAGAGCTTTCCTTCGATGTGGTCATACTCATGCTGGATGATACGCGCCTTCAGTCCGTCATATTCTTCTTCGTGAAGATTCCAATCTTCATCAAAATATTGAATGCGAAGTTTTTCTTTGCGATTTACGTTTTCCCGGATGTTCGGAATGCTCAGGCAGCCCTCTTCATACTCCCACTCCGTGCCAAGTTCTTCAATCAACACAGGATTTATAAATGCTGTCTTAAAATCCTGAAGGTCCGGATTGTCCTCGATTACACTTCCATCAACGACAAAAAGTCTGATTCCCTTCCCTATTTGTGGGGCGGCCAGTCCAATCCCCTGCGCGCCATACATCGTTTCGAACATGTCGAAAATTAACTGCTTTAAATCTGTCCCCTTTTCTACATTCTTTGCCTTCTGCCTCAGCACAGGATCGCCATAAACCACTATCGGATAAATCATATCGGTTCTGATTAGAGTTTGCCAATTAAGCAAAACCAAAGTTTAAAGTTTAAAATTGAAAATTCAAGAAGCACAAACCCGTCAGGGCAGCTTTGAGTTCAAAAAATCCTGTAAAAGGATGGTAGCACTGACTTTATCAACATTCCCTTTTATTTGCCGGTCTTTTTTCTTCATTCCACCGTCAATCAATGCCCGCTTTGCAATGGAACTTGTGAATCGCTCGTCCATCAAATGAATTCCTTTGCCGGTAAATGTCTTTTTCAATTCCTCGACAAATTTTCTTACGTTGGGAGCAATCGATGAGTCCTCGCCGGATAATGTCCTGGGCATGCCCACGACAAATTCGTCGACCAGTTCCCTTTGCAAATATTCCTGGAGAAACGTTATCAAACGCGATGATTCGATCGTGTCAAGAGGTGTTGCAATGATTCTTAACGGATCAGTTACAGCAAGGCCAGTTCTTCTAAGTCCATAATCGATCGCCATAACCCTTCCCATATTAGATTTTGTTGTAGATAAGTTGTACAAGACCTGAAGGGTACGTGATTGATCTTGACAAACGAAGTGATCGCCTCACTCCCTTCTTAAAAAGTGAAATTCCATTACCCAAGACAATTGGATGGATGGCGAGATGCATCTCATCAATCAAATTTCTCTCAAACAATACACCCGCCACTGTTGCACCGCCAAAGAGCCAGATATTTTTCCCCTTACTCTTTACTAAATTGCTCACGTAACGGGGCAGGTCATCGTTCACAATAACCACGTTTTCAAAGGGCGTTTCTTTGAGTGTGCTCGAAACGACAATTATTTCTTTATCCGGATACGGCGGACCATACTGCTGAACAAGGTCAAATGATTTCCTTCCCATCAGGATGGTATCAACCGAAGCCATAAACTCTGTCATACCGTAATCATCATCGGTAAAGCACCAGTCGTACTCACCCTTCGGCCCGGCGATGAAACCATCCAGGGTCACGGCAACATTTAAAAGAATTTTTCTCATCTCGATGGGGACGGAGATGGATTAATTGAATTGAACCTTCCCGAAAAAATTCTCCTTTACTCCCTTTTCAAGGGCCATTGCTTTGGGAAAGAGGATTTCATTTTCAATGCGGGCGTGTGTTTTGAGGCTTCTCTCGAAATCTTCCAGTTCGTTATAAATTACCTTGATATGCAATGGGGCTAAACTATCAAGGGAATAATTGTTCGTGATTTTTCGTATTCCCTCCATTTCATCATCGTGCGCTTCGTGTTCCATGGCGAACTTGTGAATGGAATTTTTTTCCATCTGATAGAACAACCTGGATGGATTGTAGTTTCCACGACCCGATCGTTCCAACAACTTTATGTATGTGAAGAGCGTGTCTTCCTCTTCATAGATGTGATGAATGAAATCTTCGACAAACAATGGGAAAACAATTTTCAGATCGCGCTCTACCATAGTGAAAGCTGTATGATGAGCTTTAAACGATTCCACCAGCCGCGCAATGTAGGGTAACTTATGTTTTATAAACAGAAAATGGGCATGCTTCAGATATTCAATAATAAGGTCAAGCGGATATGATAGTAATGGAAGGTCTTCCTCCTGGATGTGGCTGGGCGATTCAAGTTCCTGTATTACCTGGTCGATTCGCAAACTTCTTTCTTTGCAGACTTGTTCAAGGGTCTGCTCAGAATACTCATAAAATCGAATGCCGAAATAATACAAAACATAGGCATGGATGTAATTTTGATCCACCAGTTCAGAGATTCGGGTATCCTTGTAGCCTAATTTATTCATAGAACTTTGTAAAGATAAAGAAACTGGCCTTAAAAATGAGCAGAAAACCGCAGTCAAAATGTTTTCTGAATGATTTTTGTATCATTTAGAAAGGCCAACGATTAATTTCGTGTTTCGTTAATAGTTTTTTAACGTTTGAAGCTGAATTATGAGTGAAAATCAAAATACGGAAATTAAGAACACCCGCAATCAAATCAGGCTACCACTAATTTTGTTCATCGGCCTGGCGGCAGGTGTTTTTGTGGGAGCAAATTTTAACCGCTCAGGGTCAAAGGACGTGGGGCAAGATGTGCAAAAGTTCAAGGAAGTGCTAACCCAAATTAAAGAGTCTTATGTAGACGATGTCAACACAAGCGATTTAGTGGATGATGCGATTCAGCAAATGTTGGCAAAACTGGATCCCCATTCGGCTTACATCAAGGCCTCCGATAGGGAGCGCGCCAACGAGGATCTCAGGGGGAATTTTGA
>DASUGQ010000306.1:0-3168 GCA_036273935.1 Cyclobacteriaceae bacterium | reverse complement strand
TTAATTATGTCAATGCTGCCAGTATGAAAGTGGAGAAAGTAGAGCTGAAGGAAAATGATACCAATAATTCCCTCGTGATCGACTACTCCAATTTCCAACCAGTTGGCGACAAAGTGTTCCCCTACAACGGACATATCTCGCTTTTGTACAAGGCAGTTACGGGTTTATTGAATACAACTATTATTTTTGAATACAGTAAAGCAGAAGTTGGAGATAAGGAGCTTAAATTTCCTTTCAACATACCTAAAAAATATGTGCGCCGGTAAGTGTGTTCTCGTACTGACTGTAATTCTTTCGTTATCCTTTTCTGGAGCACTGGCCCAGAAGACAAAGGCTCAACTGCAAAAAGAAAAGCAGCAAAATCTGGCGAAGATTAAAGAGGTAGAGGGGATTTTAACTGAAACTGCGGCAAAAAAGAAAAATTCTTTAGGAGAACTGAACGCACTCAATCAGCGCATCCATCAGCAGGAGATACTCATCAACTCGATTAAAGGGGAGATCGGTTTACTTGACAATGAGATTGGCGAAAATAAAGACATCATCGACGCATTGGAAAGCGATCTGAAGAAGTTGAGAAAGGAGTACTCGGATATGTTATTTGCGGCCCAGAAAACCCACAACAGCATAACCCCCCTTTCCTTTCTTTTCTCTGCCAAATCCCTGGACGATTTGCTGACAAGGCTCCGGTACATTGAACAATATTCTGAAGCCCGCAAAGTTCAGGCTGAACAGATCGTTAAAGTCCAGGAGGAATTGTCGGGTCAGGTAAAAGAAATTGAAAGCAAACGCACAGTTAAAAATGAATTATTGAATGAGCAGCTCGCCGAAAACAATAATCTCTCTTCCCTGAAGAAAAAACAAAATACCCTCGTTCGCTCGTTGGAAAAAGAAGAAAAACAATTGAAGCGAGATCTGGAGGATACAAAGAAAACGCTGGCCTTGCTCGACAAGAAGATTGAAGAAATCATTAGGGAGGAACTAGCCCGCGAGAAAAATACGGCGCGGTCCCGTGAATCCATCGCATTGTCTTCTTCTTTTGAGGAAAATAAAGCCAGGTTCCCATGGCCCGTTTCAGGTTTTGTTTCGCAAAAATTCGGACGACAGAATCACCCGGTTTTGAAAGGCGTTGTTTTGCAGAGCGAAGGGGTGAATATTCAGACAAAAGAAGACGAAAAAGTTAAATCCATCTTTGAAGGCGAAGTCAAAGCCGTCGCGGTAATGCCGACTATTGGCAATTCCGTCATCATCAGTCATGGAGAGTATTTTACAGTCTATTCCGGATTGCGCGAAGTTTTTGTGAAAACCGGTCAGAAAGTGAATACCAATCAGGAAATTGGTGAAGTGCTGACGAACAGTGAAGGGGTTTCTGAACTTCGTTTCAGGATCTATAAAAACAGGACTCCCCTTGATCCGCAACTGTGGCTTGGCCGCCTATAGAAAAGCTGTGGAGTAAATAATCTTTTTTGCTTACATAGCCGTGTTTTGCACCTAATTGATCATTTTTTCGTTCGAACATTATACTCTATCTTTACACTTCTAAATTTCAGATTATGAACGCAATACTTTTGTTCGGAATGCCCGGTATGGGAGAATGGGTTCTCATTGGGCTGGTGGTGCTGATCTTCTTCGGAGCTAAAAAAATTCCTGAGTTCGCGAAAGGCCTTGGAAAAGGTATCCGTGAATTCAAGGATGCCGTCAGCGATGTTAAGAAAGAAGTTGACGAGGCAGGGAAGGAAGTGAACAAGATCGAGGAGAAAAAATAACCTGGGTGAGAGAATATGCAACCTTTCGGGAAATCCAAAACGACCTGAAGCGTGGCAAAATCTCCTGCAGAGAAATAATCAGCCATCACCTGACGGTTATCAAAAAGAAATCTCATCTGAACGCTTTCTTAAGCGTTTATGAAGAGGAGGCTTTGGTACGTGCAGGTGAAATCGATAAAAAAATTGCCGGGAATAAAGCCGGAAAATTAGCTGGGTTGGTGGTAGGGTTGAAAGATGTACTGGCTTACAAAGATCACCCCCTTCAAGCAAGCAGTAAGATTTTAGACAAATTTATCTCGCAGTATAATGCTACGGCAGTTCAGCGCTTGCTGGACGAAGACGCTGTCATTATCGGCCGTCAGAACTGCGATGAGTTTGCCATGGGCTCATCAAATGAAAACTCAGCGTTTGGGCAGGTGTTGAATGATATGGATAATACTCGTGTACCCGGCGGATCTTCCGGAGGATCAGCGGTAGCTGTCATGGCAGACATGTGTCGTATCTCGCTCGGTTCAGATACAGGGGGTTCCGTTCGACAGCCGGCGGCGTTCTGTGGTGTCATTGGCATGAAACCAACATACTCCAGGATTTCACGATTTGGACTTATTGCTTATGGCTCGTCCTTTGATTGTATTGGCATTCTTGGCAAAGCAATTGAAGATGTTGCACTTGTGCTTGAAGTGATCGCTGGTAAAGATGAACACGACAGTACTGTTTCTCATAAATCCGTTCCTCAATATGCAAGCTTGTTGAACAACGACAATGGAAGGAGATTTAAGGTTGCCTATATGAGGGAGATCGATGAGAGTGATGGCATACAGCGAGAGATACGGGAAAACATTCTTGCAAAGATCGATAAAATCAAAGGCGCCGGTCATCAGGTTGAGCCTGTCGAACTACCACTGACTGACTACATTCTACCAACCTACTACATACTCGCTACAGCCGAAGCGAGTTCAAATCTTTCGCGTTATGATGGTGTACGGTATGGCTATCGTAGCGAAAATATTTCCGATCTTCATTCCATGTATAAAAGAACCCGCTCAGAAGGGTTTGGTAAAGAGGTGCAGCGGAGAATATTGTTGGGGACCTTTGTTCTTAGCGCCAGCTATTATGATGCCTATTACACTAAGGCACAAAAGGTGAGAAGAATTATTCGTGACAGGCTAAAAGCTATTCTCGATCAATATGATTTCATTCTTATGCCCATCACGCCGACAACTGCATTTAAGCTGGGTGAACATACCGAAAATCCGATCGAGATGTACCTGGCTGATCTTTTTTCTATTCAGGCGAATGTGGCAGGCGTTCCGGCTATATCAATACCCTGTGGCCGGGATGATAACGGATTGCCAGTAGGCCTTCAGATAATGGCAAATGATTTCGAAGAATCATCACTTTTTAA
>DASUGQ010000305.1:0-3665 GCA_036273935.1 Cyclobacteriaceae bacterium | reverse complement strand
CAAATTGAGCGACGTTTCCGGTGTCGCGATAACTGATTTTGCATCTTTGTTAAAGGCGCTTGAGACAAGAATCAATCACTTCCATAAAAATGGGTGTCGCCTTTCCGATCACGGACTTGAACAACTTTATTATTTTGAAAGTGCTCCGGCGAGTATTGAAACCATCTTCAGGAAAATTAAAGCGCAACAAAGGCCCGATCCATCGGAAGTACAATATTTTAAATTTGTAACACTCCTTGAACTTTGTCGTCTCTATCATAAGAAAAGCTGGACCCAGCAATTCCACCTTGGCGCACTGAGAAATAATAATTCAAGAGTCATGAATTCTCTCGGTCCAAATACGGGATTCGATTCCGTAGGGGATTTCAGCCAGGCTCGCAGTCTTTCTCAATTTTTGAATGAGCTTGATAAAACGGACCAACTATGCAAAACTGTTCTTTATAATTTAAACCCTGCCGACAATGAAGTGATGGCTACAATGACCGGCAACTTCAATGACGGATCTATAAAGGGCAAAATACAATTTGGCTCGGCCTGGTGGTTTCTCGATCAGAAAGACGGCATGGAAAAACAGATCAACACGCTGTCAAATATGGGATTGCTGAGTTGCTTTGTCGGCATGCTGACGGACTCCAGAAGCTTTCTCTCCTACCCCAGGCACGAATACTTCAGGAGGATTTTGTGTAATCTCATCGGAAGGGATGTCGAAAACGGTGAGCTGCCAAAAGATGAGAAATGGCTCGGGAAGATAGTGGGAGACATCTGTTACGACAACGCCAACGAATATTTCAAGTTTTAGAAATGCTTCTTTCCCTTCACCACGGAATGGTCAAGTCAAAAATCAGATGATTGATCAGGAGCAACAGATTTAAAATAATTTCCAGTATGTTAAAACCCCTTAACCGGATAACCGCCGACGCCATGTCACGATCTGTAAAGGTATTGCAGTTTGGCGAAGGAAATTTTCTACGGGCATTTGTCGATTGGATAATCGATATCCTCAACGAGAAAACAAGCTTCAACGGCGATGTCCAGGTGGTGCAGCCGATCAGAAACGGGATGGGTGAAACGATTAATCAACAAGACGGCCTTTACCACCTTGTGTTGAATGGAATAAAAAATGGAAAAGCAACGACGGAAATACGATTGATCACCTGTCTTCGCGAAGTAATCAATCCGTATGAAAATTTTGAAGCCTTTCTCGAGACCGGAGAAAATGCTGATCTTCGTTTTATCTTTTCCAACACGACTGAAGCCGGAATCGCTTTTAACCCCGACGATAAAGACCCGAATAGATTGCCTGAAAGTTTCCCCGGAAAAATGACTGCATTACTGTTCCATAGGTATAAACATTTCAAGGGAGCGAGAGATAAGGGGCTTTTCATCATCCCCTGTGAACTCATTGACAAGAACGGCCAGCAGCTTCGTGAAATAATTTTTCAATTCATCAGCCTCTGGAAATTACCGGACGACTTTAAGAAGTGGGTCAGTGAACACAATACATTTTGCAATACCCTTGTCGATCGGATTGTGCCGGGTTATCCAAAAGAAACCATTAAGGAAATTCAGGAGAAGATCGGTTACGATGATCATCTTGTTGTCACTGCAGAGCCTTTTCACCTTTGGGTAATTGAAGGTCCTGAAAGTGTACGCAAAGCCTTCCCGGCGGATAAGGCTGACCTGGATGTCAAGTTTGTGAACGATCAGTCTCCATACCGAACGAGGAAAGTAAGGATATTAAATGGCGCCCATACGGCCATGGTGCCGGTTGCTTACCTTCACGGATTGCGAACAGTAAAGGAATCTGTTGAAGATCCCTTTGTTGGTGAATTTATTAAGCAGGCGATCAATGAAGAGATCATTCCCACCCTTGACCTGCCCCATGAAGAGCTGAACCAGTTCGCCCATGATGTTATCGAACGCTTTCAGAATCCATTTATCAGACATGAGCTGAGCTCCATAGCACTCAATTCCATTTCAAAATTTAAAGTCCGCGTCCTCCCTTCCATCCTGGAGTACAATGGAAGGAAGAATACCCTGCCCGACCGCCTGGTATTTTCACTGGCATGTCTCATCGCTTTTTACAAAGGAGACTGGCAGGGGACTGTCACACCCGTCAGTGATTCTCCCGAAATCATGGCATTCTTCAAAGAAGTCTGGCGTTCATCAAATGTGGACGACGTGACAAAAACAGTGCTGTCAAACCAATCCTTCTGGGATACCGACTTAACATCAGTTCCAGGCCTCACTAACAGGGTAAGCACTTTTCTTCTAAACCTTGAGAAAGGGAATGTAATCAACGCCTGGGATCCGTCCGCGATAGCCAGCCAAAAGATTACTATTAAGCCCTGACCTTGCACGGCCGGCAAAACTTTTTAACCCAGGTTAACTCCTGGTTGATGAATTTGCTTGTTTTACTAACCATTTTCAGCTATCCTTTTCCGCTCTTCCCATTGATTAACGATAACCTGTAGAACAGCTTTCCCGTTAACAATGGAATTTATAATTTAAGTGCATGAACAGACGTGAATCCCTTCGTTATCTTGCCGCATTGGGAGTTGTACCCCTTTTCGCCAACTGGAAATTTATAGATGAAGAAATTATGAAGCGAACTATCCCTGCTACCGGAGAATCATTGCCTGTGGTTGGAACAGGGACCTGGGAGACGTTTGATGTCGATGAGACCGTGACCGCAGAGATGAAGCAATTGAAAGAGGTGCTGTCAATTCTGGCCAACAAGGGCGGCAAGGTAGTCGACACATCACCGATGTATGGCTTCGCGGAAAAAAATGTGGGAAACCTTTCAACGGAGCTCGGCATTAATGATAAATTATTCATGGCCACCAAAGTGTGGACGACGGGAAAAGAACGCGGCATTGAACAAATGAATAATTCGTTGTCGCTCATGAAGCGCGACAAAATGGACCTGATGCAAATCCATAACCTGGTCGACTGGCAAACCCACATCAAGACCCTTCGTGACTGGAAGGAAAAGGGTAAGATAAGATACCTCGGCATAACGCACTACCGGGAAGAGGCCTATGCTGACATGGAGCACATTATGAAGACCGAGCCGATTGATTTCATCCAGGTGAACTACAACATTGCAGACCGCAAATCCGCTGATCGGATACTTCCGCTTGCCAGGGAAAAGAACCTGGCTGTTATCACCAGCCAACCCTTTGGCACCGGCAAACTTTTTCAACGGGTAAAAGGCAAAAGCCTGCCTTCATGGGCAAGTGAATTTGATTGTAAAAGCTGGGCACAATTCTTTTTGAAGTTTATCATCTCTAATCCCGCGGTCACATGTGTCATTCCGGGTACCGGGTTGCCAGAACATATGCTTGATAACATCCAGGCAGGATTTGGCCGATTACCTGATGAGAAGCAGCGTGAGATGATGATTAAGGCAGTGTAAAGTCCCTGCCCTCCGCTCTATCCATTTCTTAAATTATCAGCCGGGTTGACTCGCACAACCCCAACTAAAATCATGAATTCATTCACCGCAAGGCTTAGGGCAGCCAGTATGCTTGTTATCAAATCCCAAACTTCAAGCCCTGTTTCAATGCCCGGTCGTATTTCTTCTTGTCGAACCGGTAGTAATAGGGTGATTTATGCGCGCCGCCGGTTTTGCGTTCATTGAGCCGCTCGAGAACACCAAAACT
>DASUGQ010000304.1:0-4520 GCA_036273935.1 Cyclobacteriaceae bacterium | reverse complement strand
ATCATCTGCAAAATGAGCGGATTCACGGAGGGGGAAACCATTCGTAATTTCTCTTTGCTGCTCACCGTAATGGGTGTTGCAGGATTGGCCTTCACAATGTTGCTTGCTAAAATATTTCCGCTAATTTGATTTGAAGTTAACACAAGAAGCAAATGAAAATTAAGGACCTTAGAATTCATTCCATCGCCATCGCGGACCCGCCATTGAGAAGCTCTTACGGATTACACGCGCCCTACGCATTGCGCACCAGCCTCGACCTGGAAAGTGAAGATGGAATCATTGGAATTAACGAGACATACGGAGGTGAAATACCGGCTGCCGCACTGCGCGCCATTCGGAACCAGCTCATCGGCGCTGACGCATTTCGAATAACAGGACTGTTAAATCCCGAGATGAAACACAAGCACCACAACGGACAAGACCGATCACAGACTTTCCTTGTCCCCGGTGAAAATCCAAATGATGAATCAAGCAGGACCTACGCTGCCATTGAGGTCGCCTGTCTTGACCTCATCGGGAAAAGCATAGGCGTACCCGTTTGTGACCTGATTGGTGGAAGGGTAAGGGAAAAGGTTCCCTTCTCGGCCTACCCTTTTTACAAACATGCCGGCGGCGGTGGAGAAGGTGATGACCTTCGGGAGGATGAATATGGTGAAGCCTTATCTCCGGAGACACTGGTGAGCCAGGTGAAAAAGATGATTTCAAAATATGGTTTTACCTCTATAAAGTTCAAAGCGGGTGTCCTTGACCCGGAACTTGAAATTGAAACAACAAAACTGATGTACCAGGAATTCGGCCCAAATGTTCCCCTGCGCATCGACCCGAATTCTGCATGGACCGTTGAGACTTCCGTTAAGGTAGGTAAGGCGTTGGCGCGTGAGCTTTCCGGGGGAGGCTATCTGGAAGATCCCACGGCAGGTATCAAAAACATGGGATCTGTTCGTAAACAATTGCTGGCCATGGGAATCGATGTACCCCTTGCAAGCAATGTAGCGGTTACATCATTCAATGACATTCCGACATCAGTCGCCGAAGATGCTGTTCAGATCATTTTATGTGACCATCATTACTGGGGCGGTATGCGCCAGGTTCAGCATCTTGCTAAACTGGCTGAAACGTTTAACATCGGTCTATCGATGCATTCCAACAGTCACCTGGGAATTTCCCTCATGGCCATGGCCCATGTCGCGGCAGCCACGCCGCATCTTACCTATGCCTGCGATACCCATTATCCCTGGCAATCAGAGGAGGATGAAGTGGTGGCAGGGGGAAAAATTAAAATCAGGGATGGCTGTGTTATCATTCCTGAGAAACCGGGACTTGGCGTCGAACTGGATTACGATCAATTGGAACGCGGTAAAGAACGATATGAACGTATCCCGTATCGCAAAAGAGACGATGAAAAGGAAATGCGAAAACATGTTGACCCGGAATGGAAGCGGATTCTTCCAAGGTGGTAGCAGAAGCAAAAACAATTGATATGAAAATCACAAATGTGGAAGGGTTACTGATGTCATATCCCATGCCCCGGAAAATAGAACTGCCGTTTTGGGGAGGTGTAAGGACGATCCTGAAGCGAGATGCGATGCTCATCAAAGTAACTACTGACGCTGGATTGGTTGGTTATGCACCTGGTCCTGCCTTTGAGCGGGCAGCAGAGGAAATTGACACGATCATTAAAAATTTCCTCCTTGGAAAAGATCCCCTGAAATGGAGGTCGTTTAATTTCAGCGCAAGTCCGGAGATCGAAAAGACCTACTACGCCGTTGAGGTGGCGCTGCTTGACCTCGTTGGAAAATACGAGGGCTGCAGCATCTCAGAATTGATGGGTGGGCGCGTTCGCTCAAAAATTAAATTGTATGGAAGTGCCGGCATGTACATGTCGCCTGAAAAATATGCAGAGGAAGCACGCGCGATCCAGGAGATGGGCTTCAGTGCCTACAAAATGCGCCCGGGAATAGGACCGGATGAGGACTTAAGAACCGTCGAGCTCATGCGACAGGCGACAGGACCCGACATGGGACTCATGGTAGACGCGCACACCTGGTGGAGAATGGGCGACAAAAGTTATACTCCCAAAATGATTCACGACCTGGCGAAAGAGCTGAAAACACACAACCCCTATTGGCTGGAGGAGCCGTTGCCTCCTGAAGATCACGCTGCGTATGCCGAACTGAAGAAAAAAGGTTATGTAACAGTCGCAACAGGAGAGCACGAACAGGAACTGCTGGGCTTTGAAGATCTCGCCAGGAGAAATGCCTGCGACTTCATGCAAATGGACGTGTGTTGCCAGGGCGGTTTTGAAATGGGACTGAAAGTGTTTGACCTTGCGCGAGACCATAAGATGAAATTTGCCTTTCATAGCTGGGGAACAACGTTAGAGGTACTGGCGGCTGCCCAACTGGGAGCCTGCCGTGATGAATCTGTCGTGGAATGGCTGGAGTATCCCTGCTATTCCTCAACCGGCCGGGCTGGAATGTATCCGTTCCCACTGTCGGATGAAATACTGAAAGAACCCCTCGAAATTGAAAACGGTTATCTTAAGTTGCCTGATGGTAACGGCCTTGGCGTAAACATAAATGAAGAGGTTATTCATCAATACACCTTCATTCCCGGCCCATGGTCATTCTTTCATCAAACCTCTCCAAAACAAACCATCGCCGTTACGGGAGATCATAGTATCAAATGGGTCCAACATTAAAATCAAGTCGATGAAAAACCTTAAAGAAAGATTAAAGAATAGCGAGACGGTGCATGGATGCTGGGTCAACCTTGGCTCAACGGTATCAGCAGAAATCATCGGCCGGTCAGGTTTTGATTGGGTATTGGTTGATCTTGAACACGGAGCGGGGAATGACGGCAGCATGTACCAGCAACTCCAGGTACTTGCGGGTACACCGACAACGTCGATCGTCCGGATTGACGATATCAATCGCCCTAAAGTCCAGCGCATACTGGATGCGGGCGCACATGGAATCATGTTCCCGCAAGTTCAAAAGTCGGAAGAGGCTGATCGCGTTACGCGCATGATGTACTATCCGCCCAATGGCACCCGTGGGATGGCCAGGATGGTTAGAGCGACGGGCTTTGGAAAAAATGCCGGAGGTTACGTGGAAACGCTTAACAGAAATCTTGTCGGTGTAATTCAAATTGAAACATTGAGCGCGTTGGAACAGATCGATCAGATTGCAGCCATGAATTTTGTGGATGTCCTCTTCGTTGGCCCCTCCGATCTGACAATGGCAATGGGAATATTCGGGCAGCTCAACCATGAGCGTTATCAGAAAGCAATCCGGGATGTCGCCTCCGCGGCGCAAAAGCACAAAAAGACTGCAGGTGTCCTGTTATTGGACATCCGTGAATACGATATGTATAAACAATTGGGCTACAGGTTTCTCGCCTGTGGCGCCGATGCCTCTTTTGTCGCGAAGGGCGCAGATGAAATGATAAAGCAGATGAATGAACTATCAAAAAAATAAAACGCATAAACCTTACAGATGGAAAAAATAGGATTTATCGGATTGGGAATCATGGGTAAACCAATGGCCAGGCATTTAATGAAAGCCGGGTACCCCCTTCACGTGCTCTCATCGAGCGCATCAGCGGAAGAACTGAAGTCGGAAGGTGCTGTCTTATCACCTGATCCGCATGCCCTTGCGGAACAGGTTGATGTCGTGATTACCATCGTTCCCGATTCGCCGGAGGTTGAAGCACTTGTTTATGGTGAACGTGGAATACTTTCGGGATTAAAGAAAGGTTCCCTCTTCATTGACATGTCCACCATTGCACCCCGGACTAGCATTAATCTTCACGATGCCTTTCAGAAAAATGGAATTGAGTCGCTGGATGCACCTGTCTCCGGGGGACAAGGCGGAGCGGAAGGGGCTACCCTGTCCATCATGGTGGGCGGAAATGAGGGAGCTTTCAGGCGCGCTTTACCAATCTTTGAAAAGATGGGCAAAAATATTGTTCACATCGGCAAAGCTGGCGCCGGCCAAACGACAAAAGCCTGTAACCAGATCGTTGTTGCCATGACGATCCAGGCCGTGGCTGAAGCGCTCACACTCGCGAGGAAAGCTGGTGTCGACGTTGCAAAAGTCCGGTCAGCACTTTTGGGAGGATTTGCCCAAAGCAAAATACTGGATGTTCACGGTCAACGAATACTGGATCGCAACTTCAAACCAGGATTTAAGGTGAAGCTTCACCGGAAAGATATGAACATCGTGCTGCAAACGGCGCGGACCTTATCTGTTCCCCTACCGGGCTCGGCAATTGTCGCCGCTCAGATGGACGCCATTTTGGCTGAGGGCAATGGGGAACTTGACCATAGCGCGTTAGCACTATTCCTCGAATCCATTTCCGGCCTGTAGTGCCGATCTTTGTAGATCACGCGCCTGCTGAGTGGATGACCCTACAACTCTTTAATATAGATATTCTTAAACTGAACCAAACTTGGAGGACTATTCCATTCTCCATCTTTTTTGCTGCCGTGATGCTGTAGTCCGATTGGCCCGCTTTCA
>DASUGQ010000303.1:0-2641 GCA_036273935.1 Cyclobacteriaceae bacterium | reverse complement strand
AATTCACCACTTTCGGGTGATATTTCTCATAATTAACAAAGAACTCCTCCAGCTTTTCAGTGGGAAGCTTCTTTGCGATTATCTTCTTTTTGTCGTCAAGGACATATATCGTTGGCGTAGTCTGAGAATCATACAGGTCCTGGTAGTGTCCGACATACGTTCGGGGGCCATTCACGGTAATCCACTGCATCTTCATTTCCTTGATATAATCACGCATTGCCTGCATGGACGTATCTGCTGAAACGGCGAATACCTCAAGGTTGAAGCGCGCACGATTTTTTGTGTAGAAGTCAACCAGCTTGGGTGTTTCCTTTTTACAGTGCGGGCAATCCGGATCGAAGAAATAGATTATTGTATATCGGTTCTTGATGTCATATAATGCTCTTGGCTGGAAGTTCGCATCCTGCATGATGAGATTTGCGCCAATATTTCCTACGAGACTTTTTCGCAACCGGTCTGCATGTTCTCTAAAATTTTTCTTCAGCGTTTCGTTTGCCCAGTAGTCCATTTCGCCAGTGGCAAAGTATTTATCGTAGAGATGAACAAACACGCGGTCCAATCCCATAATGTCAGGGTTTTGGTATTTCAATACCATTTGATATATAAAGTATTTGTACGTGTCCTGGTTTGGTTTAGCCTTTGCGGCCATGAAGTCAATGGCTTTGGCCAGGGTATCCGGATTGGGAACAAAAAGTTTGTCCAGGTATTCGTTAATTTTTTCGCTGTAGAACGGACGCGGGAGGCGAAGGTTAGCATCATCGCTCAAATCAAAGTGATCGAAGAAATGCTGCCGGTACCATCGGAGTTGAAAAGTAGAATCGATTGAACCATCGGCTTTCTTTGGCGGTTCAGGAGCTGTCAGCCGCTGAGTTACTTTGAAGATCTTGCTCGTTACTGTGTTTGGATACTTCCTGATGATTTCATCATGGTAAAGCATCACCTTCTCATTGATTTTATCCAGCTCTTTTCTTGCAGCCATTTTTGCGTCCTCATTTTTTGTGCTGTCTTTCACGATCGCCACAAAGGGCTGCGCTTCATTGTTCCGCTCCATGTTGAAAAGCATGTTCTCGAAAAAGATCTTATTGTCAGGGTCGCCTGTTACTTTCATGTTTTTGATGTAGTCGGAAGTGCTGGTCTCCATTTTAAAATGCTGAACCGCCCCGATCACAAATTCCAGTACTCGTGTTTTATTAATTGCGATGAAATAGACACCTTGCGGTAAAGCCTCTTTTCCCTGGAAGGCGAATTCGCCTTTATCGTTGACCACGCAGGTATCCCGCTTGTAGGTACTTTCTCCATAATAATAACCCAGCAGTGCCGTTGTGTCTTGCAGACCTTGTACTTTAAACTGAATGTCATATCCCTGCTGCGCATACGTAGATGTTGTAATAAACAGCAGGATAATGGAGGTTTTGATGTTCATGTATCGCATTTTATGGGGCAAATTTCCTAAAATCATTGTCTCTTATGCAAATTAATCTGGCCGCAGACCATACAACGAATGTTAATTCCTGTTCTTGTAAGATGGTAACACAAACCTTGCGCCAACGAATCAAGGTTGGCAGCAATCAATTGATTTTATAGTTTTGTGCCGCCCCAACATGACATTACAGATCAGGAACCTAACAAAAATATATGGGCAGCAACGCGCTGTCAACAGCATTTCTTTTGAAGTAGGAACGGGCGAGATCGTTGGTTTTCTGGGGCCAAATGGCGCAGGCAAGTCAACCACCATGAAAATATCCACCGGATATTTACCCCCGACGTCGGGTCAGGTTCTCGTTGACGGGATCGACGTTGTTGATCATGCGCTCACCATAAAGAAAATTACCGGGTATCTTCCTGAGCACAACCCCTTGTACGTTGACCTTTATGTACATGAATACCTCCGCTTTATCGGTGGTCTTTATGGACTAAAAGGAAAGCAATTGAAGATGCGCGTCGCCGAAATAATTGCTTTGTGTGGACTTACCCTGGAGCAAAACAAAAAAATTGAAGCTCTTTCAAAAGGATATCGCCAGCGGGTGGGGCTTGCGCAAGCATTGATTCACGATCCGCGCGTGCTCATTTTAGACGAACCTACCTCCGGATTAGATCCGAATCAGATCCTGGAAATAAGGAAGCTTATCAAGGAGACCAGCAGGAACAAGACCCTGATTTTTTCTACGCACATTATGCAGGAAGTTCAGGCCTTATGCGATCGCGTGGTGGTTATCAATAAAGGTACCATCGTGGCGGATGACCGGTTGGAAAACATGATGTCGCGACAGCCGGAGAATCGCTCAGTCGTCGTTGAGTTTGCGGGCGATATTCCGGCGGAAGATCTTCGCCAGATTTCCGGCGTTGCTTCCATCGAAAAGATTGATGCTCATCGTTACAGAATTATTTCATCCTCGGCCATTGACCTTCGACCGGAGATTTTTCGGTTTGCGGCTGACAAGAATTTGTCGCTTGTTGGGCTGAAGCAGGAGGAAAGCTCACTCGAAAATATTTTCAGAGAATTAACTTCACCTGCGGAATGATTCACATCCTCTCGAAAGAATTCAACAGCTTCCTTAATTCACTGATTGCTTACATTGTGATCGGCGTGTTCCTTACCGGGATGGGATTATTGGTATGGGTGTTCCCTGAATTTTCAGTG
>DASUGQ010000302.1:0-7855 GCA_036273935.1 Cyclobacteriaceae bacterium | reverse complement strand
TGCCAGACGCGAATTGGGTAAATCCGCCGAGGATGCTGTGCGGTATGCGTTCTCCACTGTGGGGCAGGCTTTGGTCGTAACCACATTTGTATTGATCATGGGCTTTTTCGTTATCGCACAATCAGACTTTGGCATGAATTCGGGCATGGCGAAGATTACAATTCTTATTATTTCAATTGCTCTGGTCCTTGACTTCCTGATGCTGCCCGCATTGCTTATCATGTTTTCTAAAGAAAAAACACCTGCAGTTTCAGAGACAGACATGATCGAAGAAAAAGCTGTCGCGTAATTCCATTTTTAAATCAAATAATTACAATCATGAAAAAACTAGTATTATCATTCTTTGTCGTATCAGTTGTGAACTTTGGCTCTTATGCCCAATCGGCTGAAGAGAAAGGATTGGCAATTGCCAAACAGGCGGATGAAGCCGACAAGGGTTTTGAAAGCTCTACGGTATCCTTGAAAATGATCCTTACCAACAAGCATGGCCAGGAAAGTGAACGCCTTCTCGAAAACAAAACACTGGAACTCCATAATGACGGAGACAAGTCTCTAATTGTATTCAACAGCCCTAAGGATGTTGAAGGTACATCAACCCTCACGTTCACCCATAAAGCAAGTGCTGACGATCAGTGGCTTTATTTGCCTTCGTTAAAGAGAGTTAAAAGGATTTCTTCAGATAATAAGTCGGGACCCTTCATGGGAAGCGAATTTGCTTATGAAGATTTGTCTTCGCAAGAGGTAGAAAAGTACAACTATAAATTCATTAAAGAGGAAAATGTAAACGGTCAGGCAACTTACGTTATCGAAAGGTATCCGCTAGATCCCAAGTCGGGGTATGTGAAGCAGGTCGTATGGTATAACAAGGAAAATTTGCGCCTGGAAAAGATCGATTTCTATGATCGGAAAAATGCGCTGATGAAAACGCTCACGTATCACAATTACAAACTGTATCTGAATAAACACTGGCGGGCGTCCGAGATGGAGATGGAGAATCACCTCACCGGCAAGGCAACAAAACTTTTGTTTGACAACTATAAATTCAAAACCGGTCTTGATGACCAGGACTTTTCACAAAATAGCCTGGTGCGCGCCGGCGGTTAAATGACCCTGCCCCTCCTGAAGAATGCTTTTAAAATTAGGAGGGGTCTTTTTTACTATTAGCCTATTCATTTTGAAAACGATGAACCATTGTAAAATTTTAGTAGTAGTCCTCGTCACTTTGTTTATATCGTCAGAAAGTATTGCTCAGGATAAGCCGTCGGGCGACTTCACGTTAAAGGTAAATGCTGAAGAAAGATTTTTTCTGCAAGACGGGCTTTACGATGGACAGAAGAGGAATTATTTATCTGTCGCTATTCAACCGGAATACTCTCTTAAATGGCATGATGATAAATTTCTGCTTAAAGCCTCCCTGTTCGGACGGATTGATCAATACGACAGTCGCAGGACGCATGCCGATATCAGGGAGTTGTATTGGCAGATGGTTCAAAATAATCATGAATTGTCAATCGGTATAAAAAAGATTTTCTGGGGTGTTACGGAATCAGCACACATCGTGAATGTAATCAATCAAACAGACATTGTTGAAAACTTTGACGGCGAAGAAAAGCTGGGACAGCCAATGATACACTATTCTTATCTGAGTAATATTGGAACATTTGACTTCTTTTTCATGCCTTATTTTCGTAAGCCAGTCTACCCTGGAAAGCATGGAAGATTGCGCACACCATTCGTGATCAACGACAATATGATCTCCTTTGAAAGCAGGAGGGAGGAATACAGACCGGATGTTGCATTTCGATGGTCACATTATGTCGGGAAATTCGACTTTGGTGTATCGCACTTCTATGGCACAAGCCGCCAGCCACTTATTGAAAGCCTTGAAAACTTTCAACCGGTTTTTGCTATCATCAATCAAACAGGAATAGATGTGCAGGCGACAACAGGTCCCGTACTTTGGAAATTGGAGTCAGTTTACAACACCAACAACGTATTAAATTATACATCATTAGCGGTAGGGTTTGAATACACGTTCAGCAACCTGAACGGAAATGGCCTGGACATGGGATTCTTAAGCGAATATCTGTATGACAGTCGGGATGAGTTAACGTTTAATAGTCTTCAAAATGATTTGTTCGCCGGGACCCGCCTGGCGTTCAATAACGCGCAAGATACCCAGGTTCTCGCCGGCGCTATCATTGACCTTGAACACAGCTCGCTGTTTCTAAGCCTGGAAGCAAGCCAGCGCATAAAAGAATCCTGGAAAGTCGAACTCGAGGGAAGGCTTTTCCCGCACGTCAGTAACGAGGAGTTTGCTTATTTCATAAGAAGTGACAGCTTTATTCGCCTGTCAGTCAACAAATATTTCTAACGTGAGTCATATCGTCACGGGAAATCAAATCACTCCTCATAAGCTTCTTTTAGCTTACTGATTTCAATCTTGTCCATCTTCATCATTGCTGCCATTACACGGCTGGCTTTCTTCTGATCCTTGTCACCAAGCAGTTCACCTAAGATGGGTGGAACAATCTGCCATGATAACCCGAATTTATCTTTGAGCCAACCACATCGCGACTTAACACCACCATCAGCGGTGAGCTTTTCCCATAACTCATCGATTTCTTGCTGCGTATCGCATTTCACGAATAGCGAAATGGCTTCAGTGAACTTAAAATGAGGACCTCCATTGATGGCCTGGAATTGTTGACCTGCCAATTCAAAGGTTGCACCCATTAATGTGCCCTTTGGCATTGGAGAACCTTCCGGGCAACGGCTCATATTTAATACCTTCGAGTTTTTGAAGACCGATGTGTAAAAGCCAACCGCTTCTTCCAGGTTGTTGTCAAACCATAAAAAGGGAGTAATCTTGTTTTTAATTGTTGCCATGTTCGTGTTGTTTTCAATTAATTCTAATCATTGGACCAAAGCTACTTCTGATTTTTGATCCTGACGCTGTATGATTGCGTCAATCTGAGGGGTGGTTTACGGCGGTTGAGAACAATAATCTTTATTTATTTAAATTATTATCCAGCACCTATGCTGATTCGAATTTACGCTCAATCTCTTTAAAGGGTTTTTCATACTTTTATTTCATTCTCGAAAAGAGCCAGTCACATAGAAAACAAAATAAGCTATGAAAAAAATATACGCTGCGTTGATCATGTTCGCATTCTTCGTTCAAACCGGGTGCTCATCAAATGAGAACTCGGCGCGCGAAAACCCAAATGTCATTATCATTTTCATGGACGACATGGGTTATGGCGACCTGGAATGTTACGGGGCAACGCCTTATCATACTCCCAATATCAATAAACTGGCGTCGCAGGGCATGCGCTTCACCCACTTTTATGCCGCCCAGGCAGTCTGCTCCGCGTCCCGGGCTGCCTTGATGACTGGTTGTTATCCAAATCGTCTCGGGATTTCCGGTGCATTCATGCCCTGGAGTAAAGTTGCACTTAATCCTGATGAAGAAACGATCGCCGAACTATTGCATGCCTCCGGTTATAAGACGGGTATGGTAGGGAAGTGGCATCTCGGACAAAAAGAACCTTTCCTTCCTCTGCAACAAGGATTTGATGAATACCTCGGGCTTCCATATTCCAACGACATGTGGCCTGTTGACTATGATGGTTATACTGTCGTGACGGATACCAATAGCATTAAACATCGATTCCCGACACTTCCTTTAATTGATGGTAACAAGACGGTACGTGAAATTAAAAACCTCGATGACCAGGCCGAACTCACGACTCTGTATACAGAACGCGCAAAGCAATTCATCAACTCAAATAAGGAAAATCCATTTTTCCTGTACATGGCCCACTCGATGCCGCATGTGCCCATCGCTGCTTCTTCCAAATTTAAAGGTAAAAGCAAAGGTGGGTTATATGGCGATGTGATCGAGGAATTGGACTGGTCCGTTGGTGAAATCATGATGACGCTCGATGAATTGAAGTTATCAGATAACACGCTGGTAATTTTAACCAGTGACAATGGACCATGGCTTTTATTTGGAAATCACGCAGGCAATACTGGCGGATTAAGGGAGGGAAAAGGGACACATTGGGAGGGTGGCACTCGTGTGCCTTGTATTATGCGATGGCCAGGCGTGATACCGGCCGGGGCAGTATCGAATAGTATGGCAGTCAATTTTGACATTCTCCCAACGCTCGTCGCCGCATGCAAGGCAAAACTTCCGACGCATAAAATTGATGGCATAAATATTCTGCCAATCATCACTCAATCACAAGAGGGCCTTCGCGATGAATTTGCTTATTACTATGATGTCAACAATCTCAAAGCCGTACGGAAAGGAAGCTGGAAGTTGGTTTTTCCTTGTCAATATCAAACCGCAAAGAAGCAGCCGCAAGGCAAGGATGGATGGCCGGGAAAATACTCAACCGACAGCACAGGTCTTGCTTTGTTTAACATGCAAATTGACCCCGGGGAATCGTTAGACCTTAAATCCCAATATCCTGAGATGGTCGATTCTTTAAGAAGAATAGCGGATCGCTATCGTAAGGAATTGGGTGACAACCTGACGGGTATCCAGGGTGAGGGTGTGAGGACTTCCGCCACAGTGAATTAAAGTTAAATGATCAAGTGATTTTTTGGAGTTAACAGATAAATTTTTGTAGGCTTGCAGGGATAACCGTTAACAAATGAAACGAAGTCTTCTCATCCTACTCACTTTTCTTTCACTGGTTTGTTTGGCACAGAAACCAAAAAGTAATTCTTCTGCCTATCTTAAAAAGCTAAATGCGGAATTGAAGATCACCAGAGATTACATTGACAAACAACAGGACAACCGATTGAAGGAATTTGCCGAATTCCTTTCCCTCCCCAGCATTTCGTCCCTGCCCGATCATGCAACTGACGTCGAGAAGGCAGCCTCATGGTTAGTAGCGAAATGCAACAGTATGGGCTTCACAAAGGCAATGGTCGCCAAATCATCAGGCAATCCAATTGTATTCGCGGAATGGAGTAAAGTAAAAGGTAAACCTACTGTTCTTATTTATGGCCATTATGATGTGCAACCGGTTAAAGAAGAGGAGTGGACCAGCCCCCCCTTTAAGGCAACGCGCAAAGACAACAGGATCTATGCCCGTGGAGCAGCGGATGACAAGGGGGGGATAATGATTGCTGTCTGGGCGGTCGAAGCGTTACTGAAAAATAATAATGAAAAATTGCCGGTAAATGTGAAATTTCTTTTTGAAGGAAGCGAGGAAGCAGGAAGTGTTGGACTTAGAAAATTTCTTGAAGAGAACAAAGAAATGCTTCGTGCTGATTTTGCTTACAACGCTGATGGTGGACAGTCCAGCGAAACAGAACCCGAGATAGGGCTTGGTCTTCGTGGTGTTGTGCCGCTTGAGTTTACCGTAAAAACTTCGGAAAAAGATTTGCACTCCGGTTTGTACGGGGGAAAAACTCCGAATGCAGCAAAGGCAATGGCAGAAATAATTTCGTCTTTCTATCAGAGCGATGGGAAGGTCGCAGTGAATGGTTTTTACGACAAAGTTGCCCCCATTACCGACGCAGAAAAGGAAATGATCAACAAGACGCCCTACGATGCGGCTAAGGAAATGAAGCAGACCGGAACGACGGCCGATGTTGGCGATCCCGATTATTCACCGTTGGAACGAGTTTGGTTCAGGCCTACACTTGAAGTCAACGGCGTGTGGGGAGGGTACACTGCCAAAGATGGCTTCTCAACCATAATCCCCGGAACGGCACACGCGAGGATTTCGTGCCGCCTTGTAGCCGATCAGGACGCTATGGAAATTATCCGCCTGATTAAACAACACATTGCAGAGCACAGCCCTGCTGGAACTGAAGTCACATACAAGGACTTCAATTCTTTCGCTTCTCCGGTAAAGTACCCCACTGATACAAAAGCTTTCCAAAGTGCTTACGATGTCCTGACTGAAATTTATGGAAAGGAGCCACGACTTACCGGGGATGGTGGAAGCATAGCAGCCATGGGTGACATTAAAGATATGTTAGGTCTCTATGCCTATTCCTTCGGATTTGTGTTGCCCGATGAGAACTTTCACGGCGTTGATGAATTTATCCGCTTGAGTGATATCCGCACTGGCCAGTTCGCCTATTGTCTCCTGTTAAAATATCTCGGGGCCAGGTAAAGAGAACGTTCTTCCATGTAAATTTTTATTTGTTGCCTTTGTTACCGTACATCAAAGTTTGTTGATTCATAGTAACGGTTTACTTTACTTAAAGTGAACAAAATTAAGATCTGCCCTTTTGACCAAAACAAACCCATGGTACTATGAAAGCTTCAGTGAATAACGAAAGTAAAAGCAGGCTCTCGAGAAGATCAGCGATTCAGTCATTCTTGGCTTTGGCTGGAACCGCAGTTATGCCCTTTGCCGCCAGAGCAGGTGATCCATCAACAGGCGTTGATCCAGGTGAAACTAAAGATAAAACCAAAGTCAAGATTACAAGACTGGAAACGTTTCTTGTGAAGCCGCGATGGATTTTCCTGAAAGTACATACCGATGCCGGTGTTGTCGGGTTAGGTGAGCCGCTTCTGGAGGGACGAGCATTGACCATTAAAACGGCCATAGAAGAAATCGAGCCCTACCTGATTGGCAAAGATCCACGACAGGTTGTTCAGCATTGGCAGGCAATTTACCGACATGCATTTTACAAAGGTGGACCGATCTTAACGAGTGCCCTGAGCGGTATTGATCAGGCTTTATGGGACATCAAGGGGAAACTCTTAAATGTTCCGGTTTATGAACTCCTTGGCGGGCCAACGAGAGACCGTGTCCGCATCTATGGCCGGGCAAGCAATGCGGAGGAAATGAAAAAGAGAGTAGAGGAGGGCTACACTGTGATCAAGACAGGCGTTGCAAAAGTCAATCCGGCGCGTGCCGTTGAAAACCCCAGGTTCATCAAATACGCTGTGGAAAATTTTGCCTCGCTTCGGGAGGCCGGCGGCGATGGCATGGACATCGGGATTGATTTTCATGGCGCCATCCCCCCGCAAACGTCAAAGATTCTGATTAAGGAACTGGAACCTTATCAACCCATGTTTATTGAGGAACCTTGCCAGCCGCAAAATGTCGATGTGCTGGCCGACATCGCACGGAGCACCTACTTGCCTATCGCAACAGGGGAAAGAATTTTCACCAAATGGGGTTTCCGTGAAATACTGGAGAAGGGGGCAGCG
Source organism: Cyclobacteriaceae bacterium (assembly GCA_036273935.1). GTDB lineage: Bacteria > Bacteroidota > Bacteroidia > Cytophagales > Cyclobacteriaceae > ZC4RG29. The sequence goes on along the minus strand of DASUGQ010000302.1, from coordinate 663 downwards.
TCGATCCTTCAACCTGATCTTTGTCATGCCGGAGGTATTACAGAAGGAAGAATAATTGCAGGAATGGCGGAAGCCTACTACGCCGTCATTGCCCCGCACAACCCAATGGGCCCAATCTCGCTCGCTTCAGGGCTTCAGCTGGCGGCGAGCATTCCGAATTTTCTCGTACAGGAGCAAGTATCATTGGGGGAAGGTTATCTCAAGAATCCTTTCAAGCTGGAGAAGGATGGCAATGTGCTTATTCCCACGGCGCCCGGACTCGGCATTGAACTGGACGATAACAAGATGGCCGACAAGATCGGACACGACTGGAAAAACCCCGAGACCTATGACGCACAAGATGGTTCTGTCGTTGATTGGTAGATAGAGATTAAGATCTGGCAGTATCGACCTCGCTGTCATGATGATCATTGATTTGCGGAATAATTACACCTATTAACTTTTAACAATTAATACAATTAACGACCGACTGTCCGCCACGATCAAAAACTTCCGATGGATTATCGTCGCGCTGCTCTTCCTGGCTACTACGATCAATTATCTTGATCGGCAGATCATCGGACTTCTCAAGCCTGTTCTGGAAAAGGAGTTTGATTGGAGCGAATCGGATTTTGCGCTGATGGTCATCGCATTTACCGCAGCCTATGCGATCGGCCTTTTAGC
>DASUGQ010000301.1:0-7919 GCA_036273935.1 Cyclobacteriaceae bacterium | reverse complement strand
ATAACGCTCGTGCCCATCGAAGTCTTTTCGCCCAGTTCGAGACCTGTGAACCGTCTGAAATTTTCCTGGCCCCCCGCCATCTTTTTTTCGGGTTCAAGGAAACGGGGAATAAGAGACGCGCGAAAGGCCTCAATGATTGTTTCGCCCTCAGCATATGGCTCCCTCGCCGGTACGTTCCTGATGATGGCGCTGATAATCCATCCCTGGTTCAGGCGCACATTCATTTCACTTAAATATTTTTCATCTGAAAGCAATTCATCCAATCTTCCCGTTCGATTCGAGACCAGCTCGAAGAAAATTTCATTCCTGGTCTTGCCGGTGATGATGCTTTCTTTCGCCATCTCCCGGAATTCCCCCTTTACGGATTGGATAAGAAAAACGAAAAGAAAACCAACGAGAACGAGGGCAAAGCGAAAGAACAGGGAAAACTGCATCCGGTAAACGATGAAGCTGAACATGAGGGCGAGCCACAGGAGAAGATCATGAAACATACCGGATTGAATGGACCCCAGCAGGGTCAGCGTGATCAAAAGTGTCGTAGCCCACCACTTCCGGGCGCTGTGTGGCTGAAAAAGCAATAACACAGCTCCGATGAATTTAAAGTTTCCGAAGAGAAAGAGAATAAAACTTAAGGTCGGCGGAGCAAAGGCCCTGAATAGGGGAAAAACAACGCCAATGACAATCAAATAGACCGGCACATTTCGATACTTAAAAGTAAACCGTTCCAACGCCATGTTAACCCGGTCGAAATTATATTTTGGGTAAAGCAGGCTGATCCCAAGGGCAAAGGCCAGCAGGCCGGGAACAACGATGCTCATGTATTCATCGCGGCCAACATACATATGATATTTGTAATGTTGGTAGTGAAACAAATAAGACTGATGCGCCCCAAAAACCCACTGAAGGGATGAGATGAGGAGCATCAGTTCGAGTATCGGCACCGTTTTCCCCAGTTTGACGAGATAAGCGAAAAAAATAAAGACGAGAAACCCTACGCCCGCTGCCGACCAGAATGAAAAATCAAAACTGCTGATTCCCATGGCAATCAGGCCGGCAATGATTCCCGGTATCAAAGGCCTCCTATTCATCTATGATGTGCGCCGCGTAGCAATCTTGTGATGTTAGAATGACAAGGTGAGATTCTTTTGGGTAAACCATACAATCTACCCCTGATTTTTGGTTACAACCTGGTAAAAATTTTCGTAAACGGGTTCGCAATAAAATCCCCTGTCCTGAAATTCATGGTTCTCTTTTGAAATAAGCGATTGAAGATCCAACTGGTGAAGTTCCCGGAAGTCAATACAAACGACTTTCGGGTAGTGTCCTTCCGTTATATAGGGATAACAACCGCGCATTTCTTTTGGAAACCAGACATCCAATCCGCAAACCAGGTATTCAAATAATTTATTGGGGGCATTATAGACATAATTTGGCGTATGCCCTTTGTAGAGAATAACACCTGCATGATACGCTCGTAATACCGTCGGTAACCGGTCATAATTTACTCCCTGGTTAAATCGTATCCATGGAGAATTAAGCCCCGTAAGATAGTCTCTTGCGTCAGGTGAATAATTGAAACTATAGATATCCCACACTGCTTTGCCATCCTGGTCCAGGACCCATTCGGCAAATTCTCTTGTATACATGGTTGACAAACTTAAGGCACCCGCATAAATGATTTTTATGGGCAACGTGTTAACTACCGGTGGATTGGTCCGCCATGTGGAGGGGGGGTAATTGGGGAGCAAATGGTCATTGGAGATAATAAGCGGCGAAATGTCCTCCTTGAATTTCTTCATGCGAACTTCATTGGTATGAGAAACCCAACGGGCACCGGCATACAATTTCTTTTCAAGCAGGTGGAATAGCCTCGGCAGCCTCCTGCCATTCTGATATTCATCCGTGCTGGTATATTCGTGATAGTGGATAAAAATTCTGGCGCCGCGTTTTATATAGCGCTTGTAAAGATATACCGGAAAAGACGAAAGTGTTTCAAAATAAATAACGGTATCCGGCCTGTATCGTATGAGAAACTGAAGGGTGAAAAGATGAAAGAATATATAATTTACAAAACGGCGCCAGGCTGATGCCTTGACATCAATTTTACCTTTCCGTTTAATCTGGACTGAACTGGCTTCAAAAAGGGTTAAGTCAACGGATGGGATAGTGGTTATCAAAACAAATTGTCTGTTGCTCGCTTCCTTTTCCAGTACCCTGACAAGGTTTTGAATGGGCGGGTATAATTCAACGGGTGAAAAATGGACAAGGACAACGGGACTCACCTTATAATTGTTTCATCTCCGACAACACTTGCGCAGTTCTGTCCCGATAGCTATATCCGGATGTGGTTGATCTCATTCTGGCCGCATGCCTGATCCGGTTCGCTCGCTCACGGGAAAGGCTCATGATCATTTTGATCTTTTCGGCACAATCAGCTACATCGCTGAAAAGAAAAACTTCTTTTCCATCCTCAAAAAATGTACGATGATCAGGTGTATCCGGGGCCACCATAATGCCCCCGATGGCAGGAACCTGAAAGGTTCTCATGTTGTGAGCGTCTTCATTATGAACCCGCATTAAATTGAGTTGTACACGGTACCTCCTTAAGACCTTCCACGACTCCAAACCCTCGACCGGTTTATTGATGATAACGAGCGGGTGACTAATAAACTTACTCCAGTCATTGCCATAAAGGGTAATACCAACGCCAAGTTCGGCCAAAGCATGAATAAAGCCGGCGCGCTGTCGTTCAGGGTTACCAAGAAAACATGTCTCACGGATCTCCTCCTGGTCCTGGCAGCATTGAAACAACTCCTCGTCTACATCAAAGCCGAAAGGCAGTAGCGCCACCTTAACGTTAAAGGATTGCTCAAGGCGGCTCTTAACGGAATGGTTGTAGGTCAAATGCAAATCATAAAGACCCAGGGAATCGGTAAGATTCCGGTTGCCACTCCCCTTGCCCATGAAGAAAAACGGATTGTCTGCATTATAGTTGACGAGTATAGCGTTGCTTTTCGCCCAAACCAGTGAGGCAGGGAAAAGCTCCATGCCCTTGAAAACCCAGATGATCTCCGGCCTGAATCGAAGGACTGCTTCTTTAAATTGTTTGTTGATTTTTTTATAAACGGCAGATACACCCAGTCGGAAGAAAATCTTGTTTACAAAATTACGTTGGTAATGATCATAGAAGATACTCCTGGCTGAGAGGTGGATCACATCGATTCCTGAGGCCTTAAGATATTTTAAGTAATAATTTTCTATGGCAAAAACTTTGTCCGATCCCACCATTAAGATCCTGGAGATTTTCATTCAGCAACTGAACTGTTCCAGCGAAAGCCCGCGGATAAGATCATATATTCTCTTCTATAGGCTTGCAGATTGAATGATACGACCACTGTTGAATGAACGTTTGACGTTTCACCTTTTTCGCCTCGTCCTTTACCTGTTCGGGCCTTATGCCTTGAATGATCCCTGCAAGTTGCTGCTTCTCCTGTGCGTCAAAACGCCATCCAATGTCGTCATCGCAAATCAAATCTTTCGCGCAGCCTACTTTTTCACTTACTATTACGGGAAGTCCGCAGGCCAGCGCCTCATTAACAGCCAGACCCCAGGTCTCACCAGGGCCTTTTGAAGGAAGGCAGAAAACATCACCAACCCTGTATAAAAGGGGCATTTGCGATTGGTTATGGAAAGGTAAGAACCGGATGTTCTCATTCCCCGTTGCCATGCTTCTCAGTTCATCCTCCGCAACGCCATTACCCACCATCAGTAATTTCAGCTTGCCTTGATCTTTAAAATACTTGTTGAAGACTTCTATTAATAAAGTGGGATTCTTCTTTGACTCAAACTTGCCGGCAAAAAGAATCACAATATCCTCCGGCAAATACCCCAATTCCTGTCGCCAGCTTAAGGCGCTTTTCGCATACATCTTATCAGCGCTATCGATAAACCTCTGTTGGTCCACCGCATGTGGCGCATATACCAGTTGATGTTCACGTAGCCCATGTGCATGAAAATAGTCCTTGTTGTTAGTCCCCACGTAAAATGCTTTGTCGACCGAGCGATAGACCCAACGTAGGGCCAGGCGACGCATCATGGTTTTTAAGCCGGCCTTCTCATCCAGCAGGTGCGAATCTCCACGAAACCAGACCGGTACCTTACCGCTGAAATAGCGCATAGCATCATAATGACTTTTGAAATTCCAGCCGTAAACCAACAGGGCGTCGGGATCGTAACCCCTTACAGCAGGTATGAGACCAGGCGTCACTATTCCCATGAAATTCTTGTTGCCAGGTCTCCTGGCCGTGTTGATAACAAACTCGTATTCATAGCCGGATAACAACGGGATATCCCATTGGATTTCCTGCGCAAACCCTTTGTCCGGTACACGTTGTTGGGCTTGTGACCATGTGTAAAAAACTTTTACATGAATATTCCCCCGATCAGTAAGTAACTTAAATAAAGGGGCATTATACTGTATGGGATGAGTTGTGACAACGGCCAGTTTTTTTTTACGCATCTCTAAAATTTAAAACCCGGCGTCTCGATGAGCATTCCTTCCTTCAACCGTTGTTGAACGGCTGCAATGTCCCGGCAATAAATAATGTTGGGAGTCTGGAAAGGCCACGTAAGTTGTTCAAGTTTCCGTTCAAACGGCAAATAGGCATATGGAAGGAATCCATAACGGGAAATCACTTCATGAATTTTATCATCCTGAAATCCAAACCTTTTCCCCAACCCGTTTAATTCTATGATGATGGACTGAAGGCGGTGATTTCGCAACAAGGTATCCGCGCCTTTCAATACAGGAAGTTCATACCCTTCCACATCCAGTTTGATAATGGACGGAACAGATTCGGTCTGTTGAAGAATACTGTCACAGGTATCAACCTCAACCTGTATAGTTCCGGCGGTATCCTTTACCACAACGTGATTGACAGTATCGAGATGCCTCGTGAAATTTAAATTCCCTTTTGAATCGGAAAGCCCAATGTTGAAGGCCATGGCCCGGTCCAGAAGATCATTTAATGCAATATTCTTTTTCAGGTATTCATAGGTCATGGGAACGGGCTCAAATGCAACGACCCTGGCGCCTGCCACCTTCGACGCCAGGATGGTGTATGATCCAACATTGGCGCCAATGTCCCAGAATACATCCCCTTTATTGAGGAAGTGGAGCAGGAAAGACATTTCCTGGAAATCATGCAGATAAGCATAGTAACTACCGGTAGCCCCATGCATACCCCGCTTTAGAAATAGCCGGGCGCCATGGATCCAATTGAACTGTATCCCTTCTTTTCTTATTCTTGAAATTGTTTGCCAGTATAAGAACCGGGCGAACGAACGAAACCTCTTGTCCTTCGTGAGCGGGTGGTGATAAATGTATTTAAGTGGAATTAGTAATTTCATTTTCGCGCCAGGCGCAGCACATCATCAATCCCATCAGCCAGGGATTTGGCCAAAGCCCTGGATGAATATTTTTCCTCCAGTAATGTATAATCAGGCGACCAGGGCTCATTCCCCGAGATGAGCCGCGATAAATTATGCCGTATCTTCTCCTGAAAACGCTGATCGCCCAGCGCCGGGGTCCAGTCCACGGTATAGTCGCCAGCCTTTACTTCCTTCAATACCCGGCAGGCCGAACTTTCCTCGTGCAACAAAGCCAGAACGGGACGCTTGCTTAACACAGCCTGGTAAACTTTACTGGCGGTGTAATGTCTTTCCGTAGAACCGATCACCATCACGCCAAAACTCCGTGAAAGGAAATTAAGAATATGCAGGAATGGGAAGCGGTCCCTGGTCTCATGGACGATCGTTTCTATTCCTGAATCTTTGGCGTAATCGCGAATAGTTTTGCCGACATAATTGCCGGTACCCAGAAAAAACAGGTGGACATTTTCATCCCAAAGATGTTCATCCCGGAGGGCACGAATGCTTTTGAAAAAGGAATCGATAAAAGGCCGTGAGTTTGGCAAAAACGCGCCGGCATAAACAAGAGGTTTGCAACCTGGAATTCCCTTCCAGGGCAATTCAATTTTTTCGAGTTTTATCTCATGGTCATGAGGATCAAAACCGTATGGAAAAGCGAGATGGGTAACAACTCTCCCATTCTGCCTGGCCAAATCCCCGGAACGATGAAGGGCAGTGGAAGATATGATCTCACTGGACTTAAAATTTCGTTCCAAAGCCGGCATGTAATAGGCTTCCGAAACCCCCGTGATCAACACGGACTTTTTGATGGCAATGGGTTCAAGAATTTCCGCGAGCGAGTTGCTGAATAAATTTCGCCAGTTCTTTCGGCCGGTAATGTCCCTCACCCACGGATCGATATAATCGATGCCATAGGGAACCTTCGTCTTTCGGTGGAGCAGTCGCCCCAGCAGGGCCATATAAAAGGAAGGTATGGGGATCCATATAAAATCAATCTTCCTCATGCGAAGGATACGAAGGGCCTGCCGGTATAAATTTGAAAATCCCCTCAACCCGATGTCACCGATTAATCTTGGCTTCCTCACGTCCCGCGCATTCACCTTTAGCACCTCCACATGATCAGCAACCGTTTGGCCGAGACTGAAGTCGGGAGTTTCCTCGTAAAAGTTTTGATGAACAGTTAAAACGATTGGATGCCATCCATACAAGTGAAGATAATTGGCCATTAGACGTGGCCTGTGCACACCCGCGAGGTTAGATGGGGGCCAGTGAGGATAAATAATGAGGATATTTTTCATCTACGCATGAAGAATTTCACGCCAGGTCTGCTGAAGCTTTACGCTCTCTACTTCCCACGAAGACTCCTTTCCTTTCTCGTAGCGGTAATTCAACTCTCTCCTGATTTGATCTTTCGTGGATAAGATTTTCTCAATGGCCTCATGTATCGAATCAATATTTTGCGCGACAACCAATCCGCGGGAAGGATGTTCCGACATGAAAAGTTGCTGGGCGGGTGTATCCGTAGCCAAAATATAGAGACCCGCTTGAAGATAAGACCATATTTTATTCGTCAGGCATATCTGCCTGTTGAGGTCTGTGGTGTTTAATTCTAACGCAAGGCCAACGTCATATTGTGACAAAGAAGCATTAAGGGCACTGGGAGACATCGGGGCTACCAATTGAATGTATTTTCTCCCGGAAAGATGCTCCTCGTAAAAACCAGGATTTAGTAACCCAATCAAAACTAATTGAATATCGTGTTTGAACCTGTCCAACATAGGCAACAACCACTCAAGGCCACGCCCATAGTTAATATTTTGTGAAAACCACACCATTTTAAGCTTGTCTGTCGGGGGCTCCGGTGGCACAAATTCGCCTTGGGAGAAACTATTGTTAACGAGAAACTTGCGCGCAAACAGGGAAGGATGCAGGAGGTCTCCAACGTGCTGGCCGATCATGGGGCTTGCATAAGAATAATAAGAGGCGTGTGGCAAAATGGATGACAGGAGAAATTTTCTTCTTTCCACTTCTCCTTTGATGGGGACCGCTGATGATTCCCCGGGGTGATAGTCCTCTATGTCAAAAGCAAACGGTGTTTTCAGTTTTGAAGAAAATACAAAGGCTGGGTATAGCGCCCCAAGGTTGTGCCCTATCACAAGATCATAGCACTGTTTGTTTGAGCGGAGAAAAGTTAGAATATGAAAAGTCCTTTTGTTGTGTGCGACGGCTGCGATCCATAAATTTTCCGGGAAAAACGGCCATAACCATTGGCATACCAAACTCATCAAGGTGCCAAAAAACCAGGGCCAATAGGGTTTACGTAAAGCCGAAAGGTAAAAAGGCCTTGCGGCCAGGTCTTCGATCAATGATTGATCCTTTTCGTCACTCCAGCCACCTTGCCTGAAAGCGACATAGGAGACATGATACCCAAGCTTCTCCGCCAGCTTAATCTCTTTGTGAAGCCGCGGATTAGTGGATAGGTTCGCTGT
>DASUGQ010000300.1:0-3772 GCA_036273935.1 Cyclobacteriaceae bacterium | reverse complement strand
GAAGTCAGGCCACCTGCGCCTCAAGTTTCTGAGCCAGTACTGATTTTGGAACCGCGCCGACTTGCTTGTCAACGATTTGACCCTTTTTAAACACCAGCAAAGTTGGAATACTGCGGATGCCAAAACGGGCGGTTACATCTGGATTTTCATCAACATTTAATTTTCCGATGACGGCTTTTCCTTCATAATCATTTGCTAATTCCTCCACCACAGGACCGATCATCTTACAAGGTCCACACCACTCTGCCCAGAAATCGACGAGAACTGGCTGATCAGAATTTACAACCTGATCGAAGTTGGTGTCATTAAGTTCAATTGTTTTACCCATTAGAGTACTAAATTAATTGTTAATTCTACTGTCTATTGTTTTCTCACACTCAACGCAAAGATATACCCTTAAGTTCAAAAATGTAAGTTTTATCGTCAATGTACAAACGTTACCTGTCATTAATGTGACACGGTACACAGTTGCAATCAAAACACTACTTCAACTTCCGCCACCTTGCGAATCTTCTTCACCATATCATTAATTGGACTAACCCGGAACTTTCGTGATAGTAATTCCAGGTTAATGTTTTCCTGCTCATCGCGAACCTTCAGATATAAAGGCGTGTTGCCAACAAACTCGCGGCAGATACTTTCGATGTTTCCGATAAGGTCTGGTGTAATGTCCGTGGCGTTTACGCGAATTTGCAAACCTTTGCTTCGCTTCACACCGAGTTCATTCAAAAGATCGATGCTTCGAATTTTGAACTCCAGATTTTGTTGACCCCAGCTGTTCCTCAGCACCGCACCCTCGACAAAGACAAACCAGCCCACGTTCATAAAGTTCTTGAATTTGAGATAATCTTCACCGAATAGAGTGAATGTATAACTTCCGCTATAGTCCTCCAGTGTGAACCGGCCAAAGGGTCGTCCGGTCTTGGTTGTCCTGTGATCGACTCCGTTAACGATGCCGCCCATCTTCAATTCCCGTCCTTCCAGTGAGTCGATCTCGGTCAATTGGCTGCAGGTAGCCGTTGAGAAAGTCTCCAATTCAAACCTGAAGTTGTCAAGCGGATGCCCTGAAATGTAAATACCAACAACCTCTTTTTCAAGGTTGAGTTTTTCTATTTCACTGAAAGGTTCGACATAGTCTATTTTAGGCTTCGGCATTGAAGTACCAGAGCTTCCCCCAAACAGGCTTGCTTGCGCGCTGAGTTCGTCTTGTTGCGTTTTTACAGCATACTTGATAGCTTTTTCAATCAGACTGGCATCGCTATTATGTGTGTACACATATTGCCTTCTATGCAAGTCTTTGAAACAATCAAATGCTCCGGACAGGGCAAGGCATTCGTAGGTCTTTTTGTTTACGGATCGCTGGTTCATTCGTTTTGCAAAATCAAAAATGTCAACGAAATGACCGTTACGCTCCCGCTCCTGTATGATCGCTTCAACCGCGGATTCTCCCGCTCCTTTAATTGCACCAAGACCAAACCGTATTTCCCCCTGTTTGTTTACTTCAAAATAAACACCCGATTCATTAATGTGTGGTCCCAGAACTTTCAGATTCAGGTTCCGGCATTCTTCGATAAAGAAGGTTACGCTTTCCAGGTTGTTTTGAGAGTGCGTTAACACAGCCGCCATATATTCTGCCGGATAATTTGCTTTTAAGTAAGCAGTGTGATACGCAACAAGTGAATAGCAAGTAGAATGAGACTTGTTAAATGCATACTGCGCAAATGCTTCCCAGTCTGTCCATATCTTCTCGCAAATTTCCTGTGCGTGCCCGTTTTTCCGGCAGCCTCCAATGAACCTATCTTTCATTTTGTCAAGCACAGCTTTCTGCTTTTTACCCATCGCTTTGCGCAAGACGTCCGCATCACCTTTACTGAAGCCTGCCAGCTTTTGCGACAGCAACATCACTTGTTCCTGATAAACGGTGATACCATAAGTTTCACTCAGAAACTCTGCCATCTCAGGCAAATCGTACTTAATTGGTTCACGTCCATGTTTGCGGTTAATGAAGGCAGGAATGTATTCCATTGGACCGGGTCGGTACAGGGCATTCATGGCGATCAGATCCTCAAACTTATCTGGCTTAAGCTGACGCAAATACTTTTGCATCCCGGCACTTTCAAACTGAAATGTGCCGGTCGTTTCGCCCCGCTGAAATAACTGATATGTTTTTGCATCATCGAGCGGTACGGCATCGATATCAATGTCGATCCCCTTGCTCTTGCGAATATTTTTTAATGCAGTTTTAATAATGGTCAGCGTCGTCAATCCGAGAAAGTCCATCTTCAGCAATCCTGCGCTTTCAACAACGCTGTTGTCAAATTGCGTAACGAGCATATCGGAATCCCGTGCGGTCGATACCGGGACGAATTTTGTCAGGTCGTCAGGTGTGATGATTACGCCGCACGCATGTGTTCCGGTATTGCGAACGGATCCTTCTAATATTTTTGCCTGTTGAAGAACTTGCGCCTTGAGGTCACTTCCTTTTTTAATTTCGGCGAGTTCCTTCACTTCGTCAAATGCTGCATCCAACGATGTACCCGGACGCTCCGGAACCATTTTAGCCAAAAGATTCGCTTCCGAAAGAGGCAGTTCCATTACCCGGGCGCAATCGCGAATAGATGACTTGGCGGCCATCGTTCCATACGTTATAATTTGGGCCACCTGATTTTTTCCATACTTATCAATGACATAGTGCAATACTTTGTCCCGTCCCTCATCGTCAAAATCAATATCGATATCCGGAAGCGAAACACGATCGGGATTGAGGAAACGTTCGAACAGGAGGTCGTATTTGATGGGGTCGACATTTGTTATGCCGATGCAATAGGCAACGGCTGATCCGGCGGCGGAACCCCGTCCCGGTCCAACGGATACATTTAGTTCACGCGCTTTTGATGTGAAATCCTGAACGATGAGGAAGTACCCGGGGTAACCCGTTTTCTTGATCGTGTCAAGCTCAAAGTCAAGCCGATCTTTGATTTCCTTGCCTAGCTCACCGTATTTTTTCTTTGCTCCCTCATAAGTTAAATACTGGAGGTAATCGTCCTCGCTTGCGAAATCTGAGGGTATCTCAAACTTGGGAAGTAAGACATTTCGCTCAAGCGTGTAGGGTTCAATTTTAGCAATGATTTCATTTGTTGTCTCAATGGCTTCAGGCAGGTCACGGAAGATTGATTTCATTTCTTCCTGCGATTTGAAATAGAACTCATTATTAGGCATACCATAGCGACGCCCCCGACCAGATCCAACAGGTGTTGATTTAAATTCGCCTTCCTTTATACACAGCAAGACATCGTGTGCGTTGGCCTCCTCTTTGCCGAGGTAGTAAGATTCATTGGCTGCAAAGTATTTGACATTGTACTTTTTGGCGAATCGCAAGAGCACTTCGTTGACGTGATCTTCCTCTGGAATGCCATGCCTGTTCAACTCCACATAAAAATCTTCGCCGAACAAGCTATGCCACCATTGAAAGGCTTCTTCTGCCTGCCGCTCGCCTACGTGCAGGATGAGGAATGGCACTTCACCGGAAAGGCTACCGGTTGTTGCAATAAGATCCTGACGATAGCACTGGATCAGGGCTTTGTCTATGCGTGGATAGATGCCATACAATCCCTCGATAAATCCCAGGGAACATAGTTTGGTCAGATTTGCATAACCATTTTTGTTCCTGGCAAGAAGCACCTGGTTAAATCTTTTGTCAGGATTGTCTTTAGTGAATTTTAGTTTTAACCTTTCTTCGGCAACATAAAATTCGCATCCAACAATTGGTTTA
>DASUGQ010000299.1:0-12002 GCA_036273935.1 Cyclobacteriaceae bacterium | reverse complement strand
ACTAAACAAAATACAGTCAGCGCGTAAAGAATCCTTTTCATATGCCCTCAAGTTTAGTATGCCCTTATATACCAATGGGTGCAATGAAATTGGTTTGCGGTGCGTCTGAATCCGGCTTTTGCCGATGAATGTATCCTATGGTGGATGGACTACTTGAAGGAGCGGTTACTTTTGAAAACAAAGAAGCACTTGTCCTCGAAGGTTGGCATTCGGGCAACATGTAAGATTTAACCTAGTTTTTCTTTTTAAGCAAATTCTGAATTTTCTTCTTGGCCTCTTCTTCAACTTTTTTCTGAGCATCCGTATTTGTTGCTGCCGCATTTGCTGAATCGGGTTTTGGCGTAGTGGTAGAGTCCTTTGTTCCGCCACCTAAAATTGAGTTAACATATTTTTCAGCGTCTGTGCCTTTCACCGCGTCTTGCAAGGCCTTCTGACCTTCCTCTTTAGCCACATTCGTCACCGCTTCGGTAGCCTGGGCCTTTTGCTCATCTGCTATAAGTGCAAACTTCGGGTCGTTGTACGATCCGCCAAGTCCGATAGTGAGCGGAATCATATCGGTGGGGTTATTTGCTCCTGTGTTTTTATTAATGAACGATTGGACTTGTGAGCCGACTTTCCCCGCAGGAACATTCATCTTTAAAGAATAATCAATAGAGCCATCGAGTCCTGTACTTCCACTGACAGCAGTTTTATAATCTCCGAATTTAACATCAAAGGGTTTAACACTCAAACGTCCATTGGTAATCTGGGCAGACATCAATACATCCTTGAGCGTGACATTGTCAGTATTATCAAGGTTTGTCAATGATGTTACTCCGGAAACAATTTTTGATTGTGTTAAGGCAGCCTGCGCAATTTTCACAAGGCCAGCTCCGTTCACCGTCGCAAGATTAGGCGTCATTGTTTGAAGGAGCTCTCCACTAATTTTGAATTCCGTTGAAAAATTCCCTTTAACCAATCCTGCTATAGGGGCATAAGTCTGAACAAGTGTAAATGAAGATGCCGCCTGTTGTATGGAAAGATTTTCAATTTTCAGAGCAAAGTCATACTTAGGATGATTTAGATCATGGGTGTTATAGGTGCCATTCACAACAAAGGCACCTCCGAGCATATTAAATTTTAATCCATTCAAATTGGCAATTCCATCTTTCACAACGATGTCACCTGTGGCATTAGTAATCTTGTAATCCATCAGACGAACATTTTTTATCGATGACTTCAGGATGAAATCAATATCTCTGGGCACCGGTATCACCCCGTAAGCTGCCGTATCCTCCACGACTGTTTCTTCAGATTCAGTCATGAACTGATTTAGATCGAGATTATTGGAATTGAAATTTACAATTCCCTTAATTGTCTCCCCTTTTCCGAATACATAACCAAGATAATTGAGAACGGAGCCACTCACATTAAAATCACTTTTCCCAATTGTTCCAACCATGTTTTGCAATTCAATCTTTTTTGGATCAAAGACCAAACTGGAGTGCTCGATCGCAACATCGTATGGAAGGTCTTTCGCTGAATACTTAAACGATGATAACGATGCTGTTCCGCTGGTGGGCAGCCGATCATATCTTTCAGCCTGCAGGTCTGAATATTTTCCCTTCGTTGCCAGGTCGGCCTTGATTTTTCCTGCAAGATTTATCCCTTCCATTGGAAATACCTTCGTAATTTTTTCGAGGTCCATGGCACCGTTTACCTTAAGGTCCCAGGTATAATCAACAAGGTCGCGGAGTAACAAGTCTGCAGAAAATTTCTCACCATCCATCAACATAGAAAAATCCTTAACAACAATTTCCGTATCCTGCATCTTACCCGATGAATTCTTAACGGTTGAATGAAATTTGAGATCCTGCAGAGGCAGAGGAAAATCATTCGACTTCACATAGCCATTAGCTAAGGACATTGTCGCGTCAATGGCAGGAATGGCATTTTTTACTGAATCATATATACCTTTTGCCTTCAGGTTGATGGAGTAATTACCCTTCATCTCCAGGCCCTCCATGGGAAACATCTTTGTTAACTCGGCGAGATTCAGTTTAGCTACCACATTAGCATCCATCTTGTAGTTATGAAGATTCTCAATAACCGCCTTAGCATCCAGGGGATTGGAGCCAAATTCCATGTGGAGTTGTTTTAAATTTACGAGGGTATTCTCAATCACACCATCCTTATTGTCAACCAGAAGATCCAGGTTGATGTTGTTAACCGGTGTCGGCAGGTCGGGATACTTGAACATGGCGTCTTTAACAATCAGGTTGACATTAAATGCAGGCATTTGCTTCTCGCTGTAAGTACCTTTCACGAAACCATTGAATGCGAGGTCTCCGGACGTCTCTATACTTTGAAAGCTGGACGTATACATTCCGGGTATGAGCGACAAGAGACTCTTGAATGAGTTCTCAGGACTCTTAAACTTGATATCCATATCGAAATCATTCTCGTTCATTTTAAACCAGCCGTCAAAGCTCAACGCAAAGTCATTGACTTTTGCGGAATTTTCTTTGAATGTATACAGAGTGTATTTCTCACTAATGCCAATGGTAGCATCTATTTCAACGTGCTTATCCGAAAGGTACTCCGACCCGGCATATGCGGTCGTCACAGAATCAACAACTGTATGCGTTTTTAAATCAAAGACATCTTGCGAGAAATCTCCGCTGCCGGTATGGTTCATTCCTTTTAGAACCAGTTTATAGGGAAGCGACAAATCGTCATAAGTGATATCGCCATCTACAATCTCCCAACGATCAATCCCAAACGAAAACTTGCCCGGTTCTTCTGTGCTGACAGTATCTTCCGTAGGAACTGCGATGTCATAATTTGCTCGGCCATCTTCCAGCACTTTTACGTTTATGATGGGCTTTACGAGTGTGATCCCTTTAACCCTAAGCTGATCACCGAAAAGCAATTCCTTGAGGTTAACTTCAACTTCAAATTGCTGAGTGGCAAAAAGGACCTGACCTGCAAATGGCTCACGATTAAGGACGCCGAGGTCCTGAAGTTGAACAGTAATGTTGGGGAAGTGCTTGAATATGGTGACATCGAATTTATCCACGTCAAAAAGAACATCAGCATTTACAGACTTTGCCAATTCTTTATCGATTGCCTCTTTTATATCATCTTTAAAAAGAATAGGAACCAAGAAGGCGGCTAAAAGGATGATTACAATAAATCCTCCAAGTACAATAGATGTCCATTTGAGAGCTTTCATTTGCTAAATTTTAATTTTAAAGTAGTCCCGCAGAATATCCAGAACTAGACCCGAAAAGTGTCGGAATATTTCATGCCTAAGCTTAAAAAGTATGGTTTCAAAACAGCACAAAGTTAACAAACGCCCTTGGAAAACTTGAGGCCTTATCGATAGCGTTGCAATATTAACGGTAAAAAAGCTTCATAAAGACCCTGAGCAGTTTTTGTATGTTAACCCGGTAAGGCGGATAAAGAATTTTAACAGAGGTAAACCCATTTCGCTGTCTCAATACCGGCTTCTCGTTTGAGAAAGTAAGAAATCCTGAATGACCGTGGGCCTTGCCCATGCCACTTGAATTGACACCACCAAAGGGTAAATCATGATGTAAAAATTGGATCGCACAATCATTGATACAAACACCACCTGAGCTGGTATTTTTAAGCACCAACTCCCTTTCTCTTTTAGACCTGGAAAATAAATAAAGACCCAGGGGCTTCGGCTGATTATTGACTATGTTAATAGCTTCAGACAGGTCGGAAAAGGTCAGTACGGGAAGAATGGGGCCGAAAATCTCCTCCTGCATCAACCTTAACGATAACGGAACATTTGTAAGAATTGTCGGGTAAAAGAAGTTATGAGTCGAATCCGTTGTACCGTTAAGTTCGACTCTGGCGCCAGAGTTAACTGCTTCACCCATTAGTTCCACCAGTCTCTCGAAATGCCTTGTTGAAACAATCCTTGGAAACTGATCCTTGTTGGCAAATGCATGTTGAGTTGAGCGAACAAGCTTCTCAACAAATTTTTCGGCTATTTCTTTGTCCACCAAAACATAATCCGGCGCGACACAGGTTTGGCCGGCGTTCACAAATTTGCTTATTGCAATTCGCTGAGCGGCATCATCTTGTTCGGCCTTTTTCGTTACAATGGCTGGGGATTTACCCCCCAATTCCAAAGTCACGGAGGTGAGGTTCTCGGCTGCTGCTTTCATTACTATTTTTCCAACACCTGCTGAGCCGGTAAAAAAGATGTGATCAAATGGCAATCTCACAAGCTCCTCAGCGATGTCAACTCCCCCCTCCACAACTGCGACGATGGATGGATCAAAAATCTCTGTTGACATACGTTTAATCTCGGAAGAGATGCGTGGCGTAAGTTCAGATGGCTTCAATAGGACCGTATTCCCTGCGGCCAGGGCTGAAACTAACGGGCCGATGCATAAGCTAAACGGATAATTCCAGGGCGACATAATCAGACATGCACCCCTTGGCTCGTATTGGATGAAAGACCTTGTTCCAATCATGGAGATCGGTGCGTCGACAGGTCTAGCGCGTGCCCACTGATCCAATTTCCTGATGGCCGTTTTAATTTCACTTAGAACGTAAAGAATCTCAATCGCGTCGAATTCTATCGGCGGCTTTGCAAGGTCTGCATAAGCAGCCTCCTGAAGCTGATTTGCATTCTGAAATATCCAGCGCCTAAGGGCCCTTAACCGGTCTTTACGACGATTAACTTCCTCACTCCTTAATTCCAATGATTTCGCCTTAAGGGAAGAAAATACCTC
Organism: Cyclobacteriaceae bacterium; assembly: GCA_036273935.1. Lineage (GTDB taxonomy): Bacteria > Bacteroidota > Bacteroidia > Cytophagales > Cyclobacteriaceae > ZC4RG29. The sequence goes on along the minus strand of DASUGQ010000299.1, from coordinate 7,248 downwards.
GCGAATCATCGCCAGTGACTGGTTCTCAAGAGTTGATACCATCATTGAAGGTAGCGAATTCCTCAATTACAAGATTAATATTACCTCAATGTTAAAAGTCATTGCAGAATATTACTCCAATGTTAAATTTGTTAACAAATTATTAATATTGGCGTAACATGGCGATCAGGTTCTTCATAGCCATTTATTTTTTTCCAACCCTGCTCTTCGGTCAAGGGACGGCAGAATTTAAGTCTGATCGTTTGGAAATCTATTTGGAGAAGTATCTTGAAACGAATGGTGCCAATAATGAAGCCGCAGTGGATTTCCTTTCTGTACTGGATAAACTTGAAGTCAAGAGAGGCATCCAAAAAAATGATATCGAATTCCTAAGATTTGTTTTCAACAAGCTGCACAAGAAGTTTCTAAAGCACTATAACGACTATGTACCGTTCAGTGAATTATTTTATTCCGGGACTTATAATTGTTTAACCGCTACTACTTTATACGCGCTCGTCCTTGATCATTTTGGTTATAATTACAAGGTTGTTGAGACTAACTACCACATCTTTCTTTTAGTGAAAACCTCGGATCGGGACATCCTTTTAGAAACTACTGATCCGCAGTCTGGCTTCGTAGACAGGGAAACGATGATCGAAGAAAAAATCAAACAATACCGAGAGAACAAAATCGAAGAAACATCCTCGAACAAGACTTATTATCATTTTCAGTTTGATTTATACAATCAGGTTGATCTGAATGAATTAATTGGTCTTCTTTATTACAACCAGTCGGTAGCAGCATTCAACAGAAACAGAATGGATGAGGCTGTGAATGCTCTCGATAAGGCAGCCAGTTATTATAAATCTCAAAGGATTGAGGAATTTTCCCGAGTAATTCTGCTCACGCTTATTCAAAGCAATTTAGAAAGCTCAACCAAGCAGTTGTACGTTGACAAAGTGAAGTCCCTTCGAAGGCACAACATTCTTTAACTTAATTCTGTAGTATGCGTAATTCGACGCGACGATTAATTCGATGCGCCTCTGGGGTATTGTCTCGCGAAAGGGGCATCGTTCCCCCAAAAGCTTTAGTCTGAATTCGTTTGGACTTAATTCCCTTGGAAACGAGATAATCTTTTACGGCTTCAACACGCTGTTTTGAAAGCTTCATATTTTCGCTTTCGTCGCCCTGATAGTCGGTGTGTCCCTCAAGCTGGATCACCATGTTATCACTTTCAGCCATCATATTAACAACAAGGTCCAATTCCGGGTAGGACTCCGGGCTAATTTTAGATTTACCAACTTGAAAAATCAAATTGTTTAGCAACATGACCTGCCCTGCCTCGTGCTTCTTTTCGGAACCAACTACCAATTCGATGTTTTTTACAAGCCTGTTTGCATCGTTGGCATCGGCCGGATCAAGCATGTATTTCGCCGGCATGTACCCATTGGCCTCCACAACGATGGAGTACTTGTCACCATTGAACATTGGAAAGGCAAACTTATCTCCATTTAACATTCCTACAATATTGCCATATGGAAGGCTCATATAGGTAATCTTTGCCGAGACTGGTTGTTGTGTTTCCGCATTAGTGATGCTTCCTTCAGCATAGGTCAACGTATCGGTATTTTGAGACCATGCTGAAATGGCAACGGAAAAAAATAGAATGATTAGATTCGTAAACTTCGCCGCCATAAAAAATATATTTATAAGGTATCTACAGTTTAGCAATTTTGAATTCTACCCTGCGATTTTTACTTCTTCCAGCAACTGTGTCATTACTCTCTATTGGGTTATTTTCACCAAAAAATTTTACGGTTAATCTGCCATTTGCAATTCCATGTTCTTTCAAATACCTGGTGACTGCATTCGCTCGTCTCCTCGACAACTCCAGGTTGTATTGCTCTGGACCAGTCGCATCGGTATACCCTGATATCTCTACCTCCATCGTTCCTTTTTCATTCATAATCTTCACCAATCGGTCAAGTTCTGGGTAAGACTCAGGCTTTAATACCGATTTGTCAAAATCGAAAAACACATTATTGAGAACTATGCTTGACTCTTCGGCTATCGTAGCAACTTTAATAGCATCAAGATTAAAGTCTTTCTGAATGACCCGATCTTCAGTTATACCGCTTAAATCAAGGTTTTGACTTTCAGAAATTCTGTTCGCGGCTTCGGCCCTGATTCCGTACATTTTGCCAGCCGGTAATGTGAGTTCATATTCTCCAGTAGCTGGATTTGATTGAGCAATTCCCGACTCAAGTCCGTCAGGCAGGCGCTCATAAATTATTTTGGCTCCCAGCGGTTGTCCCGTTTGACTATCAATGATCTTACCACGCACGGTAACCCACGGCTCGGGGCTCCTTAGTATCGGAAGCTTGACCCTAAAAATATCTGTATTGTTCTCCGTTACTCCACGGGAATAGTATGCGAATTCACTGTAGGCCGGAATATTAAAGAAAAGATCTTCCAGTGGAGAATTTATATCCGGACCCAGGTTCTCAGGCTCGGACCAATTTGTCCAGGTATCGTCCAGTCGTTTACTGACATAAATATCACTCCCCCCATATCCGCTGAACCCATTAGATGAGAAGTACAGCGTTTGATCATCAGATGCCAGGAATGGTGCTGACTCTTCGCCGGCACTGTTCACCACGTTTCCAAGATTAAGCGGTTCTGTCCAGATGCTATCACTCTGCAGGAAACTGACATAAAGATCGCGGTCGCCTTCAGAATCCTCCCGCTCTACCGACATGATCAATGTTCTTCTGTTGTTGGTAAGGAAAAAGTTAGCTTTTTCACTGAAGTTATATTCGTTTTTTATTTCCAAAGCTTTAGGCTTGGACCATGTACCCCCAACGTTCGAACTGATTGAAACTCCGGCCATCATTTTGCCGTTTGCCAGATATTTGTTTCCCAAAACAATAATGGCCGATTTACCGTCCGGTGTTACGGCGTTAATGGAATTCATAAAATTCGGACCCGGTGTATTAAACTCACGCATGTTCTGAGCCAATTGCCACTGACCATTATTATCAAGCTGGGAGTACCATATGTCTTCGTCGTCCTTTACGCCACCTACATTTTCAGGATGATTTTTCCTGCTGAAATAAAGCGTCTTTCCGTCAGGACTCAGCAACGGATTTAGTTCACTTACATTACTATTAACGTTTTCATCTAATGCCTCAATGATGATGCCCGATGCCAGCAATTGTGGTTTTGGTATGTCAGCAATGATGGGATAGTTGGAATCTGATATGGCAATGGCATCAATTGCAAAATAGTCCGGCAACGCTGCGCCATCAAATTCCAATTTCACGGCGGCAACCTTGTAGGATGTCATGTCCGTGAAAATGTTCAACATCCTTCCTTTAAGGGGAATTGACATCGGGTTCAGCGAACTTAACACATATTCGTTCCCGGCTTCGTCATATACCAAAACCCGATATAAGGCACTTGGGTTATGCGACTCTGCTATTGCAATCTGCCGGATAGAAATTGGATCCTCAAATCCCACTTTTATGAACTCTTTTTGTTTCGGCCGATCGGGACTCCAGGCATTTGGGTTCTGACCCCCGGCCGGCAATACATTTGGCTTACCCAAAATTTGCTGCGCCGAATATTGAATCGGTGTGAGCTCAGATGAAAACTCAACTACTTTACTTGCCCATTGAACCTTCTGAGAAAGTCCGTTTAAGGTAATCGTCGCGCAAAGTAGGAGAGGTAAAAGCTTTTTCATTCCCTGAGAATTACGAACTAAACTTACTCAAAAAATCAAAAATTACGACAACTGCGTTGTAAAAACCGATATCCTAACATTAAACACCTTAACCTAAAGTTTGCTTAGCTATTCCAAAGTGTGTTTATTATACAGCAGGAACCCTACATGAAGCAAGACGCCAAGCTGATTCTCCTTGTCATCATAATAGTTTACACTAAGACTAATAGGTCCAATAGGGGAATGATGCACTAAGCCGGCGGTCGCAGCAAGGTATACTTGAGAGAGCTCTGAATTCTCGACTACCTCCTGATCTTCGTTCTGTGTTAAGTAATCAAAGGGTTTGAACAGGTACGCCTCTATTCTGAAGTCGAGTTTATTCCGCAAGGTAAATACATTCCTTATGCCTCCGGCCACATAATTAAACGACCTGAAATTTTCCAGGAGCAACGTCGGGCTATCTTGCAGGGGAAGAAAGGCTGGAGCATTGATGATCGTCCCAAAATAATTTTGAAAGGTGGGTTGGTTTGAAAACACCCCTTCCACAAAATAACCCGGCCGATAAAATCCCTTTGAAAAATATTGCTCAGCTGAAAATCGCAATTGAAACCATTGATGAAAGCTTCTCTGGGATCCCGACTGAACAGAGGTGTTGCCGGGTTGATAGTATTCCTCAACGTTGAAGTAAGATGCTGCAAGACTTATCGCCGACCCCGCCGATGGATACTGCTTCCTGTTAAGAGTGTTTGAGCTAACCATCAACGTAGACTTTATTCCCCTTAATTGCATCCTGTCAAGCGTATCGCTGCTGACAAATCCCTCGTCATTTGAATACCTGTCAGTATTATTAAATCCTTTGATCGAAATAACGGACTTAAAACGATCACTTACCGGCCAGCCAAAATTGACAGCTGCCTGTCTGTCGGTTCGTTTCAAAACAGTTGATGTAACATTCTGAAACAAGTCTTCATTTGTCAAATAGTCCCAACTGGTGAAAGAAATCGCAGGTTCTATATAAAACTTGGTAATGAAGGGATTGTCGATCCTAACGCGTGCTGTCGCATTCCGATAAAAGCTTCCCGTTTGAAACCCCATGAAAAAGTGCGCCAAAGATTTATTGAAATAATAATAATTAAGGCCAAGGAATATGTTGCTTATTTCCCGAGTGGCAATTACTCCACCGAAGTCTACCAGAAAATTCCGCCTGGGCCGTCTGGAGAGTTGAAGGTTGAAATTATGCTTCGTGGTATCAAATAAAATGTTGGGGAATACATTTGCAAAATAATCTTCAGACACGAGTTCAAAATATCCTTTCGAAATATCTCTACGATAAAGCAGTTTCGGCTTGTGGGGATTGATTCCAAATACCCGTCTAATGTATTTGCTTTGCTTTTCGTTAAATCCGTGAAACGTCAAACCATCAAAAACAAAAGGATAACTTTTATTGTTAAATCTGTTTCTACTTTCATAAACTTCGTCACAGGAAACTCTCCTTTTAATTTTAGCTTTGATTTCATCGATCTGCCGGAGCGTCTGTACATACCCGCTGTCGATCAGACTTCTTGCCCGATCAAAATTAAATGATGTAAAATCACTCACATCCGGTTGAATATAAATTCCATTTTCGCCCACATCACGAGGATCCGATTTATCAAGCAGCATGTAAATAAGCGAATGCGAAATCAACCGATCGTCTTTATCATACGGGTAATCCTCAAAAACTTTCGTTGACACATTGACCCCAATGATCACATCGGGATTAAACTGCTCTCTGGCTACATCCACCGGAAAGTTGTTATAAACGCCACCATCAAAAAGATATTTACCCTCAACCCGAATTGGGGTATAAAAAAATGGAACTGTTTGCGTCGCTCGCAGCGCATTGCTCAATAACCCTTTTGACAGGACTACCTGCTGTTGTGTGAAGATATCGGCCGCTACAACCCGAAGTGGAACAAAAAGGCTGTCAAAGTTATTTTTTGAAATTGCAGATGCTTGGGCAAACTGCTCGGTCAGGGCAAAATTCAATGACACATCATTTGCCAGGCTGGAATTAAATTGAACGTTCAGTGTTGAATCGAGCGCGAGGTCTAATTGTAAGAACCCGGGGTCAGGATTACTTTTATGATAGAAATAGTTGTATCCTTCCTCCGGAAGGCCCTTCACCCAGCGAAGAAATTTTTCGGACGTAACAATCTCTTCAATTTGACCGGGACTTATACCGGCAGCATAAATTCCACCGACAATTCCCCCCATGGAAGTCCCAACTATATAATCGACGGGAATGTCGTTCTCCTCAAGGGCTTTAAGCACGCCCACATGCGCCAGTCCCTTTGCTGCACCTCCGCTTAACACAAGTCCAACACGCTGGCCAAAAACATTGGTCGCGAACGCTATTAAAATAAGACAGAGGAAATATTTCATTTATCAGCCAAACCAAAAAACGACTAATTAATCTCTAACAAAAAAGTCAGGAGAAAATTACCGCAACGTTCGGAATAAATGAAAACTTATTGAAGGGACGCCATTGGATCCTGCTGTAGCTCCGGTGAAGCAATCGTATTCAAACGATTGGTTAACTCTTCCTTGACTTTTTCAAAAGATGAAACGAATTCCTTTTTGATAGGTTCTGAAGCTGGCAACTCAACTTTCAAAGCATCAACCTGTACGCCATTTCTCCAAAAACGGTAACAAAGGTGAGGGCCAGTTGCAAGGCCTGTGCTTCCGACATAACCAATTACCTGACCTTGTCTGACGCGGGTTCCGGCACGTACACCCTGTGCAATTTTTGACATGTGAAGATATTGCGTTGTATAGGTGCTATTGTGTTTTATCTTCACATAATTTCCATTGTTGGATTTGTACTGGGCTTCCACTATAGTGCCGTCCCCAACTGATCGAATCGGAGTACCGGTCGGTGCTGCAAAATCAGTACCTAAATGAGCGCGGTAGACTTTTCTTACAGGATGAAAACGACTTCCTGAATAGCGCGAACTGATTCGCGTAAATTCAATTGGGTATTTTAACAGGGCCTTTCTTAAACTCTTGCCTTCTTCATCGAAGTAGTCAAAACCATCACCCTGATCAAAGGGAAAAGCATAGTATGGACTGTTGTAATGTTCGAAATATACAGCACTGATCTTCTTAATGCCGACGGGATTACCTTCAACCTGGTCCTCTTCATAGATAAGCTTGAACTTGTCGCCCTTTTGAAGACGCTGGAAATCCACCTGCCATGCAAAAATATCCACAAACTTATTGGTCAACTCATGAGAGATCCCCAACTCCTCAATGGTTTCAGACAAGTTGGATTGAATAACACCTGTAACGGTTTTCTCCACCGTGACAACCTCTCTTTTGCACAAATCTACTGATAGTGAATCATCGAATTTGAGGACCACATACTCGACAGGATTGGGCTCATACACCAGAGCCTTGACCGTCTTCATCGAATCCTGGTTACATATCAAGGTATACTTCTTGTCAGGGGCAATTTTACGAACGTCGAAAATTTGCTTTGAGATTGATGAAAGCTGATTCACAAGCTT
>DASUGQ010000298.1:0-8199 GCA_036273935.1 Cyclobacteriaceae bacterium | reverse complement strand
TAAGTCTTGAACGATTTATATCCTTCATTGAAATCTTTAACCACCCGAATACGATTGATCTGCTGCAAATTGCTGACAGAAAGAAATCAGCATGCATTATTCAAAAAGGAAGGTAGAAAGAAATGGAATGACCGTCAGAATCAAAGAGGCTGTCATCATTGCGTTGTTGGTTACCATGTTGCTCATTGTTTTGATGCTCGTATTGTAGGATTGGTATGAGAAAAAAAATTAGTGCTCTGCTTTTTGTTACGTTCACCATTGCATCAATCGGAGTCTATTCGCAGCGCCATTCTACACGATTGAATTCCGGTTGGGAGTACATGAAAGGTGATTTAGGTGGTGCATGGGAGGCCGTTCGTTCAGTAGGGCGGGGCAGCCCGGAGAGTGTTCCACAATGGAAACCTGTTACTCTTCCCCATTGCTTCAATGCGTATGATGCCGTGGATCCCGACCAGCCTTACTACCAGGGGCCTGGGTGGTACAGGTCGCGCTTACCTATCAATAATCCCTTTTTCAATGGCAGGACGCTTCTTCATTTTGAAGGCGCCGGCCAAAAGACCGACGTATACGTTTACCTGACAAAGGTCGGATCACACGTTGGGGGTTATGATGAATGGACCGTTGACATAACGGAGGCGGTAGAACAGTTCAAAGAGACCGATCTATTCAAAACCAAATTTAATGGTACCGTGCCAATCACCATTCGTTGTGATAATTCCCGCGACCTTGAAATGATACCGTCAAGCCTTTCCGATTTTAATTTGTACGGAGGCATTTATCGGTATTTAAATCTTGAATACGTGCCCTCTTTGTCTATCGCGAACGTCCTGGCGTCACAGCGCGTTGAAGAGGATGGTTCAAACGCTATTCTAAATATTCAGGCAGCGTTTGTTAACGCCGGATCTGTTTCTTCAGCGCAGCTGGAAATTTTTTTGAAGGATGAGAAGGGAAATGTGGTCGATCATCTTGAAACGCAGATTGATCCATCTCAGAAGTTTCAATGGAAAAAGGAGATCAGGAAACCGGCGCTTTGGTCACCATCAAAACCTGCGTTATATACGATAGCCATGAGACTTCATTCAAATGCGGGTAATGATGAATGTGAACAAAAGATTGGTTTTCGTTGGTTTGAGTTCAAAGACCAGGGACCATTTTATCTGAATGATGAACGGCTCTTGCTCAGGGGGACCCATCGTCATGAAGATCACAGTGGTGTGGGCGCTGCCATGACGGAGAATTTAATGCGAAAGGAGATGATCATGATGAAGGAAATGGGCGTGAACTTCATTCGCCTGGGTCATTACCAGCAGTCCCGGATCATTCTTGATCTCTGTGATAGCCTGGGCATATTGGTATGGGAAGAGATTCCATGGTGTCGCGGGGGACTGGGCGGTGATAAATACAAAGAACAAGCCCGACGCATGCTTGCGAATATGATCGGGCAACATTACAATCATCCCTCGGTAATCATCTGGGGATTGGGTAACGAAAACGACTGGCCCGGCGACTTCCCGGAATTTAACAAAGAAAGGATACGAGCATTCATGCAGGAACTGAATGACCTTTCGCATATCCTTGATCCATCACGAAAGACGGCGATCCGCCGTTGTGACTTTTGCAAAGATATTGTTGATGTGTACTCTCCTTCCATCTGGGCAGGCTGGTACCGCGGCCGTTATACAGAGTATAAAGATGAGTCGGAAAGGTGGGCCAAAAAAGTCGATCACTTTATTCATGCTGAATGGGGCGGCGACAGCCAGGCGAGACGACATTCGGAGGAGCCGGAAAACATCATGGTCCATGTGAAAACAGGTAATGGTGTGGACGAGCGATCCGGAGATGCTGCGATGCAAGGGGGTGAGGCCCGATTTTCCAGGGATGGCGATTGGAGCGAGACTTACGTTTGTGATCTAATTGACTGGTACCTGAAAGAGCAGGAGACGATGCCCTGGCTGACGGGAACAGCTTATTGGCCATTCAAGGATTTCTCTACTCCAGGCCGGCCGGACAATCCCGTGCCCTATGTGAATCAAAAAGGCGTTGTTGAACGAGACTTTGCAAAAAAAGAATCTTATTATGTTTTTCAGTCCTACTGGACAGAGAAACCTATGGTCCACATCTATGGTCACACATGGCCCACGCGATGGGGCGCATCTGGAGAGATGAAAATGGTAAAGGTATATTCCAATGCCGACGAAGCTGAACTATTTGTAAACGGAAAAAGTGCCGGTGTAAGGAAACGGAACAGCCAGGACTTTCCGGCAGCAGGTCTGCGATGGATGATTCCAATGACGGAAGGGAAGTATCATCTTCGCGTCGTGGCCAGGAAGGGTAAGGTGAAAACGGAGGATGAAATAACACAGTTCTACCAGACTGCGAAATGGAGTAAGCCTGTTCAACTCACTGTTCAGAAAATCTACGAGAAGGACGACACGGTGACGGTGGAGGCGAGACTCCTTGATGAAGCGAACATCAATTGCCTTGATGCGCGGAACTGGATTCATTTTTCGCTTACCGGTGATGGTAAGTTGATTGACGATTTAGGCACATCGTCCGGTTCACGTAAAGTGCAGGCGTACAATGGCCGTGCTATTATTTCGGCAAAGAAAAATAACGGCCAAAGCATTTTGGCCATTCAATCCCCGGGAATTCCGACCGTGTTCCTTGATCTTGATAGAAAACCTGAAACACCTTAGCTTGAACGATATGAAACGTCTCGTGGCTTACATTAAAGATCGATTACACCAGTCTGTTTTTTTGTTGTTGTTATTCGGAGTCGCGCCCGACGCCATCTTTGCTCAACAATGGAAGGTCTCATCACCGAATAAAGATATTACGATTAATATTTTTAATGAAGGCGGATCGCTGTCCTATGATGTTTCTTTCAAAAACAAGATAATAATCGGAGCATCACCACTTGGCATTGATCGCGAGGACGCAAATTTTTCTTCACAATTAAAATTTATTAGCAAGAGCAAGGAAACCGTCAAGGAATCTTACCGACTCCTCGTGGGAAAGAAGCTTCAATGCAGCAATAAAGCAAAAGAACAGACCCTAGTATTTGAAAACCCTGCCCATGAAAAAATAGAATTAACATTTCGTGCCTACCAGGATGGTATCGCGTTTCGGTATCATTTCCCCGCGAATGATGGTACGACGCATAAAATCGTGCAGGAGAAAACAGGCTTTGCTATTCCTAACACTGCAAAGGCCTGGATTCAGCCCTATGATCTGAATGTTAGAATGAAACCGTGCTATGAAACCTATTATGAAAACGGGATTGCACCGGGTACGCCGTCGCCGAATCCCGCCGGTTGGGCATTTCCTGCTCTTTTCAATATAGGAGAAAACTGGGCGCTCGTTACAGAAGCCGGGTTGGATGAAACCTATTGTGCTACTCATTTGGAAGACAGGTCTGGCAACGGTATTTATACCATCCGGTTTCCGGAAAGAGAGGAAGTCACGAGCAGCGCAGATCCCGAACCTGTATCATCGTTGCCATGGACAACACCATGGCGGGTAATTATTATAGGACCTTCGTTAGGTGCGGTTCAAAAGTCCTCCCTGGTCACCGACGTGAGTCCCGGTTCAACATTAACGGACACGTCCTGGATAAAACCTGGCCGGGCTAGTTGGAGTTGGTGGTCGGTAGGAAGTTCGCCGCGTGATTTCCAGGCGCAAAAAGAGTACGTCGATTTCACGGCTTCGATGGGATGGGAGTATGTGCTGATCGACTCAGGGTGGCCCTGGATGGAAGGTGGAAATGCAGAGGATGTTGTTCGATATGCCAATTCAAAGGGTGTAGGAATTTTTCTTTGGTACCATTCCGGGATGGGTCGTGAGCGAGATACGTTAAGCATGGCTAACCTCATGGCGTTTCCTGAATCGCGAAAGAAGGAGTTGCAGAGGATCAGGGATTGGGGCGTCAAGGGAATTAAGGTGGACTTTTTTGACAGCGATAAACAGCCGGTCATTCAGCGATATATGGATATTCTCCGGGATGCTGACGACTACCACATCATGGTAAATTTTCATGGCTCAACGCTGCCACGGGGATGGGAGAGGACCTATCCACACCTGGTGTCCATGGAATCGGTGAAGGGCGCCGAAGGTTATGGCCGGCAAGACTTCTGTGACCGCGCGCCTTCACACAATACCATTCTTCCTTTTACGCGCAACATTGTCGGGCCGATGGATTATACCCCCGTAACTTTTACGAATAAACGTGAGGCTATCAGGCAAACTTCCGTTGGCCATGAACTCGCACTTTCTATTGTGTTTGAGTCAGGGGTGTTTCATTTTGCGGACAGGATGAGTTCGTACCAATCCCTTCCGGAAGCGCCAAAGAATTTTCTGAAACAGGTTCCTGTCACCTGGGATGAGACGCGCTATGTGGCCGGTATTCCCGGAAGTTATGTTGTATTAGCTCGCCGAAAGGGGAGCGATTGGTATATCGGTGGTATCAATGGGAAGAATGAACCCATGGAAATCACACTGGATCTTTCCTTCCTTAAAAAGGAAGTCACAATGGAACTGATTACCGATGATGAGGCAGACGGAACATTTACCAACCGGAAAGTAAAGACTGATGGAAAGAAGACCACCGTCCGGCTCAAGCCCCGCGGCGGCTTTGTCGCTAAAACTATCTGAGATCATGCAGCCGACGAAGAACGACAAGATAAAAGGACGTCCTCATCAATTATTGATCCTGATGAGTTTGATGATAACCGTTCATGGTGCAGCACAATCCTTTAGTGACGTGTCGGACGTGTTGCGTGATCATATTCTTGCAGAAGCGGAATGGGCAATGACAGCGTCACCGCGCACCATTACTTCATCTGGTTGTTCGCGGAGTGCAGGGGGTAAGCACGATTTTTATTCCGAGGGAGATTACTGGTGGCCCGATCCCCAGCATCCCGGCGGACCTTATATCCAGCGTGATGGAATCACCAACCCGGATAATTTCGTGGATCATCGGAAAGCCTTGATCAGGTTAAGCAGGATCGTTGGAGCACTTGCGTCAGCCTACAGGCTTACCGGTGATGATCAATATGCAGCGCGGGCTTTTGCTCATCTTAACGCCTGGTTTGTGGATACTACAACACGTATGAATCCTTCCCTGCTTTATGCGCAGGCGATCAGCGGCCGTGTTACAGGAAGGGGCATTGGTATTATTGACACCATTCACCTTATGGAAGTAGCCCAGGGAACCCGGGTCATAGAAGCTTCGCCCCTTGCCGATCAGCGAATAGTTGGTGAAGTGAAACATTGGTTTGACCAATACCTTCAATGGCTGCTCACGCATCCTTACAGCAGGGACGAGATGAATGCTACCAACAACCACGGTACGTGCTGGGTAATGCAGGTGGCTTCTTTTGCAAGGCTGACGGCGAGCGATTCCATCCTTCGGATTTGCAGAGATCGCTACAAAGAAATAATCCTTCCGAACCAAATGGCAACTGACGGAAGTTTTCCCCGTGAACTGGGCCGAACCAAACCCTATGGCTACTCACTTTTTAATCTCGATGCCATGGCCATGGTATGCCAAATCCTTTCGGACGATAAAAATGACCTGTGGAATGTTCAAACCGCTGACGGGAAAAACATAAGGAAGGGGATTGACTTTATGTATCCTTTTGTCAGGGACAAACAGGCGTGGCCTTACGCACACGATGTGATGTATTGGGATAACTGGCCTGTGGCACATCCTTTTTTGATTATGGGTGCGGCTCATTTTGGAAAAAGGGAATGGTTTGAAACCTGGAAGTCGCTTGATCACGATCCGAAGGTGGACGAGGTATTGAGAAATCTTCCCATTCGCAATCCCCTGATATGGCTTTACAACTAAAGGCTTAAAATTGCGAACCATGTTGATAATAAGATTTTGTTCTGTGAAAAGTTTATCGCCGTTTGTTCTCTTGCTTCTTTTTTCATGCGGGAGAAAAGAAGTGGCTAAGGAAACAGCGACGCCGGAGACTTTTAACAGCATTATTTCAGCGGCCGCTCAGCAGGCTGACCTGATGATAAATGAGGTGGAAAAGTTGGAGAGAAATGAAATCACTAACGCTTCGTCCAGGCCTGTGCCCGTTTCTCCCCGGACGCTGAAAGATGGAAACCTTGTTCTCGTTCCTTCCCGTGACTGGACCAGCGGATTTTTTCCAGGCGTGCTGTGGTATCTGTATGAAGCTAACGGAGAGCCGTCCTGGATGGAAAAGGCGAGAAAGTTCACTTCACCGATTGAGGAGGAACAATGGAATGCGAGAACTCACGACATGGGTTTTAAAGTTTATTGCAGTGTTGGAAATGGCTACCGGCTCACAGGTGATACTACTTACAGAAATATTATTATTCAGGGAGCGAAAACACTTAGCACAAGATTCAAACCTGCCGCAGGGATACTGAGATCGTGGGATCACAGTCGCGACAAATGGCATTGCCCGGTGATCATCGACAACCTGATGAACCTGGAGCTTTTGTTTGAAGCGACGAAACTTACCGGTGATTCTTCTTTTTATAAAATTGCCGTAAGTCACGCCATCACAACCATGAGAAATCATTATCGGGAAGATTACAGTTCATATCATGTCGTGGATTACGATACGATTACAGGCGAGGTATTGAAAAAGAATACTCATCAAGGTTACTCAGATGAGTCCGCATGGTCACGGGGACAAGCATGGGGTTTGTACGGCTACACCATGTGTTACCGGGAGACAGGTGATTCTGTTTTTCTCGATCATGCAGAAAAGATTGCCGGCTTCATTTTAAATCATCCCAATCTGCCGGAAGATCTCGTGCCGTACTGGGACTTCGATGCGCCGGGAATCCCAGCCGAACCCCGGGATGCATCGGCTGCATCTGTCATGGCTTCCGCACTTTACGAGTTAAGTACCTATTCATCTAAATCAGATTACAGGGCAACAGCGGACAAGATCATGGAAAGCTTGTCAACGCATTATCGTTCACCAGTTGGTGAGAATCACGGGTTCATTCTCTTGCATAGCACCGGATCAAAACCATCGAATAGTGAAGTGGACGTTCCGATTATATATGCGGACTATTATTTTCTTGAGGCGCTCCTTCGTAAGCATAAACTGGAGGATATCAAATGATCGATTGAATGGCTGGTGTTCAACATCAAAACAATGGTTTCAATTTACAGGCTCTTTTTTCTCGCACGCTTACCCGTTCTCCTGGCAGGATGGTTCAGTGTCGATGCACAACAGGTGAACAGCGATGTCAGTTATGAAAGACTTGTTTCACGCGCTGATCTAACCTATACCTCACCCGTAGTGAAAAGCGAGGAGGGTATCCCCATCGGAAATGGAACAATGGGGAGTCTGATCTGGACTACACCCACGGCATTGCATTTTCAGATCAACAGGGTGGATATTTTTGCTAACAATGCTTCAACTAATAATTTCTACGAAAGACATACGGACTACTGCGGCGGCGCAGGTTATGTTGATATTGATTTTTCAGCCGGTGAAGATGTTTTTGCGTCACCACAATTCAGGCAACATCTTTCCTGCTATGACGGGAAGGTCATTTCTGATGGGAACGGCGTCCGTACGAAAGCGATCGCATGGATGCAGGATGATGTGATGGCGATAGAAGTTGAGGATAACCGATCCAATCCTACTCCCATTTTTATTCATTTGCGTGCGCTGCGTTCAGCTTTATCCAGGAGAGGAAATCACATTGCTGAATCAGATGTACAGGTTGACAGTAAGAGAATCATTTTGAAACAGCGCTTCTCCGAAGACTCATATTTCTGCAATTCATCCGTAGGGATCGCTATTGCCGGCAGAAATGGGAAGGCAATCATTGCAAATGAGACAGAAGGTAAGATCGTTGTCCCTGCGGGTAACGGAAAATTCATCGTGTTCATTGCATCCGACGCTTCTTTCAAACAGGGAGAGGATTTAGCTTTCAAGACAACAGAAAAACTTCGAGAGGCGATGGAGCAAGGCTTTGACAAGTTAGCCCGCTTCAATGAACAATGGTGGCGCGATTTCTGGCGCAAGTCTTATGTCCATCTCCACAGTGACGATGGCGTAGCCGACCTCGTTGAGAAAAATTACACGTATTACTTATATGTGATGGCTTCCTCGTCGAGGGGAAAATATCCCCCAAAATTTAATGGCATGTTGTGGTCAACCGGTGGGGATGTGCGGAAGTGGGGAAGCCTGTACTGGG
>DASUGQ010000297.1:0-9065 GCA_036273935.1 Cyclobacteriaceae bacterium | reverse complement strand
ACCGACATGTAACTATTTAAAACTTTAACAGTCTTATGGTCATCTACTATTATCAACCTACTCACCCATGCTAAAGAATCTTTTTACCATTGCGCTGCGCAACATCCGGAAGAACAGAATCTATAGTGCAATCAACATTCTCGGACTCACCATCGGTATTACCTGTTCAGCGTTTTTGCTGATGTACATTCTTGATGAATTGAGCTATGACCGCTATCATAAAAATTCGGACAACATCTACCGCGTCATTTCCAACATCAAGGAACCGGATAACGCCTTCACCTGGGCGGTGGCTCAAATTCCCCTGGGTGATGAACTTCGGGATAATTATCCTGAGGTTAAGAATGTAGTTCGCTTTTTTGATTTGGGCAGAACACTTTATAAAAATGGTGAGAAGGAATTTTATGAGGAAGGATTCTTCCTGGCCGATTCCACCGTATTTGACATGTTCGACTATAAGTTTCTTCACGGGGATCCAAACACAGCTCTCGATAAGCCGAATTCCATTGTCCTCACCAAAAAGATCGCCACTAAATATTTTGACAAAGAAGACGCAGTGGGTATGTCATTTCAAAATCAGCAAGGAGATGTGTATAATGTCACAGGCGTGATTGATGACGTGCCCCCAAACTCTCATTTTATTTTCGATGCCCTCCTTTCCCGCAACACCATACCCGGCTATCAGGGGAGCTGGGGTAACTTTGGTGTGTTCACCTATATCCAATTGCCGGATGGATATGACGTAGCGAAGATGGAGGAGAGCCTTCTCAAGGTGATCAAGGAAAAAGTCGATCCAATTTTTGCGCAGTATGGTATTACCATCCGCTACGGACTTCAGCGCATTACCGATATTCACCTCTACTCTAAAATTCAGGATGAAGCCGAGGCAGGCGGAGACATTTCCTACATCTATGTATTTGCAGCTGTGGCGGCTTTCATGTTAATCATTGCGTGTATTAATTATATGAATCTGGCAACAGCACGGTCAGCCAGCCGCGCAAAGGAAGTAGGCATTCGAAAAGTAATGGGCTCCCAACGCGCGCAGCTTATTGCTCAATTTATTACGGAGTCGGTAGTGCTCGCGTTGATTGCCTTAGCCGTCAGTTTGGTTCTGATCTATGGATTATTGCCGTTGTTCAACCAGTTAAGTAACAAACAACTTCCATTTACTTACGTAACGCAAGGTCCTGTGTTGCTGAGCCTGGTTAGTGTTATCGTCTTTGTTGGAATTGTTGGGGGCAGTTACCCGGCATTTTACCTTTCGGGATTTAACCCTGTTAATGTATTGAAAGGTAAAGTAGCTGTGAAAGGTGGGAATGCTCTCTTCCGCAAGTTCCTCGTCATTGTTCAATTTTCGATTTCCATTTTCATGTTGATCAGTACACTGGTGGTGTTTGATCAGCTTCAGTTTATGCGCGAAAAGGATTTAGGATTCAGCAGGGAACGAATCCTCCGCATTAATCTTTCCAGCGACGAACTATTCAAAAAGTCGGGAATAGCTGCTGAGCGTATGCGACAGACTCCCGGGGTGTCGGCTGTATCAACGACCAATGCGACACCCGGCCAGAATATTGGAAAAAACCTCATGAAGGTAGAAGACAACGAAGGTAAACTTACCGACCGCGGTGTCGATCTCTTCTCGGCGGATTACGATTTTGTCAAGACCATGGGCATGACTATCGTGGAGGGACGCGACTTTTCAAGGGAAATCAGTTCAGATACAACATTCGCCATATTGGTTAATGAGGCTATGGTGAAACGTATGGCCTGGGATAATCCGATTGGAAAGAAGTTCGTTTTCGGAGGAGGTCCCAATCCTGAGAAGCATGTAGTGGGTGTGGTAAAGGACTATCATCAGAATTCATTGTATGATGTCATCGAACCGCTTATTATTATTTTACGGGTTAATAATGGTAACCTCGTTATCAAAACAGAGGAAGGTGATGTGAGGGAGTCTATTGCTGCCATCGAAAAAACCTGGAAGGAAGTGAACCCGGGCTACCCAATGGAGTATAAGTTCCTCGATCAGGATTTTAATTCGCAGTACCAGTCGGATGAAAAACGGAGCCAGATATTCACGGCGTTCTCTGTTCTGACGATTACCATCGCTTGTCTTGGTTTGCTTGGCCTGGCCGCCTTTACAACTGAGCAACGCTACAAAGAGATTGGTGTTCGCAAGGTAATCGGGGCAAGTGTCAGGGGCCTGGTGGTACTGGTGTCACGGGAGTTTTTCATATTGGTCGGTGTTGGTACCCTCCTGGCCTTTCCTGCGGCGTGGTACTTCACGAATACCTGGCTCGAGAACTTTGCATACCGTATTGAACTTGAGGGGGAATGGGCGACGTTTCTGATATCAGGAGCGCTCGCATTTGTTATAACCCTCATCACGGTAGGCTTTCACGTGATTCGGGCGGCATCTGCTAATCCGGTGACTGCTCTGAAGGAGGAATAATGCATCAGTTAAATTTAACCATCTTATGCGCCGTGTTCCTTTAAATTCCAGGGTTGAATCGAAGGCCGTGCCGAAGTTGCAAGGTCTTTTTTAACACCCGCAAAACTCATCCGTCCCGATCGGCGGCCTGGGGGCGGGTGACTTTGTCTTCATGAAGTATTCACGTATAGCCATATGGTAAATGGAGCTTCTCCGAAATTTTGGGTGGGCCGATTTTCGTTTCACCATCTCTTTTCTTTTTTCCGGGTCATATAGTACGGACCGCGCATAAGCCACTGCTTCCGCAAAGGATCTATTGCATTTCCTTTGCTTTTGACTTCGCTTCACATTGCTCATGTCGGGTATCTTCGATATCACCACTCCCCCGCGATATTGCTTGAATACAACACCATAAAGTTTACCACTGAATTTTTCTACAATCATACTGTTCTTGACGGTTGCCATTGCATTTTTTTTTAAATGTACCGGGCGCCGCCATCAAAAGTCAATACGGTGTGTCCGAGTTTGGTCACATTGTCCGTAATTGTCCTTTTTGTCCTATCTCTTGGCGGAAGGCACGGTGTGACGCTGTCTTCATGCCCTTCCCATACAGTGCTGATGCATTGCTAATGCTTCGAACTGGCTTGGGAAATGCTTTCAGGGCGTAGTAAGAACGAAGAATGAACGTAGGATGAATACACTTTTGATACCATCGGGAAATGGTGTTATAATAATAGGGAGTGATTAAAAAGGGGAGAACCAGGTTAACAGATGGGATGAAGGCAATATATGATGTTGAGCACGGGAAGTCAAGTCAAAAGTATTTTTTTGAATTTCAATCCTTATTTGGGAAAGCCGGTGACGCTCAAAAGCCTGGCGATCGCAATGGGCTGATTTGAAATGCACAGATGATTCAGAACAGGAATACCAGGCGGGTATCGTGTCACTCCAGCGGATATTCAAAAGACCTGTTCGCGTCCGACAAGTACTGAACGTGCCAGTCTTTTAACCTTAGATCCTGATCATTTCTTGCTTCTCCCAAAGTGGTAACCAATCAAAAATTGATATCGGTAACCATAGGCCCATGAGTTAACCTTGCCGTTGGATTTAACTTCCTTGTCTGTGAGCAGATCACTTAATCCGGGGAAACGGTCAATGAGGTCTGCGAGGATTTCGTTTTCTACTTCATCGGGATCAAAGGTGTAGTTTCCATCCAATGTAAATTTTACGTTGTAATTTGAAACGGAAGGCCCGACAAAAATAAGATCAATTGTCCAGCGATTGTTCAACACAAACTGGTAGCCAAGCTGAACACCGATATTAAAAACACTCAGTTTTGTATCAAGATCGGCTTGCTCAATGGTTCCTTCATTGTCCACCGAAATGGTTCGACCATTTTTGAAAGACAGGTAGGTTGCGTAGGGTCCGATGTAAACGCCACGGGGAGCACCGTACTTGTTTTCCTTTTCCAGGTAAAATCTGTATTCACCGCCGAACTTATACCCGGTAGCATCTTTTTCCTTTTCCACGTCGATGTTATCTCCAAATGATCCTATGCTCGGAAACTGCTGATAACCTCCGGATATGGCGAACGACTGATTGGGTTTAGTGACGCGCTCATAGGAAAAAACCAACGCATTACGGTAAAGCCAGTGCGATGTGAGATCGAGTTTAATCGTGTTCCTTCGCAAGGTGGTATCACCACTTCCCTTTGGATCATGTTTTTCATAGACCTTAAGCTCATTGTTTTTTTCAGCAAGTTTAGTGGCGATATTTTCAGGAGTGTTCGCGTCCTGGTTGCTGCGATCGACCGAATAACTTTCATTGGCTTCTCCAAAACTTTCGGTTTGGAATGCTCGCGATGAAAGAGCAGTCGAAATAAATAGTGTGACTAAAATGAGATTTTTCATATATCCATCCATTGATTTATAAGTTTATACTTTTTCTGTTTTCAAAACATTGATGAAAGTCATGTATTTGGTATTTCACTTTGAGGCCGGAAAGGTTTAAGTTCAGCGTTTTACAGAAAGGTATGGTTAAAAAGCTATAATCTGGAATAAATTAAATCATAATAAAGGGTCGGGTCTTACCTTCTTCAGTTTCATTACTTTGCAACCATCGGATATGGTGGTGCCCGGTTCGCGCATCCATATTCACGATCGTTGATTTGATGGCGGGATTGGCAGGTCAATTATTTCCCGCTATTTTTATTGCGCAACCTGTTGGTTAATCCCTGCGGGAAAATCAGAAACAATGATTCTACAACGAAAAATAATCTCGTGTTATTTTTTTACCTGTATTTGTTTGGGTGTACTTGCCAGTGTGCTGGAAGGTTGTAACCGGTCAAAGGAGCAAGATACATCATCGGTGAGTCGCGAAGAGACAGCCCTTCAGTTTACCGGTTCCGCTGCCTGCCAATCCTGCCACCAGGCTCAGTATGCAGACTGGGAGACCTCAGATCACTTCAGGGCCATGCAGGAAGCGCATGATTCCACAGTGTTGGGAGATTTCAATAATATAAGCTTCGCTGCCGATGGTGTTAAGAGCAGGTTCTTTAAAAAAGACGGAAAATTCTTCATCAACACCGAGGGAGATGATGGAAAGAATCACGACTATGAAGTACTGTATACGTTCGGTTATTCTCCGCTTCAACAATACCTGGTTGCATTTCCAGGGGGAAGATTGCAAGCGACACGTTTAAGTTGGGATAGCCGCGACAAAAAATGGTTTCACCAGTACGCCGGCCAGAAAATATATTACCATGATTGGCTTCACTGGACCGGCAATGCGCAAAACTGGAACACGATGTGTGCGTCGTGTCACTCCCTCGATCTTCAAAAAAACTATCAATTCGCATCCGACACTTACTCAACAACGTGGAAGGATATAAATGTGGGATGTGAAAGTTGTCATGGTCCGGGAAGTAAACATGTGCGAGCGGTTCAGACGGGGCAATATAGCGTGGGTAATGGAAGTGAAGATTCGGGTTTGTATTATGGCGCGCAAACCAACCCACGGGTTCAACTCAATACCTGTGCGCCTTGTCATGCACGGAAATCTGATCTCTCACAGGAATCACTTCACACAAATGAAATCATGGATGATATGATCCCGCAAATCATCGTGGACGAATTTTATTATGCAGATGGACAAATCAAAAGCGAAGACTATGAGTATGGCTCCTTCACCCAGAGTAAAATGTTCCACAAGAATGTTCGTTGCAGTAATTGTCATAATCCTCATTCCGGAAAATTGCGGCTTAGCGGTAACAGTTTGTGCATGAGTTGTCATGAACCCAAGTATAATACCAGCAAACATCACTTTCATGTTGTTGAGACCGACGGGGCGCAATGCGTCAATTGTCACATGCCAACGCGAACCTATATGGGCAATGATCATCGGAGAGATCACAGCTTTCGTATTCCACGCCCGGATCAATCTGTGAAATACGGAACACCGAACGCATGCACAGGTTGCCATTCAAAACAAACACCGGAATGGGCGGCCAATGCCATACAGAAATGGTATGGACCCAATCGTACTTATCATTTTTCAGATGATCTGATTCCGGGAAGTTTACTGAACAATAAAAGTGAAAACCATTTACAAAAACTCGTAGGCGATACGCTACAGCCGGAGATCGTTCGGGCGACCGCCGTCTTTTATTTGGGTTCTATTCAAAGTCAGACCAGTGCTTCAAGTTTGCTACGTGCATTGAATGATCAGAAACCCCTGGTGCGATATCATGCCTTGCGCGCCCTTGAAAATTTTCCTTCACCGCTATGGCTTCAGCGCGCATATTCGGCGCTTCGTGACACCGTGAGGGCTGTTCGTCTTGCGGCGGCCGACCTTTATCATTCATTGCCGGATGAAATGATTCCTGCCGTAGCGCGTGGGGCCTACGAGGCGGCTGACGCTGAAAATAAAAAATTTCTTTTATATCAAACTGATTTTGCCGTGGGTAATGTGATGTTGGCAGATTATGAGCTGAGGGATGGAGACGAAGTGAATGCTATTGCACATTACATACGGGGACTGAAAAAAGACAGCCTTATGAATTATGCGCGATTGAATTTGTCAGCAGCGTATAACAGTGTGGGAAAAAATAAGGAAGCGCTAACGACGTTACGTGACGCAGCGGCAATTGATCCGGGCAACGACCGGATTTTTTATAACCTGGGTTTGCTGTATTATGAGCTGAATGATGTCGCCGCTGCCGTGGAAAGTTTTCAAAAAGCAATCCGGCTGGGTTCGACGAATACAGGTTTGTATTATAACTATGGATTGCTTTTGCAGCAACAGGGGAAACTCAGAGAAGCAGAAGAAATTCTCCTCAAAGGCTTTGCATTAGATCCACAGGCGATGAATATTAATTACGCATTAGCCTTTTTTTACGCCAATCAAAACCTTCCTGAGAAAGCCCGGAGGTATGCTGAAGTCCTTCGTCGAACAGACCCCAACAATCCGGAATATCAGGGATTGTTTAGAAGTTTAGGCTTATAAAATTTAACGCAGTGATCATGATAGCTTTTGATGCTGCATCTTCTAAAAAGAACTTAGTTTGAAATTCTATTTCTTAAGTGTCCGAATGTAATGTACCAAAATCCATCGGTCTTCATCACTGGCAATTTTCTTCTTGAATTCAGGCATATCGTCCCGCCCCTCTGTCGTTTTGTAGAAGAGTTCGCCATCGGTTTGGTCGTGAAATTCCTTAGTGGTGAAGTCTCCCGGAGGAGTCTTTAATTCAGCGGCTTTTGTTCCATCACCCTCTCCGTTCTTTCCATGACAAGATTTGCAATGTTTCGCATAAAGACTCTTTCCGATTGATATAGCCTCATCATCAACCTTAACCGGGTTCTTCATTTTCTTTGCGTTATCGGGAACCACCCATGGCTTTCGATCTTGCGATACCGTTGTATATGACAAAAAGAGAATCGCTGTGAGTATTGCGAAAATAAATGCGGTTGGCTTTTTTGTTTTCATAACTTTTTTGGTTTTGATTATTGTTGCCCCTTAGCAAGTTTTTTTATTCTATAGATTTGTAAAATGAGATATCCAATAATTCCCCAAACACCGGCGATAGCAAGGTTGGGGAATATCAGGAGCCAATACGGAGTTTTATTCCGGCTTGACCACAATGTTCGTTTGGCAAATGCAGAGTTATCATCCACCATTGGAGTACCCCATTTATTCTTAGCATACGCGAACAAAGTGCCAAACTCCTCGTGGTCTTCTATCATGCACCCAAATTCTATGACACCATTTTCATCACCTGGCATATCACCACTAAATTCCGCCTCGATTAAGCCGTCTTCATCCGAAGTGTACGTTTCTTCTCCTATAAACAATCTCCCAAACCGACGATTTACAAAAATCTTCATTTCAACATCTGGTACCGGGACCCATTTATCGTTTTGTTTCCGCTCAATAACCGCTTGAATTAGTCTGCCTTTTTCCGTGCTATCTGTTGAAATGTGGATGCGTGCGCGGTTAATCGTGAGTGACTCGCTACCTGCCTCAATGCTGTCGTTTGAAGCTACTGAAGCAAGAAAGTCATAGGAGTCCAATTGATTCCAGTATTCCATTAAGCGATCAGGAAGAAGCATCTTAACTTCTCCTTTTGCATTAGAAATAATCTCTCCTATTTTCATACTATCGGATTCCTCCTGGAAATAGAGCGTCACAGGAATACCTGCCAATGGCAAAAATCTTCTTTCAATTTTTTTCCTGACCTGAACCACAACATAGGGGACGTCATTATCACTCTGAAAATAGGAAAGATCAATTCGAGGTTCAATTTTATCATCTTGTGCATATACAGAAACTGCACCCGCGATGGTTAAAAGGAAAAGAAGGATTTGTTTCGTACGTTTCATCCAGCACCCTCCTTTCTTTCATGAATAGTTTCCTCTATAGGTATTATTGGAAACAATCGGGTGAATAATGTCATAACCAGCAATGCACCGGCTAGTGATCCAGCTGTAATAGCCCACTCCTGCCACGATGGAAAATAATGAAGGTAATTTTCAGGGACATTTGATTTGGGAAGAAAAGGATGAAGCAAGGTTGGGGTAACGATCAAAAAACGTTTAAACCAAGCCCCGACAACAACCAGAAGACCAGCAATAAACATGGGCAATGGTTTGCGTCCAGCCGGAAAAAGTAGCATCAGGATGGGGACGATCATTCCAAAAATGACGACGGACCAAAAGAGAGGGGCGAACTCACCCGTGAACAAACCTTGAAGATGCTCCGTCTCTGATTTTTTCATTTTGAACGCAGGAACTAAGTATTCATTAATGTTGAAGTACAGGTAGAGGAGTGCTAACATGACGAGGAGCTTGCCCATTCGATCAAAGTGCATGTTCGTGATGTAACTTTCAAGGTGATAGGCTCGCCTGAAAACAAACATAGCAACCACCACACCACCCGCACCAACCAAAAATGCGCCTGAGACGAAATAGGCTCCGAAATTTGTACTGTCCCATCCAGACCGATAAGTTGTGGCAAACAGCCACGAAGTCACTGTATGTATCGCAAGCGCAATAGGAATAATGGTTATTAATAAAATCCGTATAGATTTTTCAAGGATGGCTTCCTGTTCTGAATTCCCTTTCCAAAATTTTCCCAGGAA
>DASUGQ010000296.1:0-4952 GCA_036273935.1 Cyclobacteriaceae bacterium | reverse complement strand
TACTTTTTTCATCAAAAGGTATCGTGGGTTTTAGGACGCATCAATTTGCGCTATGATACGATAATCGCACATCTGCCGCAATGATTATTTTATCAGCAACCAGGTCACCTGCTCTAAAACCGTGCTAGAAAGTTTAGGCGGATACTCATCATTTTCTGTACGCTCAGGCACTCACGGGTTTTTCGACCACATCCGTGGCTCGAGATTGCTGTTCTCTTTTAAATGGCTGTTTCTTCCAGTACGTAAGAGAACGCCACACCCATTCCATTGGACCGAAGCGGAAATATTTCAACCAAACCGGACTGGCGATCAGTTGAAATATCCAGACACCGATCACGACATAATATAATTCATACCGTTGCAGTTTACCATACATCGAGAATCCGAACCCCAGAAAGATAGTGTTACAGATCAACGTTTGCATAATGTAATTGGTAAAGGCCATCTGCCCAACGGCGGCCAGAGACTTTTGCAAGAATGGAAGAATCCCTGATTTATAAAATAACATGATCACGCCAACATGCCCAATGGTTGTAAAAAGTCTTCCTAAATCATAGGTAATATTGGTCAGCGCTGCAGGAACAATTTCGAAATGATGACTGATGATGTAACTCGATTCGAAGTAGTTAGTTGTTAATCCAATGGCATAGCCAACCAGTACCATCATGGTGTAATACTGATTTGATTTTGCAGCTTTGAGGATTCCATTTTTTAGAAATGCAATTCCCAATAGCATCATGGCAAAAATATCCCAGAAGAAGTAACGATACATGACATAAGTCTGCATGTTTTGATTGATGTGAGCTTTGTACAACAATATGCTGAAGTAGCCTTTGTGACGTGCCGCTATGTCTTTGTCAATTTTCTCCTGAGATGGTTTTTCATCAGCCACTTCATTCGTCCATTTGGTTATGGACAAGCTATCCGCCTTTGCCAGTATTTGTCCCTGGTCTTTTTTCTCCTGGGCAACAACCGCTTCATTGCGGATTTTTTTTATCTGATAATACTCCTTAACAGAAAGAAGTGTTGATATGGAAAGAAGGACAATGGTTCCAATAACAAGATACTTAGGTTCCCATTTTCGAAATGAGAAAACAAACATACCCACGAGAGCGTAGGGATAAAGAATCTCTCCATCCCACAACAAAATGTAAGCGTGTATTATTCCGAACAGGAAAAGCCAAAGCAATCTTCGGAAAAAAACATCGGTGACATCCTGATTGCCGACATTGGGTCGTGAGGTAAATAAGACAATCCCGGCGCCAAAGAGCATCGAGAACATGCCGCGCATAGTTCCCTCGAAAAACATGGCGTCCATCCACCAGACTTTAAGATTCCAGCCGGTCGCTCCTCCCGAAACGGTTGGATCAAAATAGGCATGGGATAATCCAAACCCTGTAATATTCATTAGTAAAATCCCCAGCAGGGCTACCCCCCTTATTACATCCAGGGAACTGATTCGTTCTGTGCTGCTCGTAGGGGCAAGAATTCCATTTGACGACGACATGCGTGGCGAGATTCGGGTGATGATGAATTGACTGAGGGTAAATAAATGTAGTAATTAAAGTTGATTATCAAAATGTCCCGGCCTCACCCACTTAAAAAACGCGAACGCAGTTTTGAACGCTTATCTGCAACAAAGTTCCCGACCCTTGGTCAGAACCGCAGAAGAGAGATGGCAACAAACGCAATCAGGTTGTTTGTGATGTGCATGGACGTACCCACAAGAAGGCTTTGCGTTTGCTGACGAAAATGTCCCGCCACCATACCGAAGGCTATATAAAAGGGAAGCAACTTTAATTCCTGGTGCAGAAGGGCAAAGACCAGGGACTGCAACAAGTTTGCGTAAATAAACTTCATGTTGCGCTGGCAGGCGGAAAGGAAGACTCCCCGAAATAACACTTCCTCATAAAATGGAACCAGTATTACCACTAATAAAAATCCGAGGAAGGGACTATAGAATTTATTGATGGATACAATGCTATCGGTAATCGTCGCCATGCCGACCGTTGCTGACGCAAAGTCAATACCGAAGGTTTTCAATACAAACATATAAATACCTAGTCCAAACCGAAGACCAAAGGCAAGCCCAATACCGGTCCCGATATGAGTACCGGCTCCGTTGAGTTGCCGGAGAAACGTTGTTATATCCTCCTTCCTCAGAAAGACCAGGGAACACATGAAGCATCCAAGCGCAAAGGAAAGCATCAGGTTTGCATTAATTCTGCTGACAGCCGCAACTTCCTGCAGAGTCATGTCGCCATTAAAAAGGGAGATTATACCTGAATAGTCAAAAAGCAAAAGGGCAGCGATGTCACACATCAGCCAAAGCGAAGAAGCCAGCCAGAAGTGCTTTAACCCCCAACGGAACGATGTACCCTGGAATATCCCTCCTTTTTCCTCCTGATAACGACCCAGGTAATGGATGGGCAGTATCCACAAATAGGGAACAACAAGTATCCCGGCAAACAGGAGGAGCAACATAAGAAGGCGCCCAACATCAGCAAGCGACCAATGATGAAACGGATTGGCGACCAGTAGCCGCAACCGGTACAAGGCAAACGGGTCATTCCAAAAGGTTTTCTCCACGAAACGATCATAGGTAAGGCCGGCTGAATCTGCTGCGTAGACAAGGTCATATTCCAACAGTTTCTGAAGCGGCGACGTATTGTTCCATGTATTGCTTGTATAATTCTTAAGTAAATATTGCCTGGCCTCTAATGCCAGCCCGTTGTCGATCATGGCTTGCGCAAGAGCTTCCGAGTCTTCATATGCTGACGTGTCTCTTTTTGCCAGCCTAAAAGCTTCCAGGGCTTTCTCAGGTACGCCCAACTCGAGAAGCAGTCTTCCTTTTTGATTAAGTATCCAGGAATGTTGTGTCGAATCCAGGCTGCGGACAAGAACATCGATGGCTTGTGTGTTTTGGGAAAGATTTTTATGCGCCTTTCCAATCATCAATGTGAGATCAAGCGTATCATTTTCCTCAAGCGTCATCTGGGCATATCGGATCACCTCCTCGTGGTTTTCCTCTGCCTCATAATGTTCGGCCAGTTGTTGATACACCATCCAACTGTATCCCCTCCATTCCTCAGGATCATTCCCAACGATATCTTCCAGCTTTTCCAAATACGCCAGTGAGGTATCACCATAGAGAAACTCTCCGGCATAGAGCAAGACTTCAGGGTCGTCCGGGAAGCTGGTCAGTACTTCCTGCGCGCATGTTTCAGCTTCGTCGTAATTGGGGCTGTAGTCTTCATATTCGTCATAGTAGGCATACTCAATGAACCTGCACCGCTCAAGTTGTGGTTTGGGATCGGTCGGATGGTTCTGAATGTATTCGTCATATTCAGTGAGTATCTTTTGGTAGAGCGAGTCCTTGGCGCTTCCTAAGATCTCAAGGTAATGGGTATGGTCCGTTTCAAAAGGAGACTCCTGACCGAACGCATAACTGGAAATAAACAGGATTAAGATGAAAAACAATAAGTGCTTCAAGGGTGGGTATTTAACTTCATACTTTCATGCTTACAGGGCAACTAGCCGGTGTAAAGAAAATATAATTTGAACAGTTAAATTCTTCATTATTGGATTGAAAATAACATCCGATTAATTCAGGGCCAGGTATTTTTTGGGTACGTAAAGCGACGAACACCATAATCAAACAATTTTTCAAATCCTTCTGTGAGCCGGAATTCAAAGAACCCTTCTAACACCTTACCTTATTATCAATAAAACCGTTCGGGTTTTTCACAAATTGACGGGCTAAATTCTTACACCATAACGCTCGATCACTCCGTTTGCCAAAGTAGTCGCCGCACCGGGCGCCTCTGGCCGTTTAAAGTAACCATGCTCCACAACAACTGGCTCTTCGAAGCAGTGCTTTATCCATGGAATGTATTCCATAATCATGCATGCCGGGTGCCAGTACGCCAGGTGCACATGTACCTGGGCCATTTCTCCAGCATGTGGGGCAACCGGTAAACGTCTTGCATACGCCGCATCCGCCACCCAAATAAATTCAGTAATGCCACCGAGTCGGGTAACATCGGGTTGCACATAGTGTATGGCTTCGGCATCAAAGAAGGTCTGAAATGCGTCCAACGTATATAGTTGCTCACCGAGCGCTATCGGGATAGAAGTGGCCTGTGACAATTTTTTGTGGCTCAATACGTCATCATGCCACAACGGTTCTTCAAACCAAAAGATATTATATTCTTCCACCTGTTTACAAAAACGAATGCACGTGGGCAAGTCCCATCTGCCGTTGCCGTCAATGGCAAGTTTCACATCTGGACCAATGGCTTCACGAACCTTCTTCACACGCGTTACATCTGTCTGCGAATCAGGTGAGCCTACTTTAATTTTAATCGCTTTGAAGCCATCTTCGTCAACGGCTTTCCTGGCTCCGACAACAAGCTGATCGAGGGGGATGCTCAGCCAGCCAATATCTGTATTGTAGGCCTCCAGCTTCTCCTTGGTTGTACCGCCCAGATATTTCCACAAGGGCACGCCGGCCGCCTTCGCCCGAATATCCCAAAGAGCAATATCAATCGCTGCCAACGCCAGTTGTGTGATGCCGGCGCGGCCGATCCATTGCATCGCCGGGGCGCGATTCATTTTGAACCACAATCTTGTAATGTCATTGGCGTCCTCTCCCAGCAGCAGGGGCGCGTAACAGTCGCGAATACAGGATGTAATTAACCGATCGCCAGGAAGGTGAGCGTGTGTTCCGGTAAACCCATAGCCCCTAAATCCATTTTCCGTTTCGATCATTGCACCCACTACACCCCATTCTGTTATAGCGTGTGTACTGTCGGCAATCATATTGTTGGTTACGGGTACATGGAGAATAAAGGGAGTTACTTTGCTTATTCGCATAATCGAAAAATTAATAATGCTTGAATCGCTCATTGCCGAAGAGAAAACGCTACATATGAATCACCTGATGCAGAACC
>DASUGQ010000295.1:0-9979 GCA_036273935.1 Cyclobacteriaceae bacterium | reverse complement strand
GTTGACTGCTTCTTTCACTTCCCGGTCAAATCCGAAAGCGGCATAAAATCCGTCACCCGATGTCTCGATGATTCGTCCGTGATAAACCCGGATGATGTTTTGAAACTTTGAGAACAGTTTCTTCACGATGTGGATCACGTCAGTGGCCTGATGCTTTTCGGCAAGTTTGGTAAAATTGCGAATGTCCAGGAAAAACAGGGCCATTTCTTTTTCCGTTTCCGTTTCCTGCGACCAAAGATCCCACCGCATCCTGCTGACCTTTGTTTTATTATTTTTCCTGGACCGTGTAGAAGTCCTTCTGCCCCTGGGGTATTGTTCGTCGAATAGTGTGAGCTGTTGCATGACCTTCTCGATTAGGATATAAATATCCGATCACTCTATGACAGCCCTATGTCAGTAAGGAATTTTTAAGAGGAATTTTGTAAAATCTCTGCGCCGCTTTGCGCCTTAGCGTCTCCGCGGCGAAAGGTTTCAACGAGCGCTCGATCGGGAAGATGCGTCGTAAGTTAAGGCTTCCTCCTTCGAAGTTTTACCGCAGAGACGCGAAGGACCGCAAAGGGAAAATCTCTGCGGTACTCAGCGCCTTAGCGCCTCCGCGGTGAAAGAATTCAACGAGCGCTCGATCGAGAAGATGCGTCGTAAGTTAAGGCTTCCTCCTTCGAAGTTTTACCGCAGAGACGCGGAGACGCGAAGGGTCGCAATGTTCTATGAAATCCGACCTATCACGTCACTGCAAGGCAGTTGTTGTCTTATTTCTATGCACCTAACGAAACATCGTATTAGAACAACGGATCCAATCTCGCATCCCGATAATCCTCAATCGCAAACAACACGTTTTTATTTTTCAATTCATCAGCCGCGTGATAGGATGTTATGGCAATAGCTTTCATCCCTGCTCGTGCCGCTGCCTCAATGCCTCGGGGTGAGTCCTCGAATACTATACAATGCTCAGGCAAGATGCCAAGTTGACCAGCTGCTTTTAAAAAGACTTCCGGATGTGGCTTGCTTTCCGCTACATCGTCGGGACCGATGATTATTGGGAAATAATGGCGCAAGCCCAGATTGTCAAGGACGAACTCGACATTAAGAACGGGGGCTGCTGTTCCTATGGCCAATGAAATGCCGACTGATTTTGCTTTACCAAGAACGATATCGAGGCCGTCAATCAATTTCAAGTGCGGAAGAAACTCTTCTCTGTATCTGGCTTCTTTCTCAAGGGTTATTCTTTCAATTTCATCTTTTCCAAATCTGCCTGCTCCGAAAATGCGGTCAAATATTTCATCCGCTTTTCCATACAATTGTTGCCTCACCTGTTCCAGTGTCAGCGGTGCTTTTAACTTGTTTACGAATACATCATACCATGCCGTTTCGTGGTAATGCATGTCATTGACCATGGTGCCATTCAAGTCGAAAATAAAGCCTTCATATCTGTTCATGGTTAATGCAAGCCGGTCATTGTATTGCCGGAGCAAATTAACACTTAAACTGCTGATTTGATTCCACGTAAACCAATGGCCCTGGTTCGCGGGGGGTTCAATCAATAGGTAAGTCCATATCCGAAGGGGAACAATGTATCTTCTTTGGGATAACCCGGCGCATCCGGATCCTGCTTGATGATCGCTTGTTCACTGTTTGCCAGTGCGTACGGTAATTTGCCCGTAGGCTTGAAGGCACCTGAGATTATATCAAGCAGCGCGGCATCGCTGGCGCCGAACGTAGCAAACAGTGCGCCCGCCTGGAGAAAGCCGCATTCTTTGTCCAGCACATAGGGCTGACGAAAATCGACGGCCAGAATCGTCCTTTCGGCCCCTACGGCCTTCATCACATGCTGAATAGACTCGAGAGAAGGAGTTACACGCCATGATTTTGATTTTGCCATGCTGGAGAAGGAAAGAAAATTCAATTCATCCGGAAGCGCGCCTCCAAAGCGTAAGCCGGGAGCCTGATTCGAAACAACCACCCTGATTATGGCAACGTCTGTGTCACCAGGTTTTATTTCGGGGGAAGAAATCACCTTGACGCGTGACCAGGGTTCCCCGCTAAAGGTCTTTGGGTCCATGCCCATGGCAAGTACAGTCAGCGAGTCATGACCAGTACTGGAGACAGAAAGCGGAAGATTCATATTGTTTTGCAAAAATACAATCGACTTCCGCTGAGCCAGATCGGCCTTGCGCCGGAAAGAAGCATTGCCCACAATGTAGGAAGCACGATCGGGATCGACGTATGGATTTTCAAACAACCCGAGTTCAAATTGCTCTCTCAATAACCGTCTTACGGAAAGATCCACGCGGCTTTCAGCCAGCTTACCGGACGTTACCAAAGTGAGGAGTTGCCGGTTGTCATTAAAGCCGGAGAGAATATCGGTGCCTGCCTCCAGGGCAATGAGAATTTGCTCTTCTACCGATTTATCCTCAAGTCCCCAGGCCCGTTCGCCGATAATACCGGTGTCGGAATTCACGTACCCTTTAAAACCCAGCTTCGTTCTCAACAAATCCGTGACGATTCCTTTGGAAAAAGCCATGCCCACAGTATTGGGCATATACGGCTGACCAACAGGAACACCGTAGTATGCCATAATCGATGAGGAGCCTGCCGCTATCGCTGCCTGAAAAGGGCGAAGATGATAGTCAAACTTATCAGATGGATACACCTGGTTCTTACCAAAAGGGTAATGGGGATCACCGCCTCCTTCCTGCGGGCCACCACCGGGAAAGTGTTTTATCGTCAGGGCTACACTTTTTGAATTCAATGATTCCCCCTGCAGGTTCTTCACCAGTGTTGTGATAATTTGTGAAGCCAGGTCGGCATCTTCGGTAAACGTCTCGTGGACACGATACCATCTGGGCTCTGTCGAAAGATCACCCATGTAGCCATACATTCCGCGTAAGCCTATTGCTGTCCATTCTTGTGCCATGATCTTTGCGAAGTCGGCAATCAGCGAAAGATCGCGTGTTGCAGCCAGCCCACTCTCTTTTGGCCATGACGAGAATGCTCCCGACTCAACATTAATGCCGGCGCGGGCATCGTACTCCATGTGGTTTCTTGAATTTGATTTAAACATGGATGGTATGCCAAGGCGAGTATTTTCAGCGAGTTCCTGTATCGCATTTATGAATTGAGCTGCTTCGTAAGGTGTAATTTGCGCTCCGCCGAATGAACCGCTATTCCCTGGCTTTGGGTTTTGCGTGATCGTGTTTCTGAAAATAAAGCGGGTCATTTTTTCATCCTCAATTAATTGCGCACCCCGCTCGGAGACCTTACCACCAGCCTCAGCATTCAATGTATTGATAAGCAACATTCCTACCTTTTCAGACAAGGACATTTGTTGAATCAGATTTTCGATTCTCTTTTCCAGCGGCAAACGCCAATCCTCATAGGCATCCAGCTTCTTGTTTTTGTTTAGATCTTTAAACCGAAGGCCATTGATCTGAAGAATGCTAACGGACCTTGCCGATAAATCGGGTTGGGAGGTATACGAACCTTGGGCGACGGAAGAACAAGCAATGATCAGTGCAAAGAAGGATAGGATGGGTCGCATAAGAGATTCCAATTTAAGTTGTGGACTCATCAAAATTGCACCCGCGTTCAACACGAAGCAACATTCCCGTTTCGATTTTCGACGGATTTCCTGTTCTTATAGGCTGAAAACAAAAAAGTTTTACCGGGAAACCAAATTTCCTGGCTTGCGGTCAGTGCTGCAAATAAAGTCGTCTGGCCAGCAGGACTCTTCAGTTGTTACGTTTATTTCGCTTTTCGCCAGTGATCAAGGTGCCATTCATGCCAAATGAAATTCGCGAAGTCAGCATATCTAATCTATTCGACATGGCATGCTGACGCGAACACCATACAAAAAGCCGAAACGATATGCTCCGGCTTTTTGGAGAACGTCACGAATTTCAACTACGCAAAAATTCCACCGGCCACTTCGATGCGCTGTGCGTTCACCCATTTGGAATCGTCACTGCAAAGAAAGGCCACTACGCCACCAATGTCGTCGGGTAATCCCACTCGACCAAGAGCAGTAAGCGAAGAAATCATTTTATTCAGCTCGTGGTTGTCACGCACAGCACCTCCGCCAAAATCCGTTTCGATCGCGCCAGGTGCAACAACGTTTACACGAATGTGGCGGGCACCCAATTCTTTTGCCTGGTATTTCGTGAGCGTCTCCACGGCGCCTTTCATTGTTCCATAGGCAGAGTAGCCTGGAAAGGAGAAGCGTGCAAGTCCCGAGGAAATATTCACAATGCTGCCTCCGTCTTTCAACACATCCAGTAATTTTTGTGTCAGGAAGTAGGGTGCTTTCACATGAATATTCATCATGTTGTCGAATTGCTCCGGTGTTGTATCGGTGAATGATGCGTGGACGCCTGTGCCCGCATTGTTTACTACGGCGTCAATAGCTTCGGTGTCAAATTCCGATTTCAATACAGCCTTGAGGTTCTTGACAAAAGCGTTGAAACTGTTACTGGCAGCTACATCCAGTTGAAGCGCATGTGCCTTCCTGCCCATTGATTCTATCTCGTCGACTACCTGCGCGGCCTCGTCTCGTTTGCTGTGGTAGGTGATCACAACATCAAATTCTTTTCTCGCCAGTTGCAATGCCATGTCTTTCCCCAAGCCACGGCTGCTGCCTGTCACGAGGGCGATCTTGTTTTTTGTGCCTGTCATTTTTGTTTGATTTAAGTACGACACAAAATTGGGGCAGTGCCGGCGGCGATCCGTTATGAAATTCAATCCGATGTTTGCGACATTCAAATAATTATCCGCGGAATGCCAGGGGCGAAATCTTCGTGTGTTTTTTAAAAAAATTCGAAAAGTGAGCCACTTCCTCAAATCCCAGGGAATAGGCAATTTCAGATATGTTCCACGTCGTTTGCTTCAGGAGAATTTTGGCCTCCTGGTTAATGCGGCTCGCAATGATGTCGGTTGTGGTCTTTCCGGTTGTCTCTTTCAACACTTTGTTCAGGTGATTCACATGCACCTTCAGTGTGTCAGCAAAATCCTTAGCCGTTTTTAGCTGAAGGACCTGTGTCGTATTTTCAATTGGAAACTGCCGTTCGAGCAACTCAATAAAAAGGCTGAAGATACGGGTGGAGGCGTTGATATGGATTTGGCTCGCTCGTACCGGCCGGAGTTTCTGGCCGTAGTGAATGAGTTCCAGAACGTAGTTTCGCAGCAGGTCATATTTGTATGCGTAGTCGGATTTTATTTCCGTATGCATCTTATTGAATATTAAATTGATATCGTCGAATTGTTGGAGTGATATCTCAAACACGAAATCGCTCTGGGGTGAAAAGATCGGAAGCTTATCCAGCTCAAAACCGGTTTTTGACTTAGGCATGAAGTCAGACGTGAACACGCAAAAATGTCCCGCCTGATTGCTGCTGACAGGTACGTAACGGTAGGGGATTTTAGGTGTTGCAAACAATACGGCATAATCTTCAATGTCCAACTCCCTGTCGGCATATTCTACATGATTTCTCCCTTTTATGAGGCTGATCTTATAATATGTCCTGCGGTTGTAGGGCATGCCGCCTTTATGCTTTCCATTGCAATACATGTCGGCAATGTTGAACACGTTGAAATGTCCGATCTCACTGGTGCTCTGATCATCCAGGAAGTGCTGAAGTTCCGGGCATAAGGTGCCAAAGGTCTCCTTATAAAAATCTTTTACTGCCGTTGCGGTCATCGAATTGTAAAATTCAAATGTACGAAATCTGCTCTAAACGCAACACGCCTTGAAATCGGCCACCCGGTTTTGTGTTTCTACTAAAGCGCCGTAACGGGATTAGAAAGTTCTATCGTCTGCCGAGGGTCCGTATATTGAGGGTACGGGAATATTATTCAATCGCATATAGACGGTTAGTTGTCCACGGTGATGTACCCAATGATTGATGGAAGATTGGACGCTGTCTTTTTTGGGAGAGCTGAACAATAACTGGCCATTGTTCTTCAGGGAAAATGTGTTAGCGAGTTCTTCATTGGATACGCTTTCCAACACTCGCCTGGCTTCATTGATGTTTGAATCAAATCGTTCCAGCAACGCTTGATTCGTGCTCAGCTTGAAATGTTCGTATGTGGCAAAATCAATTTCACCTTTCTCAATAGCGTACACGATCCACCGTGGAATATCCGCTACAAGCAGAGCCAGGTAGCCCATGTTCATAGACTTTTCGTGCGGTTTCCAACCATATAGATTTTCAGGAATAGCCTCCAGACATCTGCGCGATGCTCTTACTTCCGACTCAAGTTCCTTGAGATACTCGGTTCCGAACGTTATTGTCACCATAGGATTCTTTTTTTTGCCTGTTTAAAATTACAAGTAAACTACCGTACAGCAAACTTTGCCAAAACTTCAATTCTGATTTCGTTCGTTGTATAGCTTTCAGAGTAGCCTGGAAAAGAGAACGTGCGGGCCTGTGTGAATATTCGCGATGCGCGTTTCCGCCGTTCACAAAATAACGTGCGTAATGGCGGCCTGTGTTACTTAAACAGAGGGAATTACTCCGGTCCAAGACAAAAAGATACCTTTACATTTAATCGCAATCACCTGCACTGGTCACCCATGATCATCCACCTTATCGACGGCACCTACGAACTGTTCAGGCACTTCTATGGTCAGCGTTCATTCAATAAAGGCAAAGACAAACGCTTTGGCGCCCTGGTGGGTGTTTTGAATGGCGTATTGAAAATGATTGAAGAAGGAGCGACCCACTTAGGGGTAGCGACGGATCATGTGATTGAATCCTTTCGCAATGATCTATGGCCCGGCTACAAAACTGGGGCGGGGATTGAGCATGCGCTGCGGGTGCAGTTCCATCCTTTGGAAGAAGCGTTGGCCTCGATGGGTGTTGCCGTGTGGCCAATGGTTGATCTGGAAGCAGATGATGCACTGGCTTCTGCCGCGCACCTGGCTGACCGCGATCGCCGTGTTTTGAAAGTGTGTATATGGACGCCCGACAAAGACCTCGCTCAATGTGTACGCAACGACCGCGTTGTGCAGATCGATGGCAGACGCAACATTATTCGCAACGAGGACGGCGTACGCAAAAAGTTTGGTGTAAGTCCTGACCTCATCCCGGATTTTCTTGCACTCGTGGGGGATAGTGCGGATGGCTACCCGGGCATTGCAGGCATTGGGAATATTGGCGCCGTAAGATTATTGAACGAGTACGGACCAATCGAAAAATTCCCCAAGACAGTGCTGAAAGAACAGCGTAAACAAGCCTTGTTGTTCAAACGGCTGGCTACGTTGAAGACCAATGCAAAGGTGTTCAAAAATGTTGACGAACTTCGATGGCGCGGACCGACATCTGCATTTGCAAAGTTCACTACTAAAATAGGAGAGCCCCGGTTGTTGGAGAGGGCGAATGCTATTTGTCTGAACCAGGATTTTTCTGATTGAAGGATTGCCCTGATTCGCGCGGTGGTTAAGGGAAAATGTGAGGAGTATCTTAAGTCAAGAGGTGGTCATACTCCAAATTAAGCTAGTTTGTAGAATAGGCGCTTCCTCCTTCGAAGTTTTACCGCAGAGACGTGGAGACGCAAAGGGCCACAAAGGAAAATCTCTGCGGTACTTAGCGCCACTGCGGTGAAAAGGATTCAACGAGCGCCTGATCGAGAGGATGAGTCGTGAGTTGGGGTTTCCTCCTTCGGATTTTACCGCAAAGTTGGGGTTTCTTCCTTCGAAGTTTTACCGCAAAGACGCGGAGACGCAGAGGACCGCAAAGGAAAATCTCTGCGGTACTCAGCGCCTTAGCGCCTCTGCGGTGAAAGAATTCAGCGAGCGCCTGATCGAGAGGATGAGTCGTGAGTTGGGGTTTCCTCCTTCGAAGTTTTACCGCAGAGACGCGGAGACGCAAAGGGCCGCAAAGGCTCTGCGGTAAAAGGATCAACGTACGTCATCGAGAACGGCGTGCAAGCCTCGCTCGGCGATCACTTTTGTTTAACTTGCTGTTCTTTTTCAGATGATGCATGAAGGATAGAAAAATTATCATGGTGTCAATTGTCACCTGTCCAAATTGTGGCTACAGGAAAGAAGAGACTATGCCAACCAATGCTTGCCAATATTTCTATGAATGCGAAAATTGTCACACCATTCTTAAAGCAAAGCGTGGGGATTGTTGCGTGTTTTGTTCCTATGGAACTGTTCGATGCCCACCGATGCAACTAGATTCTTCCTGTTGTCATTGACAATGTGCTTCGCCATAACAATTGAGTGCGCGGCTGACCAGCCATAAACTTTTCCTTACAGATAATCTCTGGCTTCGTCTTTCGATAATTCTTATTTAAAGCAATCACTGACGGATTTTGCTCCTTGGTATCTGGCAAGTATTTTAGATCTTGCCCGATTAGATAAGATCAATATGATGAAATCGTTGAAGCGTTTAGGCATCGCGCTTATTGTATGCATGGCTGCGGCCTGCAATACCCAACACCATACCGAAAGCAAGGAGCCGATAAAAAGGGAGGTTGAAGCAAATCCTTCGCCTGCCTATCAATCGCCCGAGGCTACTATCGGGTCATTCAATTTGCCAGAGGGTTTTAAACTTGAGTTGGTAGCCAGTGAATCGATGCTGAATGAACCCGTGGCCATTGCGTGGGATGGGAATGGACGAATGTATGTTGCAGAGATGTGCACCTACATGCAGGACGTCGACGGTACCGGAACGAAAGAGCCCTTAGGAAAAATACTCTTGCTTGAAGATACCGACAACGACGGGAAGATGGACAAGAATACCGTTTACATCGATAGCCTCGTGTTGCCGCGAATGATTCTTCCCCTTGACGATCGCCTGCTGGTAAATGAGACGTATACCTACGACCTGTGGAGTTATCGCGATACGAACGGCGATGGTAAGGCTGACGAGAAGATCTTGTTATATCACGATGATCAGGCAGACAACAGAAACCTGGAACACCAGGCCAGTGGACTGATCTGGAATATTGACAATTGGATTTATAACTCCCGGAACCCCATACGTTTTAAATTCAAGAATGACAAAATTCTTGTCGACACGCTCCTCGATGCACCTCAGGGTCAATGGGGTTTAACTCATGATGACTTTGGTCGTTTGTATTATTCAAGTGCGGGAGGCGAGGTGGCAGCACTGGGATTTCAACAAAATCCTGCTTACGGATCCTTTGAACTGGAGGACCAGTTGATGGATGACTTCGATGCCGTGTGGCCCATCATCGCTACACCGGATGTTCAGGGCGGACTCGAACGACTGCGTCCAGACAGTACGTTAAATCATTTTACAGCAAGCTGTGGCCAGGTGGTTTTTCAGGGTGATCATCTTCCGGAAGACATGCGGGGCGATCTTTTTATCTGTGAGCCCGTCGGCAGACTTATCCGTCGAGCGAAGGTAATTAACCGTGACGGCCAGATTTTTCTCAAGAGTGCCTACCATCAAAAAGAATTTCTTGCTTCTACTGACATGAATTTCCGGCCAGTGAATATGGCTACCGGACCGGATGGATGTCTGTATATAATTGATATGTACAGGGGTATTATCCAGGAAAGCAATTGGACGCGCGAGGGTAGCTTTCTTCGTCCCGTAATCAAGCGCATGAAAATGGATAAAAACACCGGCAGGGGTCGTATTTACAGGCTGGTTTACGAAGGTGACAAACCCGGACCTCGCCCGCAGATGTTGCAGGAAACTTCTGCTGAATTGGTAAAACACCTCGCGCATCCTAATGGGTGGTGGAGAAACACCGCTCAAAAACTGATCCTGTTGCGAGGTGATCGATCCGTCGCAGGGGAATTGGAGAAGATGGCTACCGATGATTATACCTGGGTTGAAAAACTTTTTTCTTCAGACAAAAACAAATGGTCCGCAGTTTCCAGGATCCATGCTTTATGGACACTGAAAGGCCTGGATGTCTTGAGCAAGATCATTTTGCTCAAGGCACTAAAGGATGAAGATCCTCAGGTCAGAAAAACTGCGGTATGGCTAAGCGAGGACTACCTGAA